>NZ_SJOC01000002.1:0-246586 GCF_004331195.1 Acinetobacter sp. ANC 4216 | reverse complement strand
TATTAAAAAAGGCAGTAATTTAAATGCCTATACGGATGAATATATTGCAGAAATCACTCAACGTTTGAATCATCGCCCAAGAAAAAGACTCGGCTTTAAAAGTCCGAGTCAGGTATTATGGCAACAACATGGTGTTGCACTTCAAATGCTAATCTAAGAAATAAAAAAGAGCGCTCCGGCGTTCTTTTTTTATCATTAAGTTAAAAAATTAATGGCGAATGAAACAGTTCGTCGGAATTGTAGGACAATCTCAAAAAGTAATCTTGCATCCCTACTGTGCCTTGCGATACAGTTGTTTTGTGTCTGAAAATGGATTCAATTTGGACATAGAGGTAAAAATAAAATCAGTACAACTTTTTGTCAGCATTTATGATGATTTTGTCATGATTAAATGCAGTTTGTTTACTTGAAATATTTAATAAAAATAATTGTTGTATACTGAATTTTATAACAATCATCGGTGTGACACCGGAAAAGACTATAAAAAATTAAAGGATTAAGAGGATGATAATTTATATTTTGGTCGGAAGTTTACTTCTGTTTGGCGTTCTGCTGAAGGCTTGGAAAAGTCTGGAAGGTAGTGCTAAACAGCAAGATAGTGCTTTAAAACAAAGAGCTATTTTTAATATTAGTGAACAGATAACTTTTACACGTCTCAAAGAAATATTGCCGCACAGCACAGTGTTGACGCATGTTTCATTTGATGCCTTGTTGACGACCAAATACAGCCGTACCCGCCATAAATATCGTAACATGGTGGCAGATTTTGTGATTTTAGATGAACATCATCAGGTTTCTGCCATTATTGCACTGGATGATCCGATGGCTTTAAGGCATCCGCAAAATGCCCAATATCAGGATGCGCTGTTGGCGATGGCTGGATATCGGGTGATTCGCTATGAAGATGTACCGGAATATTTTCAGTTAAGACAAGATTTTTTAATTGAAAACCCTGCTGATTTTCAGCTGGATGAGTTAACAGAAGCTACAATAAAAAAGTATGAGTTTTATCCAGATTTGGGACGAAAGAAAATCCGAATGTTAGGTTAAATCAGCATAAGCATGAATGACTGTTCATGCTTATTTTTTTGCTTTTAATTTGATGCACGCACAGCAGTGACGGTCATTTCCACCAAAACATCAGGGGCATACAGCTTGGCTTCGACACAGGTGCGAGGCAGGGCTTCAATATCAGCGACCCAGGCATCCCAGATTTCATTCATCGCTGCGTAGTCATTTTCAATATCTTTTAAATAAATGGTCACCGACATAATCTGACTCTTGTCTGTACCGGCATCTGCCAGCAAGCGATCAATAATTTCCAGTGTTTGCCGGGTTTGACCTTTAATGTCTAGCGTTGTATCCGCAGCCAATTGACCCGCCAGATGGACCAGGTTGCCTGAAATGGCAATTTCAGAAAAGCGCTTTTCAACGTGCAGACGTTGTACTGTCATAATAAGAGTCCTTTATTTTCGGCATAGTTGCTAAGCGCTATAGTGTGGGCACATAGCCTGCAGCCTAGTAGATGGCAATATCATAATGCCATGCGCCTTTAGCGTAAATCATTTATCGGGGCAGCCATGATGGAGCTGAAACTGTCACGGAAGATATTTTTAAAATTAACAGGGAGGAAAATCAGAACATACCGGAGCAAATCAGACGGATTTACAGCAGCATTGATAAAATGATTCAGTGCAGTATGAAAATATGCTGTTTTTTGAGAGTGTATAAAAAATGCAGAAGAGATGTGATGGAGAGTCCATGCGGTTCAACAGAGTTGCCCTGTAACATTCGGATTTGATCGTCACGCCAATCACAGGACAGCATGCTAAAAGTAAAGGTGATTTTTAGCATCTCGGCGTTTACATGGATAAATGTATCGCGCCCATAGAGTACCGCAAAAATCATGTTTGTGTATGATTAATTGGTCTAATTTCATTCTTTTGATTGAAAAACGTGCAAATACTACCAGAGTGAAAGCTGTGACTGATCCTGCTGCTCCGAAAGCTGGTACAGCCCAACGCCAATCAGGCGAAACTGATAACTTTCCGGAATATGCATTTCAGTGATTAGCTGTTGTAGTACCTGTTCCAGTTGTTGCCGATTTTGTAAAGGCTGTTTGAAACTTTTGCTGTGTTGCAAGACCTGAAAATTTTTTAACTTGAGTTTGGCTGAAACCCCGCGTGCACAGAGTTGCTTTCTCTCCAAACTGCTCCAGACCTGATCAATCAGTCGAGGCCAAGCATTCTGGCATTGGATTAAGGTCAGGTCATCATCAAAGGTGGTTTCCTTGGAAATTTGCTGGCGTTCACGTTCAACTTGTACAGGCCGTTCATCAATCCCCTGGGCATAGAGAAAAAGTCGTTTGCCATATTTGCCAAAATGCTGAACCAATACATTTTGCTCAATTTTTTGTAAATCTCCCAGCGTTTGCAATTGCAGCCGCTTGAGCTTTTCTTGCATCACTTTTCCTACACCGGGAATTTTCTTTAGCGGTAAATCCTGAATAAAATTCTGCACCTGGGATGGCCTAATGACACAAATGCCATCCGGTTTGTTCCAGTCCGAAGCAATTTTGGCTAAAAATTTATTGGGTGCGACCCCGGCAGAGGCAGTTAAACCGGTAACTTTGAAAATATCTTCCCGTATACGCATGGCCACTTCTGTGGCACTCGGAATATTTTTCAGATTTTCTGTGACATCCAGATAGGCTTCATCTAAAGACAAGGGTTCAATCAGCGGAGTATAACCTTGAAATACCTGATGAATTTGTGCAGAAATAGCACGATATTTTTCAAAATCGGGTTCAATGATGACCACGTGGGGACAAAGCTTTCGGCCTTGTGCCATCGACATGGCAGAGCGCAAGCCGAACTCGCGCGCAGGGTAGGACGCTGCACAAATGACTGCCCGTGGATGATGTGAAGACACGACCACCGGCAAATGTTGTAACTCCGGCCGGTCTTTGAGTTCTACGGATGCAAAAAAGGCATCCATATCGATGTGAATGATTTTTCTCATGCAGTCCCAAACTCTGCCTGTACGTGCTGGGCTTCAGTATCTCATCTTCACCGATCAGATTGTAGAGCAGGATCAAGTGGATACGACACAGGTTGACTAAGTAAAACCAGCCGGGTGCGTTGTTGTTCGGCTGCCCGAATCAGTATTTTTAAACTTTGTTCAGTATTGTCTGCCAGGTACGGTAAAAATTCCAAAGGCTGGTCAATTGGCTGGAAAAAGTTATCCCAATGAAGCGGTACCACGACTTTAGGTTGTAAGGTTCTCAGGGTTTGATCCAGATAGTTTTGCTGAAATTGTTCCGATTGGCGTGACAGCTGGGCAATGCCTAAAAATAAAGTATCCACTTTTAAATTTTTCAGTTGATCCGGTACAGCACCCGTACTGGCTTTGACTAAAATGCGCTGACCTGAATGTTCAATCAGATAGTCAAAACTATGGCCTTCTTTAAATGCCGAGAAATGGGCAGGAAGTTGCAGCGGCTGGGTAATTTCTTCACCCAGGTCATTATTCACGGCAGTAGGTGGGGTATGTTGTGACGGAATGGCGGTGACTCTGAACTGGCCAAACATCATAGGTCTTAAAGGCTGCACCAGGAGCAATTGCCGTTCTGAAACCTGTCCGCCCCGGGCGATATTTAAAGTGCTGCGTGAACCGATAATTTTACTGTTTGGCAACTGTTTCCCGAATTCGGCAATATCCAGCGCATGGTCATAATGTGAATGGGTCACGAAAATGGCTTGGGTGCGCTGTAACTGCTGCTGTTGCATGATATGTTGAATGACTTGAGGCTGACTTTGAATTTTGGTGAACAGTACCTGTGCAATGGAAGGACGGCTAAAGAAACCGTCAATCAGCACTTGGGTTTTGCCATCATCAAAAAGCAGGGTGGAAACGCCAAAGAATTTGACCTGAAGCGTTGCAGGTGCAGCCGCTTTTTCAGAGGCTTGATATTGCCATTTTTGAAAATTCGACATCTGACCTGAAGGTTGCAGGAGTAAAACGACAGCAGCCACCCCAACGAGTATGCTGATGCCTACTGCCACGCGCCAAAATCCTTTTTGATTTGCCATAAATTTCCCATTTTTATGCAGTTTTATTTTTTATTGTGGTTACAGGTGGACTTATCCTGTTATTTTTGGGGTAAATTTTCAACTTTTTTAAGTGGATAGATTCCATTGCGTTCTAAAAAGCGTGTCCAGTCATCCTCATCCCCATTAAACACGTTTAAGTCGACCGCTTTGTTAATACCCTTGATGGTACCCTGATTGGTATGCTGCCAGAACAGCCATTTTGGCTTGCCTTTTAAATCGGGCTTGCCGTGATATTCACGGACCCAGAGCGGTGTTTTTGAAAACTCTCCCGCCAGAACAATGTTATAGAATGACTTGGAAATATAGAAAATCGGTTGCTTGCCATAGTGCTGATACAGCCGATCATGCATGACCTGAATTTCTTTCAGCAGTTGTTCCCGGGTATAGGTGTTGATGCAGTTACTGTCATATTCCAGATCAATCACCGGGGGCAAGGCATCGGCTTTATTCGGTACGGTTTCAATAAAATTTTGCGCCTGAATTTCGCCATCCCGGCATAAACGGTAAAAATGATAGGCACCGACCAGCAAGCCATGTTCACGTGCCTGTAACCAGTAGTCCTGAAATTTTCGGTCTTTAAAATCGCCGCCTTCCGTGGCTTTCAGATAGATAAATTGATAACGCTGCGGGGAAATCTGCTGCCACTGAATGTCACCCTGATGATGTGAAACATCAAAACCTTTGACCGGATATTCCTGTGCTGAAGCAGGATTATGATGCAAGACAAAAACATACAATACGATTGCAGCGCAAATCAGTCCCAAGCCCATGCAAGAGGCGTAGAGCTTTTTATGACTGTTTTTGGCGAATCGTTTTTTAGGCATAGATAATTTAGGCATGATTTATCAAATACATGATAACGCGATCTGAACATTCAGACCACGCTGTTTCTGATAGCGTATGATTATATCTGGGTATGACGTGGAATTTGCCAGAAAATGGCTGCGGTAATCAGGTTAATGCAGCCGAGGAAAATTAAGGTGCTGTGAAAAGCCGTCACGATCTGCTCGCTACCGAAATAGGCGCTAAAGACATTGACCAAGGTTCCGGCTAATGCCACGCCAATACTCATCGAGACCATCATGATCATGGATAAAAAGCTGTTGCCACTGCTGGCATCCTGCTGGGGTAAATCTTTGAGCGTCAGGGTATTCATGGAAACAAACTGCAAAGAATTCAGCATGCCGAAGACAAAGAAATGTAAGGCTCTTAACCAGATCGGCGTATCCGCCGTGGTAAGGGCAAAACTGGCAATACATGCGCCGACCAATAAGGTATTGACCAGCAATACCTGACGATAACCAAAGCGTTGAATAATCTGGCGGATAATCGGCTTGGAGGCGAGCGAACCGAGCACGGTCGGAATCATCAACAGGCCGGTAATAAACGGTTCAAAGCCAAAGGCGACCTGCAACATCAGGGGGAGCAGGAAAGGCATGGCATTGCCGCCCAGGCGGGCGAAGAAATTCCCTATAATGCCAATGGCATAAATTTTATTGCTGAATAATGTGCTCCGGAACAGCGCGTTGTGATGCGTATGTGCATGAATGGCATAGATAATCGCTGCCAATACACCCGCAAGCACCAGACCCATACTCCACCATAACGATTGATGAGGGCTGGCAAAATTTTCAATGCCCAGTGAAAGACCCACCATGGCAATCACCAGCAAAATAAAACCTGAAAAATCAAATGGCTTGACGCCAGGCTCGGTCACGTTGGGCATGGCTTTAAAGGTGATGAGAACCCCTAAAAGCCCCATCGGAATATTAATTAAAAAAATCCAGTGCCATGTTGCCACTTCGACCATCCATCCGCCCAGTGTCGGGCCAATCAGGGGACCCATCAGGCCGGCCAGGCTCATCAAGCTCATGGCAGATAAAAACTGGGTACGCGGAATGACTTTGAGCATTGCCAGCCGGCCTACAGGAAGTAACAAGGCACCGCCAATGCCCTGAATTACCCGATAAAAGAGCAGCTGGTTTAAACTGCTGGACAGTCCGCAGCCCAGTGAGGCAAGAGTAAAAATAATGATGGCGGCAAAGTAGGTATTGCGCACGCCAAAACGGTCGGCCAGCCAGCCGCTTAAGGGAATACAGGCTGCTACCGACAGCACATAGGCTACCACCACGCTATGCATCTGCAGCGGATCTTCAGCCAGATTGGCTGCCATGGCCGGAATTGCGGTATTGACAATGGTGGTGTCCAAACCTTGCATAAAAAAACCGATTGATACCAACAGAACCAGCAGTCGGAATTCAGGTTGCAGGGCTTGATGCGAAGGGGTGGCGTTCATAACAATATTAAAGCGATTTTTTACAGAGTTTAAAGCAATCCGTTCAAGAGGGTGTAAGAAAAAGTTGTGCTATTCATAGCCAGGAAGATGAATTGGTCCAGAAATGGGAGGGGTGTTCATGCACAAGATCAGCGTTATAAAAAAGTTGAAAGTTAAATCAAATAAAAACTCGATCAGAGCAAATTCAGTATTCGCAGCTTGATACAGGGCTTCGGGATTAATGTTTACAGCTGCTCAATTGAACTTTAAAAAAAGCGAGCCGTAAGCTCACTTTTTGTATTCGGACATCGGTTTAAATGGCAAAGTGCTTTGGTGCATCCAGATTTTTAATGGCATTGATAATCTGATCGGCATGATTGCAGATAATCAGTTTAGCGCGATGCTGCGGCGGTAAAAAGCCTTCACTGACGGCATGATCGAGCTGGTTAATCAAGGCATCATAAAAGCCATTCACGTTATAGAGCATCATGGGTTTCTGGTGCTGATTTAACTGCCCCCAGGTGGCAATTTCCAGGATTTCTTCAAACGTGCCCAAGCCGCCGGGCAAAGCGACAAAAGCACTGGCACGCTCAGCCATCATGGCCTTGCGTTCATGCATGCTTTGTACAATGTGTAATTCGGTCAGCTGGTGATGTGCAATTTCATAATCCAGCATAAATTCAGGGATCACACCGACCGTTTCACCGCCACGCTGTCTGACGGCATCTGCCACTTGCCCCATGAGGCCTATACTTGCGCCGCCATAGACCATGCCGAAACCCAGGTCCGCCAGTGCCTGAGCCAAAGCCACGGCTTTTTCCTGATAAATCGGTTTATTGCCTGAACGTGAACCACAGTAGAGTGCAATTAAAGGTTGAGTTGTTTTGGGAGTAGGATTGTTATGTTTGGGAGTCATTTTTAATACACTGTTCATCATTATATTTTTACCATAGCATTTTATTTTTTCAGTCTCTAGCTTAATGGTTAAATATGACAGGTCGTGATCAGCCTTATACTGACTTTGCAAAGATTTGTTGATATTGGGTGAGCGAAAAACAGCCCGGTACGCAAAAAGGGATGAATTTCTACTTCATCTTGCTATACTAAAAATCTGTTTTCCAATAAATGAATTAACATGAGTAGTGGTTGTCCTCGCTCTGAACACTTCAATGCTTCCGTAAAAAATACAAAGAATGCTGTTCATCGCATATTCAGCGATTTTAATATGAACCTTCAAAAATCAGTCCTTCATCATCCTGCACAGGAGAACATCCAATGATCTTTGAATGGATGTCAGATCCATCGGCATGGATTGGACTGGCAACTTTAGTGGTTTTAGAAATTGTACTGGGTATCGACAACCTGGTTTTTATTGCCATTCTGGCAGAAAAACTGCCTCCGGAACAGCGTAATGCAGGCCGTATCGTCGGCTTGGTTTTGGCCTTGTGTATGCGGTTGGTTTTACTGGCCTCCATTGCCTGGGTGGTGACCTTGACCCAGCCACTATTCCACGTTCTGGACCATCCTTTTTCCGGCCGTGACCTGATTTTGCTGTTTGGTGGCGTATTCCTGTTATTTAAAGGCACCATGGAACTGCATGAGCGCATAGAAGGCGCCCAACCGCAGAAAGAAGAAAACCCGGTGCATGCAGCGTTCTGGATGGTGATCGTCCAGATTGTGGTACTGGATGCCGTATTCTCTCTGGATAGCGTGATTACCGCAGTCGGCATGGTCAAAGACCTGTCGGTGATGATGATTGCAGTGGTGATTGCAGTCGGGATCATGCTGTGGGCATCCAAACCGCTGATGACCTTTGTCAACAGACATCCGACCGTGGTGATTCTGTGCCTCGGCTTCCTGATGATGATTGGTTTCTCTCTCATTGTAGAAGGCTTCGGTTTCCATATTCCTAAAGGCTATCTATACGCCGCGATTGGTTTCTCGGTGATTGTCGAATTTATCAACCAGACCATGCGCCGTAACCAGGAGCGGATGGTGACCACGACAGACCTGCGTTACCGCACCGCTTCTGCCGTCATGCGCATGCTGGGGGGGAAAAGCGAATCGCAAAACAATGAAGCCGAAGATGTGCTGGCGACCCGTGCCTTTGCCGATGAGGTTTTTGATGAAGACAACGGGGTTTACCATAGTGTGCTGGTGCAAGGCGTGCTTGGACTGTCGGAGCGGCCAGTCAAATCGGTGATGACACCGCGTCCGGAACTGGAATGGATTGATCTGGATGAAGACGAAGCCTCCATTAAAGAGCAGTTATTAAGCACGACCCATTCGCGTTTAATTGTGGCGCATGGTGAGCTGGATAATATTGCCGGTGTGGTACTGACCCATAAAGTCATGAACGAATATATCGAAACCGGAAAACTGAATTTTGAAGGCCATTTACGCGAGCCAGTCATCATGCATGAAAATGCCCAGGTATTGATGGTGATGGAGCAATTGCGTCAGGCACCGCTGCAAATGGCGATTGTACTGAATGAATACGGTTCGATTGAAGGGATTGCCACTCCGATTGATGTGCTAGAAGCCATTGCCGGTGAATTCCCGGATGAAGATGAATTTGAAACTGCAGCAGAAAGTCTGGAAGATGGAACTTTAATCCTGGAAGGTTCTACCGATATTCGTCATGTTTCCTTACTGTTAAACCGTGATCTGGTGGATGAGTCCGAACAGTATTCGACCTTGTCCGGTTATATCCTGTTCCATCTAGGACGTCTGCCGGAAAGCGGCGAGAAACTGGAAGCCGACGAACACATTTTTGAAGTGGTGACGATGAATGGCCATAAAATTGATAAGGTCCATATTATCCCGCTCAATCAAAATGAACCTGAAAGTTAATTTCATCCTGCACAGATGATCTTTCAACCCCGAGATTGAATTAAAATAGCCCGCAGAGTCGGGCTATTTTATTGGAAAAAATTGATGTCAGAAGAAAAGTGTCCATGTGGTGCAGGGGAGTATGCCCGCTGTTGCCAGCCCTTGCATTTGGGGCAGCTCAAAGCACAAAGTGCAGAACAATTGATGCGTTCGCGTTATAGTGCCTTTGCCCGGCATGAAATTGACTATATTGTGAAAACCACAGCCTTAGGCCAGCAACAGGCGCTGGATGTGGCGGCAATTCGTGACTGGAGCAAGGCCAATCAGTGGCTCAAGCTGGAAGTCGTTCAGGCCCGGGAAAAACTGGACAAGAACCATGCCCAGGTCGAATTCAAGGCCCATTATCACGATGGCAATCAGGCGCAGGTCCATCATGAAGTTTCACATTTTGTGAAGCATGCAGATGCCTGGTATTTCCTTGATCCGACCACAAACATGCAAATCACCATGAAACAGCCGTGTATTTGCGGTTCAGGGAAAAAATTTAAGCAATGTTGTGCGCAATTTTTGTAATTTTCACCTGAATTTGCCTTAGAATAGCGCGCATCGATAACCCTCAGTGGAAGCAGGGCAATGTTGCTATTGGTCATTTATATTATTGCGATTACGGCTGAAGCCATGACAGGAGCACTGTCGGCAGGTCGGCGTAGTATGGATTGGTTTGGGGTAACGCTGATTGCCTGCGTGACTGCGCTGGGCGGTGGTTCGGTCCGGGATGTATTGCTTGGGCATTATCCGCTGACCTGGGTCAAGCATCCGGAATATCTGGTGCTGACCTGTTGTGCTGCCTTTGTCACCATCCTGATTGCCAAATGGATGCGCCATTTACGTTCCATCTTCCTGATTCTTGATGCCCTGGGTTTAATCGGTTTTACCATCATTGGCTGTCAGATTGCCCTGGAGATGGGGCATGGTTTTGTGGTTTCCGCCGTCGCTGGCGTCCTGACCGGCGTTTCCGGCGGTATTCTGCGCGATATTCTGTGTAACGATGTGCCATTGGTGTTCCGCCGTGAACTGTATGCCAGTATTTCCTTTGTTTCCGTAATTTGTTACTGGGTTTGTCAGGAAATTGGCTTCTCGCTGGAAATCACGGTCATTTCGACCTTGATCTTCGGTTTCTCTTTGCGCTGCATCGCTATTTATTTTGGTCTGGAAATGCCGAAATTTATCTATAAAGATGACGACGACCAGTCTGCATCTTCCAAAGATGCTTCCTAGAATATTGCCTTAATATGATGAATGACCGACGAAATGAGCGGTCATCATCTGCAAATTGGCGTATAAAAATTAATACAACAATAAATCCTGTTGGGAAAGCAGCATGCATTCTTTCACCAAATCAGAGCTCTTGTTATGGATTTAGTCTCACGTATACAACGTTTACCGATTGGTAAGTTTCACTATACCTTGCTATGGGTGATTGGTCTGGGCTGGATGTTTGATGCCATGGATACCGGATTAATTTCCTTTATTCTGGCCAAAATGGCCGAAGACTGGGCCATGACGCCGGATGATAAAAGCTGGGTGGTTTCCATTGGTTTTATTGGAATGGCGATTGGGGCGGTGTGTTCAGGCGGTCTTGCGGATCGCTGGGGACGTAAAACAGTCTTTGCTTCCACTCTGGTCATTTATAGCCTGGCAACTGCGGCTTGTGCCTTTGCGCCGAACCTGACCTGGCTGCTGGTGTTCCGTTTTATTGTGGGGCTTGGATTGGGTGGTCAGCTACCTGTGGCCGTAACGCTGGTGAGTGAATATATTCCAGCCCATGTCCGCGGACGCTTTATTGTATTGTTGGAAAGTTTTTGGGGTTTGGGCTGGCTGGTTGCGGCTCTGGTTTCACGTTTTGTGATTCCCGATTTTGGCTGGCATGCTGCTTTCCTGATAGGGGGTATTCCTGCACTGTATGCCATCGTGATCTGGAAAATGGTACCTGAATCCGTTCCCTATTTAATTAACCGGGGTCGACATAAAGAAGCGCATGCCTTGGTGAAAAAAATTGAAGCGCAATGTGGCGTGGAAGTCATTGAAATTTTTGAAGTCAAACCAGTGGCTGAAAAGCATGATATTAGCTTCGCTCAACTCTGGTCCGGCATTTTTGCACGCCGTACCCTCATGCTGTGGTTAATCTGGTTTGGTATCGTATTTTCTTATTATGGCATTTTCACCTGGCTACCAAGTTTACTGGTCAAAGAAGGCTATACCATCGTGCAGTCTTTTGAGTATGTGCTGGTAATGATTCTGGCCCAGTTGCCGGGTTATATTGCTGCAGCATGGCTGGTGGAAAAACTCGGACGCAAGGCAACCCTGGCCGGTTTCATTGCCATGTGTGCGGTGTCGGCCTATTTCTTTGGCCAGTCCGACAATGTGACCCAGATTGTGCTGTGGGGCTGTTTGATGTCCTTCTTTAACCTGGGCGCCTGGGGCGTGTTATACACCTATACCCCAGAACAGTATCCTGCCAATATCCGTGCTTTCGGTTCAGGCTGGGCCGGTGCAATTGGCCGTATTGGCGGTATTCTGGCTCCTTTCGCCGTGACGCATATGATGGTCATGGAGCAAGGTTTCAGCTATGTCTTTATGATGTTTACCGCCGTTTTAATTGCCGTGGCGCTGATCATTCTGCTGCTGGGTGAAGAAACCAAAGGTAAGACCTTAGAGTCGATTGGCTTATAAAATTGCTTGTTTTTTAGTTGATTGGTTATTATAAAATGGATATTTTTAGTCCATAAGACACAATTTGTCGCAGAGTGTGGGTTACTGCCCTTGTGTAGTCCGCAGCTGCGACATAGCATAACAACGTAGATACAAAAACGAATTATTTAGGATTTCACGCTTTTATGACCAGCCTTGTGCATCATGCGACAGAAAATCGTTCCGTAGCCGAATTTACTGAACAAGCTTACCTTAACTATGCCATGTACGTGATTATGGACCGTGCATTGCCGCATATCAGTGACGGTTTAAAACCGGTACAGCGCCGTATTGTCTATGCCATGAGTGAACTGGGCTTAAAGCATAGCGGCAAGCCGAAAAAATCTGCCCGTACCGTCGGTGATGTACTGGGTAAGTACCATCCGCATGGTGATTCTGCCTGTTATGAAGCCATGGTGCTGATGGCACAGCCATTCAGTTACCGTTATCCTTTTATTGAAGGTCAAGGCAACTGGGGTTCGCCGGATGACCCGAAATCCTTTGCGGCAATGCGTTATACCGAAGCCAAACTGTCGCAATACAGCGAAGTGCTGTTGTCTGAACTGGGGCAGGGTACCTGTGACTGGCAGGACAACTTTGATGGTTCCCTGAAAGAGCCAGTGAACTTGCCTGCGCGTGTGCCCAATATTTTATTGAACGGCACCACCGGGATTGCCGTGGGGATGGCTACCGACATTCCACCGCATAACCTGCGTGAAGTGGTGAAAGGCACCATTGCCCTGATTCGCAATCCGAACCTGTCCGATGAAAAAGTGGCGGAATATATTCCAGCCCCAGATTTGCCGACCAAAGCCGAAATTATTACTGCCCCTGAAGAACTGCTTAAAGTACAGACCACAGGACGTGGCAGTTACCGTATGCGTGCGGTGTATAAGATTGAAAAAAATGAAATCGTGATTACCGACCTGCCGTATCAGGTGTCGGGTTCCAAGGTCATTACCCAGATTGCCGATCAGATGCAGGCAAAAAAACTGCCTTTGGTCAGTGACTTGCGGGACGAATCGGATCATCAGAATCCAACCCGTCTGGTGATCGTGCTGCGTTCCAACCGCATTGATGCCGAAGCAGTGATGAGCCATTTATTTGCGACGACCGATCTGGAATCCAGCTATCGCGTCAACATGAACATGATTGGTGCTGATGGCCGTCCACAAGTGAAATCGATTCGCCGCATTTTGCTGGAATGGATTGAAATCCGTAAAACCACAGTGACGCGCCGTCTGCAATACCATTTAAATAAAATTGAAAAACGCCTGCACATTCTCGCGGGTCTGATCATTGCCTATTTAAATATTGATGAAGTGATTCGCATTATTCGTGAAGAAGATCAGCCGAAACCGGTGCTGATGTCCCATTTCAATATTGACGAAATTCAGGCCGAAGCCATTTTAGAACTCAAGTTACGTCATTTGGCCAGACTTGAAGAAATGGAAATGCGCCGTGAACAGGAAGAGCTGGAAGCGCGTGCTGCCATTATCCGCGAGCAGCTGGCCAATCCTGAATCTTTAAAAGCATTGATCATTAATGAGCTGAAAGAAGATGCGAAAAAATTCGGTGATGACCGCCGTTCACCAATCGTGCGTCGTGCCGAGGCACTTGCCATTAATGAACAGGACATGTTGCCGGCCGATCCTGTAACGGTCGTGTTGTCTGAAGCAGGCTGGATCCGTTCTGCCAAAGGTCATGAGGTCGATGCCGAAAACCTGAATTTCCGTGCCGGTGACCAATATTTAAGTCATGCCCAAGGTAAATCCAATCAGAAAGTCTATGTGCTGGACGAAACCGGTCGCAGTTATGCACTGGCCATTAACACGCTGCCATCGGCACGGGGTTTGGGTGAACCTTTAAGTTCCAAACTTTCTCCGGCCAGCGGGGTGGGGTTCCTTCAGGTGTTTATTGCCGAGGATGAAGCTGAAATTCTGGCCTTAAGTTCCAAAGGCTATGGTTTTAAAACCCAGGCGAAACAACTGGATACCAATGCCAAGGCAGGTAAATCCTTTCTGACTGTGCCTGACGATAGCAAAGCGATGCCACTGCAAGCAGTAGAACAGGCGACTCATGTGGCCTTACTCAGTTCAGCCGGCCGAATGCTGGTGGTCGATTTGTCAGAATTGCCAAGCCTGAGTAAGGGTAAAGGTAACAAATTGATACAACTCGAGGCAAAAGATCAAATCGTATCCATGACAATGTTAAATTTAGATGAAATAATTCAAGTGGTTGCTGGACAGCAACAATTAAAACTAAAAGGTGATGATCTTCAAAAATATATTGGTAAGCGAGGCACTAAAGGTCAACTCTTACCACGAGGATATCAAAAAGCAAATAAACTGTTCATTCAAAGATAAAACTAGCATCCCCAATACGAAATAGGCTATATATGGTGTAATTCGTGCAAATGGATGCTTTGTTGAACAATACAAAAGGAAAAAACCAGGTTCAGCAAAGAAAAAAACAGTTTAAAAACTAAGGATTAAGATTGGAGTGATAGGCATTATGGAAAAGATTTGGTTCGCTGAATACCAGAAGACCGGGATTCCGGAAACTGTAGAATTACCAGCTGAAAATACCTCATTGGTTGATGTATTTGAGCGCAATTTCCAGAAATTTGGCTCACGTGACGCCTTTATTTTTATGGATAAAGTTCTCACTTTTAGTGAGTTGGAAGAAGCAAGCCGTAAATTTGCGACTTATCTGCAAAGTTTAGGTTTGGCAAAAGGTACACGTGTGGCGGTGATGATGCCAAACGTCCTTCAATATCCTGTTGTCGCATTGGGGATTTTCCGTGCAGGTCTAGTCCTTGTAAACGTGAACCCGCTTTATACTTCTCGTGAACTTGAGCATCAGTTAAATGACTCCGGTTCTGAAGTGCTGGTGATTATTGAAAACTTTGCCTCTGTTTACCAGGCGATTATTGGTAAAACTCCTGTGAAGCACGTGGTTGTTGCCTCTGTGGGCGACATGCTGGGTGCCTTAAAAGGTACATTAGTGAATTTTGTGTTGCGTTCAGTACGCAAGCAAATTCCAGCCTGGAATATTCCAGGACATATCCGTTTTAACGCGGCAATGTCTAAAGTGAATCCAAGCAACTATAAACGTCCTAATCTTACACTGAGTGATACAGCCGTACTTCAATATACCGGCGGTACCACGGGTGTTTCGAAAGGTGCTGAACTGACGCATCGCAATCTGGTTGCGAACATGTTGCAGTGTGACGGTATTTTCCAAAGTAAATTTGGTGCTCAAGATGGGCAACCGGATGACCGTATTTTCTGTGCCTTGCCGCTTTATCACATCTTTGCATTCATGGTATGTGCGTTGTACGGCATGTATAAAGGTCAGGCGAACGTGCTTATTCCAAACCCGCGTGACTTGCCAGCAGTAATGAAAGAACTGCGTAAATACCAGCCGTCATTCTTCCCGGCAGTAAACACCCTGTTTAATGCCTTGGTAAATAATGAAGAATTCAAACAGCTTGACCATAGCAAACTGAAAATGGCGATGGGCGGTGGTATGGCGGTATTGCCTTCTACTGCTGAAGCATGGAAGAAAGTTACCGGTACGAATATTATTGAAGGTTACGGTTTATCTGAAACTTCACCTGTTGCAACAGCCAATCCACCGCAATCCACTGAATTTAGCGGTACCATTGGTATTCCATTACCGTTGACTGAAGTGGCTATTTTGGATGATGACGGCAATGAAGTGCCGCTTGGCGAACAGGGTGAAATCTCTATTCGTGGTCCACAAGTCATGAAAGGTTACTGGAACCGTCCAGATGAAACTGAAAAAGTGATGATCAACGGTTTCTTCCGTACCGGTGATATCGGTATCATGGATGCTCGCGGCTATATCAAGATTGTCGATCGTAAAAAAGACATGATCTTGGTGTCTGGCTTTAACGTTTATCCTTCAGAAATTGAAGAAGTAATTTCTAAGCACCCTAAAGTGCTGGAAGTTGCTGCGATTGGTGTACCTGACGAAAAATCAGGTGAAGTGCCTAAACTGTTTGTAGTGAAAAAAGAGCCGTCACTCACCACAGAAGAAGTACTTGCTTTCGCTAAAGAAAACTTAACCGGCTACAAACGCCCACGTTATGTTGAGTTTATAGATGAATTGCCAAAGTCCAACGTGGGTAAAATCTTGCGTAAAGACTTGCGTAAAACTGCATAAATACTGCAATAAAAAAGCGCCGTGATCGGCGCTTTTTTATTTGGGCTTTAATCTTTCAACATCCATCGATCAATATAGGGACGTGCTATACCCGTAATCCATAGAAAGGTCGTGATGCTACCGAATTGATAAACGTATCGCTTTAAATCAAATGCACCAAAACTATATAAATTATCAAGCAAGCAGTAGAACGCAACGACGGTAGTCCATATCCACAGGGCCTGACGTTTAATTCCCACCATCCAAAGCGCGAGAATTGAAATAACAATGGTGAAAATAAGGGAAAGCCGATTGAAATTGGCGCACATGACCGAAAGTAAAAATCCGACAATCGGCAATACGACTTTGAGTATCCGATCCACTTTAGGTTGATGCTGGCGCTGCTTTTCAAGTACATCAAACATTTTCTCTTGATCAGGATTAACCATCATGGATCCTTATTGCTCATTTATAAAAACACTATAATTTACAAAAAATATTGCGAAAACACCATGCTATGATAGGCAGCATAAAATCTTAATGAGAAAAATGAGATGCAAAGCATTAGCGGAATAATTTATCTCATCTTAATCGCATGTTTATTGCCTTACGTTTTTACCGCAATTGCAAAAAAAGCAGCAGGTTTTAAAGCACGAGATAACCAGAACCCGCGTGAATTTCTGGCTAGAACCACAGGTTTGGCCGCACGTGCCAATGCGGTACAACAAAACAGTTTTGAAAGTTTACCCTTATTTATTGCCTCGATTTTAATGGCAGAATATATGGTGGTTTCTCAAAACCTGATCATGACCTTTGGTATGGCCTATATTTTACTCCGTATTTTCTACGGCATCTGCTATTTAGCCAATTGGGCCACTTTGCGTTCCATTATCTGGACCTTGTCCTTGCTTTGTCCGATTTTCCTGCTGCTGCTGGTGATTAAATTAACCACCTGAGCCTGAAAATGTGCAAATACATATTTTCATCCAGCAGATGTATAATCGAAAAGTTATTTAATACGCAAAAACCGTTATAATCGTTGCGGTTTAAAAAAGATTTAACTTGTTAAAGAGTGATGCTATGAGCTACAGCAATATCCCAGCGGGTAAAGATGCACCAAACGACATCTATGTAATTATTGAAATTCCTGCAAATGCAGCACCAATCAAATACGAAATCGACAAAGATTCTGATGCATTATTTGTAGACCGCTTTATGGGTACTGCAATGTTCTACCCGGCAAACTACGGTTATGTGCCAAACACCTTGTCTCTTGATGGCGATCCATTAGACGTATTGGTTGTGACTCCACACCCGGTTGAACCAGGTTCAGTGATTCGTTGCCGTCCTGTGGGCAAATTGAACATGGAAGATGACGGTGGTGTTGATGCGAAACTGGTTGCAGTTCCACACGACAAATTAACGCCAATCTATAAAGACGTTCAGGAATATACCGATCTTCCTCCGCTTTTGATCAGCCAAATCGAACACTTCTTCCAACACTACAAAGACTTAGAGCCAGGAAAATGGGTGAAGTTAAGTGGTTGGGAAGGTGCTGACGTTGCAAAACAAGAAGTGCTTAGCTCAATTGCAGCTTATGCAGAAGCAAACAAATAATTGTTTGTTTCGAATTTAGCCTGAAAGGCTTACACAAAAAAACCTGCACATTGTGCAGGTTTTTTATTTCCCTTAAATAAAGCTGTGGAATTAGAATAATTTCACAGGAATATCCAGGAAAATACGCCATTCATTGGTGTCACCAATGTAAGCACTGTCATACACATCGTTGGCACGATAGATTGAGTTACGTACACGCAAGCTGGCATCTTTGGCAAAACCGCTTTGAACAGTGTATTTCACTTGGTTAAAGAATTCATTTTCTTTACCTTCGCCTGTTTTACCAGCAACATTGATGTCCCAACCATAGACATAAGCAGTAGTCCAGGTTAAGCCCGGAACCTTCATTGCGCCAAAGTCATAGGTATATTGAACTTGTGCTGATTTCTCATGGTTGCCGACGAAGTCAGACAAGTAAGAGTTTGGCAAGTAAATACTTTGGTAGCCGTCAGCATTTTGGCCGTAATCATAACCAGTGTTGCCAGTATTTTGTTGGTAAGCCAACATGACATTGTGTGGACCAGTATTATAAGTGCCTGAAATTGCCCAAATATTGTTGCTTCGACCGGAAACATCTTTATTGCCAATTGTTGAAGAATAAGTAGCGGCTTGTTCATCAAACTCAGTGTGATAACCGCTGAAGTCATAAGTGAGTGAGCTGTCGTTAGCCAAGGCTTGTTTATAGTTGGCATTTACGTAATGACGCTCTAATTTATTTTTGCTATCTAAGCCATAGTACGATGCATTTAAAGCATCATTAAATTTGTATTTTGCGCCCCAAACTACTGCACGGTCTAAGTTTTCACCATCAGTGTTGATTTGATCTGAATACTGGTTTTTAGTGAATTTACCCGCAATAACTTCCAAATTTTCAATTTCGTGGCTTGTTGCAAGCACACCGGTGAAATATTCAGGAACCATACGGCCTGTATTACTTGCAAGAACAGGGATATCTAATACTTGAGTACCGTACTCAACAGTTGTATTTGAAATACGTGCTTTGACACTTGCACCACCACGAGCCCAATGATCATAAGCATCACCATTTGGATTTTCTGCAGTCGGTGCATGCTTAGGAATCATGCCATTATTCGCATTTTTGTTTTCGCCCAGTTTAAATGAAGCATCACCAACCACATTTACACCAAAACCTACCACACCTTGGGTAAAACCAGACTCGAGTTTGACGATAGCAGATTGTGCAGCAGAACTTTGATCTTTAACACCAGGTGCTTTCTTGTCACGATTGATATAACCGGTACGGAAAAGTACAGAGCCTTCAGCATCCTCAACAAAGCCTTTAGACTCGCTTTGCTCGCTTGCATATGCTGTTGAGATTAATGCAGCCTGAATTAAAACTGCTAAAGTAAGTTTTTGTGATTTTTGCATTGGGAGAGAGCCTTATACAAAATGGGAGAAGGAAATGAAAGGAATTGTATACATAATGTATCGCAAAAAAATCATTTTTTAATACATTTTATTTAACTAAAGTTAAATATTTTTTAATGTGATTTTATACCTTTTAGTCAATAAAAATATTAAAGGTTTGCTATTTTTAAAAATTATTTTATAAAACAATAATATATTTAAAGTATAAATAATTTGTCGTGTAATTCTGATCACTAATAGCGAGTCGAAATTCCCTATTTAAGGGTAAATTTATGAAATTTTTCTGCTTTAAACTTTAGTCTAATATTGATTCGAGAGGCTGAATGATTGATTTTCGGTAGAAGGCGAGAGGAAAAGCCTTAAACTTTAAAAAGTTTCATATTTGTGTAAAAGTCATCTCATTTTTTTGAAAATACACTCGATTTTAATTCAATATTAGGTGGTTTTATTGGTTTTTAGTAGCAGAGAAGTAAGAAGATAATGATTTAAAGAAATTAACCAAAAAGTATAAAAGTTTTTAGAATTCACAGCTGAATTTATCATTAAACAAGAATCTCAAGCAGGTTTTATAAGAAGATGTAATGCTGAAAATTTCACACAAAATTGCGTTATTTTTATGTCGTGTATAGCACGACACTGAACCAGGATTGGAGCTATAAAGTTCAAGCTGCCGTTTATAACGATCAAAATGGCGGTACGGTATGATGAAAATGACGATAAACCTAAAACCACCGCATTTGATGTACTGGGCAAACTGGCTTATAAGGATTTAACGTTAAGCACGGCAGTGATGCTGATGGAGGCTTCTTTAGGTCATGCTGCAGATAGGTATTTAACAGCAGCTTATCGTTATGCTTTACCGCAAAATTTTATGTTAAACACTTCGGTTGGTGCGTCTATTGATAAGAGCAGCCATGATGACAGCAGGATTGAAACGAAAAGTGATGGGGCTTTCAAGGAAGTGCGTATCGGTTTAAGTAAAGAAATAGCCAATACTGGAGCGACTGCTTCTGTAGATTATGGGATGGGAGGCAAGGACCATTTTGATACAGATTTTGACCATCAGGGGTTTGGGCTTTAATTTTCAATTTATAACTTCCTGACAGGTTGAAATAATTGAAAGTGTACAGTTTGCCTTAAAATTGTGCACTTTTTTTATGCATAATTAAAAAAACAGGTGAAAAAATAGCCTTAAAAAGAGGCGTGATGTAAGCAAATATGAATTTTATAGGATGGTCGAGTCAAGCTCATATCAGTCCTATGTGGTTAGCATTCTTGGCTGTTCCGCAGATATTGGAAATTTATCTTTATAAATAAAAAAATAATAAAAACAATTATTTATAATTATATATTTTTTTACGACTGTCTTTTTAAAGGCTGGAATCTGTTTTTGGCACAGCTATTGCTAACACTGATATGAGTCTAACGAAATAACCAAACATAGCATCGTGCTACGATGTAGGGGGAATCCAAGAATGAAATTTACTTTTAAAGCATTATCTTTAGCTGTAGTTGCAACAGCGTCTAGCTTCACTTTTGCAGATGAAACACCAGCATCACCATTCGGCTTATCTGTAAGTGGCACTGCAGCAATAACCTCGGACTACCGTTATCGTGGTATGACGCAAACCTTTAATGATCCAGCCGTACAAGCAGGTTTTGTATTGTCACATGACTCAGGTGTATATGCGGGTGTGTGGGGTTCAAATGTTGATTTTGGCGGTACAGCACACATTGAGCTAGACCCTTACATCGGTTTTGCAACGACTTTAGATAGCTTTGCCAATAAACCGTTACTGGATGTAGGTTTGTGGTATTACGCCTATCCAAGTGAAAGTGACTTAAACTGGTTGGAATTATACGGTAAATTGACCTTCAATGACGTGTTGACAGAAGGTGCAAGTCTATTAACAGCAGTGAACTATACCAATGATTTCCTGGGCTTAGACACGGATGCATGGTACCTGAATGCAACGTATTCTGTACCTTTTGCTGCTGGCTTTGGCGGTGTTGCTGCACTGGGTTATACGCTGGCGGATGAAAATTATTTTGGCAGTGAGGACAGCTATTTTGACTGGAAAGCTGGGGTAACCTATTCATTCGCTTCCGTTGAGGGACTAACTGCCGAATTGGCTGCGATTGGTACGGATATTGATCCTGAAAATCGTGGCGTAGAGACAGGGGCGGTCTTTACCTTAACCAAAGCATTTTAATTTAAAATGATTAAAAAACCTCCAAAGCTGTACTTTGGAGGTTTTTTTATGGAGATGATTGAGGGGGCTGACATTTCATTGCTTACACTAACCCCAAGGCCATGCTTTATTTTGCTCATGGGGCAGAAAATGCAGCATGATAGCTCACATGACCTTGAGGGATATCCTCATCAAAAGACAAAGCCTGAAAGTATTCGGCCGGAACATTGTCTAAAATCAGATCAGGTACAACTTTAAAGCCAAATTCAGAATAAAAATCCGGATCACCTAAAACTACACAGCCTTTGGCTGCATGAGTTTTTAATTGAACCAAAGCCGACTGGATGAGTGCTGAACCGATTCCTTGCAGTTGCCATTCCGGCAAAACAGCGACAGGCCCCAAGCCATACCAGCCTTGCACCCCGGAAGAAATCTGTACCGGTGAAATAGCCACATGTCCGACAATCTGCTGATTTAAAACAGCCACCAAAGAAATGGTCAGAGCATTGGCCTTGCGCAGTGCGGCGACAATGAGTTGTTCGTTATGACTGGAATAGGGCTGCTTTTTAAAGGCCTGTTCAATCACCTGGGCAATTGCCGCATGATCAGCAGGATGTTCACTACGAATCAGTAAATTATGCATTTGGGATTAGCCCTGTTGTGCCCGATAGGACAACGCTTCGGTTAAATGCTGGCTTTGAATCGCGGCATGTTGCGATAAATCGGCAATGCTTCTCGCAACGCGTAATACCCGATGATAAGCCCGGGCAGACAGGTTGAGGCGTTGCTGTGCTGTTTCCATAATTTTCTGTGCCTGTGCATCGAGACAGGCAAACTGCTCCAGCTGTTGGGGCGTTAAAGCATGATTCAGGCATTGTTGCCGTTGCATCTGCTGTTCATAGGCCTGAATCACCCGTTGCCGCACTGTCTGTGAATTTTCGACCGGTGATGTATCTTGCAATTCATGTGCTTGCAAAGGAGGCACATCAATATGCAGGTCAATCCGGTCCAGGAGTGGACCTGAAATGCGATTTTGATAACGCTTAATCGCATCGCTGGAACACTGACAGCGTATGTCCTGATTAAAGGCATAACCACAAGGGCAGGGATTCATTGCAGCAATCAGTTGAAAGTTTGCCGGAAAGGTAATTTGCCTGGAGGCACGTGAGATCACAATTTCTTTAGATTCCAGCGGTTGTCTTAATACTTCCAGAACCTTGCGATCAAATTCAGGCAGCTCATCTAAAAACAATACGCCCAAATGCGCCAGGGTAATTTCACCGGGTTTGGGATGTGAACCGCCACCGACCAAGGCAATTGCGGAAGCGGTATGATGCGGTGCACGAAAAGGGCGCTGCCCAAAGGGATGTGAACTGTTGGCAACCGAGTAAATACTGGCAACTTCCAGATTCTCCTGCATGTCCAGAGGCGGTAAAATACTGGCCAGCCGTGAAGCCAGCAGGGTTTTTCCGGTTCCTGGAGGTCCCTTAAACAATAAAGAATGGCCGCCCGCTGCAGCAATTTCCAAGGCTCGCCGTGGACGGAGCTGACCTTTGACATCGGCTAAATCAAATTTGTATTGGTCAATAGGGCTGGTGGTATTGGCCTGATATTGTGGAAGCGGATGCTGGCTGGATAAATGTTCACAGACATCTTTCAGATGATGGGCAGCAAACACTTCAAAACCGGGCAGTTGCGAGGCATCTTGGGCATTCTGCTGTGGCAAAATCAGTTGATGTCCAGACTGCTGGCAGGCAATGGCAATGCTTAAAATACCGCTGATGGGACGAAGTTGACCATCCAGGGCCAACTCACCAATAAATTCCAGCTGATCTGTCACATTTTCAGGGAGTTGCCCTGACGCAATAAGAATTCCCAAAGCAATCGGCAAATCCAGTCGTGAGCCATCTTTGGGTAAATCTGCAGGCGCCAGATTGATGGTGAGACGTTTGGTGGGAAACTGGAAACCACTATTAATAATGGCAGAACGTACCCGGTCTTTACTTTCACGAACTGCTGCTTCAGGTAGCCCGACAATGGTTAAAGAGGGTAAACCCTGACTGACATGAACTTCCACCTCAATTAAAGGCGCATGAAGTCCAAGCAGACCTCGTGTATAGATTTTCGCAAAAGACATTTATTATTGTTCCATTGTAGTGCGTTATTTTTAATCGTTTTTGGTCTTTTTGTGCACTAGAAAAGTGCTTATTTATTGTTCTTGATTTTAATTTCTAAAGTTTCAACTTGTTTAAGCAGTTCATTCAAACGTAAATTGGCATTATTGAGTGCAGTACGTTGACGTTCAATTTCATCTTTGGAAACCAGATCCATCTTGCTGACGGCTTCATTCAGTAAGGCCCGTAAATTATGTTCGACATCTTTTTTCGGTTGATCAAGTTGTTCCATTATGGCTTGTAATAAGGTTTCAATCATTGCAGTGTCCATATAAGGCTGGAGAAGTGGCGCTAGTGTAACATCGCTCCTACCCCGACCATAGCCCCACTCGACCGGATATAGCTTTATCCGATGTGTAAAATCGTTAATTTTATAGTAAAAATGTCTAGTTTTTAAAACTCGGACTACATCTAAAAGTATAAAATAGGTTATAAAGAAAACTCGTGTCAAAGTTTCTATTCCCCCAACCTTAGAATTTTTGGCACGAAATTTGAACATAAAACCTTACTGGTGAAAGAAGCCGAAGGAAAACAAACATGAAGCTCGTAACTGCAATTGTAAAACCCTTTAAATTGGATGACGTGCGTGAAGCACTCTCTGACATTGGTGTTCAAGGGATCACCGTAACTGAAGTCAAAGGCTTTGGTCGTCAAAAAGGTCACACTGAACTTTACCGTGGTGCAGAATATGTTGTTGATTTTTTGCCTAAAGTAAAAATTGAAATTGCGATTAGCGATGAAATGGTGGATTCAGTCATTGAATCGATTACGCGTGTGGCAAGCACAGGTAAAATTGGTGACGGTAAAATTTTCGTTACTAATTTAGAACAAGTCATCCGTATCCGTACCGGTGAAACAGGTGCAGATGCTGTTTAATTTGGCATGAAGTTTGCTGAGTAGCTAATAACTCAAAAAAACTAGGTTGGGGGATACGAATGAAAAAAATGCTCATTGCGCTGAGTTTATCTGGCGCACTTTTAGGTGGTTCTGTTGCATGGGCTGAAGAAGCGCTAACAGCAGCATCCACTCCTTCTGAAAATGTAGTAGTCACTGAAACTACTGATCCATCTTTAACAACAAATTCCGAATTAGCTGCAGCCCCTGCTCCAGCTGAACCAGCAGCACCTGCCGAAGAAGAACCAAAATTAGATACAGGTGACACGTCATGGATTTTAGTGTCTACAGCTCTGGTTTTATTGATGACCATTCCGGGACTCGCATTATTTTACGGCGGTATGGTTCGTAAGAAAAACGTACTGGGCACCATGGCACATAGCTTTGTTGCGGCAGCCGTTGTCAGTATTACCTGGGTGGTGATTGGTTATACCCTGGCCTTTGGCAGTGGCAATGCTTTTATTGGTAACCTGGATAAAATCATGCTATCCGGCATTACCACAGATGCCTTAACCGGAACGATTCCAGAAATTCTGTTTGTCATTTTCCAAATGACATTTGCCATCATTACTGTAGCCATTATTACAGGTTCGATTGCAGAACGTATGAAATTTGGAGCTTTCGTTGCCTTCATTACCATTTGGAGCATCGTGGTTTACGCGCCAATTACCCACTGGGTATGGGGCGGCGGCTGGTTAGCGAATGATGGCGCACTCGACTTTGCTGGTGGTACGGTGGTTCATATCAACTCGGGTGTTGCAGGTCTGGTTGCTGCTTACATGCTGGGTAAACGTATGGGCCTGGGCCGTGAATCGATGGCTCCGCATAACCTGACTTTAACCGTAATTGGTGCAAGCCTGGTATGGGTCGGCTGGTTTGGTTTCAATGGCGGTTCTGCACTCGGCGCAAACGGTTCAGCAGGTTATGCATTGATCGTAACCCAAGTTGCAGCAGCGGCAGCAGCCATTGCCTGGTTGATCACTGAAAAAGTGATTCGTGGTAAAGCTTCTGTATTGGGTGGCGCATCTGGCGCAGTTGCAGGTTTGGTGGTCATTACGCCGGCAGCAGGTTTCGTGACTGTAGGCGGTGCATTGGCGATGGGTTTGATCGGTGGTGTGGTGTGCTTCTGGGGTATTACAGCGCTTAAACGTGCACTGAAAGCGGATGACTCTCTGGATGCCTTTGGTCTGCATGGTGTAGGTGGTATTGTCGGTGCAATCCTGACTGCGGTATTTGCCAGTGAATTCATTATGGGCGATAAAGTACCGACAGATATGATGCATCAATTATGGGTACAACTTGAAGGTGTATTGGCAACTATTGCTTACTCTGCAGTATTGACCTTCATCATTCTGAAAGTGATTGATCTGGTGATGGGTATCCGTGTGGCGAATGATGACGAACGTATGGGTCTTGACCTGAGTCAACATGGCGAACGTGTAGAATAAGATAAAAACTCATAATCAATATATTGTGTAAAACAGCCCGTCAGGGCTGTTTTTTTTCCATATCTTGCGTAAGCCTCTACAAAGGGCAGAATTTTTGCTACACTCTAAATCCGATTTGATTTGTTCAATTAAACCGCTATGCATTGTCCATTTTGCAACGCCGCAGATAGTAAAGTGATTGATTCGCGTTTGGCTGCCGAAGGTTGCCAGATTCGTCGACGTCGTGAATGTATCAGCTGCGGAGAACGTTTTACCACCTTTGAAACTTATGAAGTGGTCATGCCCCGGGTGATCAAATCCGATGGCAAGAGTGAACCGTTCGACGAAGCAAAAATGCGCCGTTCCCTGATGCATGCCTTGCAAAAACGTCCGGTGACCCAGGAACAGATCGAAACCGTCCTCAGTGATATCCAGTTACAGATTCGCCGTTTAGGTGAGCGGGATGTCAAATCACGTACCATTGGTGAAATTGTCATGCAGGCTTTATTTGCCTTAGACCATGTCGCTTACGTCCGTTTTGCCTCGGTTTACCAGGATTTTCAGGATGTTGAAGCCTTCCGTCGTCAAATTGAACAGATGCAACAGCGCGAACACTAAGATTTATTTTCCAAGAGCAATTTAATGTCTGAGTTAAATCAAAACTCCCAACAAGATCAAGCCTGGATGCAACGTGCAATTGAATTGGCACGACTCGGACAATATTCAACTAAACCCAATCCTAATGTCGGCTGTGTCATCGTGAAAGATGGTCAACTGGTTGGGGAGGGCTTTCATCCGAAGGCCGGGCAACCGCATGCGGAAGTGTTTGCCATGCGCCAGGCTGGTGAACAGGCACGCGGTGCAACGGCGTATGTGACTTTGGAGCCGTGTGCGCATTATGGCCGTACACCGCCGTGTGCCAAAGGCCTGGTCGAAGCTGGAATTGCAAAAGTTATTGTTGCCTGTCCTGATCCGAATCCTTTGGTCGCTGGCAAGGGTGTACAAATTCTAAAAGATGCCGGCATTGCAGTTGAAATGGGTATCTGTGAACAGGATGCAGCACAGCTCAATCGCGGTTTTTTAAAAGCCATGGCAAACGGCATGCCTTATGTACGTCTAAAAGTGGCTTCCAGTCTGGATGGCCGCACAGCGATGGCTTCTGGTGAATCTAAATGGATTACTGGAAGCGAGGCCCGTCAGGATGTACAGCACTGGCGTGCCATTTCCGGTGTCGTCATTACGGGCATAGAAACGGTTCTTGCCGATGACTGCCAATTAAATGTACGTCAGCTGAATGGTGTTGCAGATATCAACACGGTGGTTCAGCCCAAACGTCTGGTGCTGGATCGTCAGGGACGTTTACCGCTGAATGCAAAAATACTCCAGCAACCTGAAACAGTCATGGTGATGGGGCCTTTCCGTCAGGAACTGGCCGATTTAGGCGTGCTACAATTTGCAGTACAGCCTTTAAAAGACGTGCTACAGACCTTATCTACCCAGCATCAAATTTATGATGTGCTGGTGGAAGCAGGAGCAACATTATCCACGGCCTTTTTGCAGGAACGGCTGGTGGATGAAATGATCAGCTATGTTGCACCGACCTTTTTAGGTCAAACCGCTCGTGCGATGTTTAATGCGGAATTTGACCGCATGGCAGAGCAACTTCGATTTAAGCTCATAGACCTGACCCAAGTCGGGAATGATGTGCGCTTAAGGTTAATCCCTTCTCAAGAGACAGTATGAATTCAGAGTCTTCGGTTTATCATAAACGTCGTCATTCAGCGCGTACTACAGATGAATACCTTTTCAATCAGCTTGTTCCATATTTGGGGAATAAACGCCGTTTATTGCATCTGATTTTGGAAGCCCTTGAGAGTACGGGAACCTTGAATAGCCACAATGGCCGGGCCCCGATTTTTGCCGACTTTTTTGCCGGTTCCGGTGTGGTTTCGCGTCTGGCGCGACAAAATGGCTATCGGGTCATTGCCAATGACTGGGAACCCTACAGTCATGCTTTGAACAATGCGATTTTATCCTGTGTCGAAGCCCCCGCATTTAAAGAGTTGGGCGGTTATCAAAAAGCCATTGATTATCTGAACCGTTTGCCTGAAGTGAAGGGTTGGGTGACGCATAATCTTTGTCCGCGCAATGATGAAATCTATGATCCGACCCGTGACCGACTGTTCTTTAAACGTCGTAACGGTATGCGCATCGATGCCATCCGTCAGCAGATTGCGACCTGGCAGGCACAAGGTGCCATTGATGATGTAGAAATGTCGGCATTGCTGGCGCCCTTGCTGTATTCGGCCAGTTTTGTCAGCAATACCTCCGGGGTATTTAAAAGCTTCCATCATGGCTGGGGCGGTAAAACCCAAACGGCTCTGGAACGGATTGAATCGCTATTATGGCTGACACCAAGCCGCTTCTGTGAAATTGGCGACCCGAAAAAGCCGGCCGCGGAAATGTGGTGTGTCGATGCGCAGCATCTGGCCAACCAGATGAGTAATTTTGAAGTCGATATCGCTTATCTGGATCCGCCGTATAACCAGCATGCCTATAGCAGTAACTATCATGTGCTGAATGCCCTGACGCTATGGGATCAGGTCGATTTGCCGAGTCCCGACACCAAAGGCTTCAAAAGCGGGATTGACCGGGCGTGGCGTAAAGAGCGTCCGAGCCAGTACAATTCTTCCAAGCATGCCAAAGAAGCCTATGAAAAATTATTGGCAACCATTAATGCACGTTATATTCTGACCAGCTATTCGACCGATGGTAATATTGAAGCGGGCGATTTGCTGCAGGCCAACTTGAAGCGTGGCCGCGTCACCTTGTTGACCCAGGATGTGCCACGTTACCGGGTCAGCAAGCAGCGCCAGTCAGAACGTGCACGTGTACTTGAATTTATTGTCATCACCGATACCCATGCCAAATCCGGTCCGCCACTACGTCAATTACTAGGTCAGCTGTATCATTTTGCTGAACTGGGCGGTGTGGATACGACCGGGGTAAGCACCCAACTGGCATTGTGGTAAAACAGGGACAGAATTAGAGAAAAAGTTATGTTTACAGGCATTATTGAAAGTTTAGGTAAAGTGGAAAGCTTGCAAAGTGTGGGTGGTGATGTGCGTTTGCGTATTGGCACCGACCTCGACATGTCTGATGTTCATTTGGGTGATTCGATTGCCACCAACGGCATTTGCCTGACCGTGATTGAATGGGGCGAAAACTGGTATGCTGCTGACGTTTCACGTGAAAGTCTGAATCGAACCACTTTAGGTACCTGGAAAGTGGGGCAGCCGGTCAATGTGGAAAAAGCAATGTTGCCGACAACCCGTTTTGGCGGACATATCGTCAGTGGACATGTCGATGCGGTCGGTGAAATCACGCTGGTACGTGAAGATGCCCGTTCCATTTATTATGAGGTGACGGCTCCGGCGGAAATTGCCAAATATCTGGCAGAAAAGGGCTCGGTGACCGTGGATGGAATCAGTCTGACCATTAACCATCTGCGCGGCAATATCATCAGCCTGAACCTGATTCCGCATACGGCAGAACGTACCAATATTGGTACCTGGAAAACCGGAGCGAAAGTGAATCTGGAAGTCGATGTGTTAGCGCGTTATATCGAGCGTTTAATGCTGGGTGACAAGGCTGCAGACACCACAGAACAGTCAAAAATAAGCATGGCTTTTCTGGCAGAAAATGGCTTCTTGAAGTAAAACATCCTAAAATAGAAAACAGTCTGATTGAAAAGTCAGGCTGTTTTTTTATTTTTAGTTTTTATTTTTAATAAGTTATGAAAATAATGTGGTTAAAGTGAGTAGGTGAAGATGCTTGATTTTCTAATGCATATAGAACAATGGTTACCTACTTTGCTGGATCAGTATGGTCTGTGGATCTATGCCATTTTATTTCTGATTATCTTTGCTGAAACCGGTTCGGTATTTATGTTCTTCTTGCCGGGAGACAGCCTGCTGATTGCGATAGGGGCTCTCTGCTCAACCACAGATGTGATCCATTTAAATACCATGGGGCTGTTGCTGTTTAGTGCTGCGGTACTGGGATATATCGTCAATTATTATACCGGGCAAATCTTGGGGTTTAAGTTTTTCCATGAACATTCACGCTACTTAAAACCGGCCTATATCGTAAAAACCAACCATTATTTTACCAAGCATGGCGGTAAAACTATTCTGGTAGCCCGATTTGTGCCGTTCGTACGTTCATTTGCGCCCTTTGCTGCAGGGGCAGGGCATATGAATCTCTGGAGTTTTATGCTGTATAACGTGGCCGGCGGTTTCATCTGGATTGCCGTATTATTGGGGATAGGTTACGGCACAGGGAATATGGTCGGCCTTGCTGTAGACCTGTTTTAATTTTGAATGCTTTGGATTTCAGCATCATTTCACATTATGGGGTCAAGAAAAAGCCCACTGAAATGGCAGGGCTATTCCATAATTTGAATTTTATTTCAGCATGGAATCAATATGATGGTATTTTATATTTAAATATTTGATATTTATTTATATTTATTTTTTTCACAGCCTTGTCTTTTCTTTAAGAGTTTAAGTTGCTTTGTGTAGGCTTAACCCTACTTTTGAGAGACCAAAAGTAGGCAAAAGTCTTTATTCCCCATACACGACGTCCTGTCGTGATGGGGAATGTGTGGCATCCTTGCCACACTCACAAATCTAAACCTGGAATTCAACTATGGAACAGCAGTGACCGAAAGGGACTGTTTAAAGAACGCCCGAAATACCGAGGATGAAACCTCAAGATGCAGGTTTTTCCGAAGATAAATTCGAATTTTTTAAAATATATTCAATTTCTTCCTGCCTGGCCTGATGCAGCTTGGCACGAAACACGGTCACCGCTTGCTCAATCAGCGTTTCCGCTTCCAGTTCCAGACGTAAACGCAGGCTTTCCAGCTCCGATAATATTTCATGGTCAGTCATCGGGAACATGCCCTTGGCAAAATTCAAGGCCGGGCCGGCTGGGTTCTTGTGGTAACGTGCAGTATAGGTTTGCGTTTCGTACTCTATATTTTGACGAATCAAAGCCAGGGTATGGGTTTGTTCGGCAAATTGTCTTTCTTCATCTAACTGTAATGCGCGTGCATAAGCCGCCTGCTCGGCGCGCTTATTTTCCAGTGACTGTTCCAGGGCACGTTGCTTGCGCAAACGCGCTTCTTCAATCAGCTGGGCCTTACGTTCGACATAGGCACGTTCAATTTTTTCATAAGACTGCTGCTGGGCTTCTTTATCTTTTTCCAGCCACTTATGAATATTGGTTTCAGGTTTGAGGACATTGCAGACGCGGTGTAGGTCATCAATAAATGCCTGACGAACAGCCTCAGGTACATTTAACCAGCGCTGTTTAAAATCTTGACCGACATTTAATGCCACCACATCTCTCCTTATTTCAATTGATCGGCTAAAGCTTGAACGTTCGCGGCTCAATACCTAAGCGTCGATATTGTTTAAATTTTTCACGACCCAGTTGTTTTGCCGATTCATTATTTTCGATAATTTCTATAATGTGACTAAATTTATCAATCTGTTCAAGGGCTTGATTGTTAAAATTAAACACAATCCAGTCAGGCTGTTGCGGCAGCCGGGATGAAATGCAAATAGTGGCCTGTTCCTGGTCAATGCCATGTGGAATGAAACTGCCGGGATCAAAAGTCCACAACTGTTCATCGAGCTGCTGCTGCAAGTCGGTATTGTCGCAATACAACCAGATCTGTGCCGGCTGTTTCAGAATCTTGCGGCACAAACGACAAGTGCTTTGCACTTGCCGTTCATTGCTTTTTTCAAACAGGTAAAAGCTGACTTTAGCCATTCGACTGCGCACGGTTTGCCAGGAATTGAACCAATAACGGTACAGGACGGCCGGTTGCACCTTTGGCCGTACCTGAGTTCCATGCCGTACCGGCAACGTCTAAATGTGCCCAGCGATATTCACGGGTAAAACGTTGCAAGAAACATGCAGCCGTCACGGAACCGGCTTTCGGTCCACCGATATTGGCAATATCGGCAAATGGAGAATCCAGCTGCTCCTGATAATCCTCAATCACCGGCATGCGCCATACCCGGTCAAATGAAGCCTGGCCTGCAGCGCTAATTTCGGCAGCCAATTCATCATCTGGCGTAAATAAACCTGACAACACTGAACCCAGGGCCACCACACAGGCACCGGTCAAGGTGGCAATATCAATCACCAGCGCCGGATTAAAGCGTTGGATGTAAGTTAAGGTATCACATAGCACCAAACGGCCTTCCGCATCGGTATTTAAAATTTCGATCGTTTGTCCGCTCATGCTGGTCACGATATCACCCGGACGGGTCGCATGACCTGAAGGCATGTTCTCCGCAGCGGCAATGGCACCGACCACATGAATCGGCAGTTTTGCCTCACATAATGCACGTATGGTGCCGAGAACGGATGCTGCGCCGCACATGTCAAATTTCATTTCATCCATGCCCAGCCCCGGTTTCAGGGAAATACCGCCGGTATCAAAGGTTACACCTTTACCGACCAGTACCACAGGTGCCTGTTCGGTATGGGCCTTATATTCCAGGGTAATGACACGCCCCGGACGGTCTGAACCTTTGCTCACGGCCAGGAAGGCATTCATGCCCAAGTCTGCCATTTGCTGTTCATTAATCACGGTCACTTTCAGCAAGTCCGGATATTGTGCTGCCAAGGCTTGAGCCTGTTCAGCCAGATATTCAGGAAAACAGATATTGCCTGGACGGTTACCTAAATCGCGGGCCAAATTTTGGCCGGATTGTACCGCATGAATCAAAGATAACTGTTGCAGGTTTAAGGTGCTGTTGTCGGCAATCAGATGAATTTCTTCAAGCACAAATTCATTTTTCTTTGATTTGTATTCGTCAAATGCGTAACTGGCCTGAGTCAGCGCCAGTGCAAACAAATAATGCTGTTCAGGGGCTAGGGCAGAAATATCAATGCTGATCTGTTTGAATTTTTTTTGTGATGCTTTGATAATTGTTTGTGCGATTTTTGCTAATTTAGCCGGCTGAATTTCAGCGGCTTTATCTAAGCCAATCAGCGTGGTATTGCTACAGGCCGCCACTTTCCCAATCAGGGCTAAAGATTCGCTTAGGCTCGCCTTGAATTGTGCTGCTTCGACTAAACTATTTAAATCATTGATTTGATAAGTGGTAGAGGCCTTTTGAAGCTGTTCGGAATCTACTAATATCAATAAACATGGGCTAGATGCATTCTCTTGGAATGACGTATTAATTGTCAGTTTCATGTGCTGTATTCATGCCTTGGAAAGATTGCAAACCATTAAACCATTGAAACATTTCTATGAATAGAGTTTCAATGCGCAACAACAGTATAGGTTTTATATTTTCACCATTCGGGTAAACTAGCGCTAGTTTTTATTTGCCCTTTTTCTGGAAGAATTAATTTGATTATTCGGCGTTATCTGGTCAAGCAAGTGCTGTCTACATCCTTGGTGGTAATTGCCTTATTGACCTTAATTATGATGGGTGGTCGACTGATCAAGTACTTTGGTGTTGCGGCACAAGGCCGTCTGGATGCCAGTATTTTGTTTAGTATTATTGGTTATCGGCTACCAGAATTTTTAACCTTAATTCTTCCACTGGGTTTCTTTATCGGTTTGATGCTGGTATTTGGCCGATTGTATGTCGATCATGAGATGGCGGTCATGAATGGCAGTGGCATCAGCCGTAACCAGTTGGGACGTTTGCTGATTCCGTTGACGGTAGTTTTTCTTGCCGTGCAAACGGTGTTAATGGTGTGGATGTCTCCTTGGGGGCTACGTCAGTTTGAAGAGCTGACCACCAAGCAGGCAGTGAGAACCGGTTTTGATTTGGTCCGTCCCAAAGAGTTTATTTCCTCGGGTCCCTATACCATTTATGCCGGAGATCTGTCCGAAGACCGTCGAAATCTGAAAGATGTGTTTTTCTACCAGCGTGCCGAAAAACCGGGCAAACCTGACATTATGATTTTGGCCAAAGAAGCCACCCGTGTGGAGGCTCCTGACGAAACGGCCAGTATTGTCGATTTGGTTCAGGGCCGTCGTTATGAAATTTTCCCTCGAACACCGAAATATACGCTGGCGGAATTTCAATCTTACCGTTTACGTCTAGAAAATGATCAAGAAGCCAAATTTGAAAGCGCCGAAGTGGAAGCTTTACCTATTTCAAAACTCTGGACCAACCGCAACGATCCTGTCGTTGCGAGTGAATTGGGCTGGCGTCTCTTCGTACCCTTTTCCATTGTGGTTGCCTTAATGCTGGCGATTGCACTGTGTGAAGTAAGCCCACGTCAGGGACGTTATTTAAAACTGTTCCCGGCCTTACTGATTTTTGCCAGTCTGATTGTGGCTCTGATGGCGGTCAAAACGCGCATCAGTAAAGATGAAATGGGCATCTGGGCCTATCCTTTGGTGTTGCTGGCCTATGCTGTTGCCGCAGCACTGTTTTCCCGGAAACAGAAACTGGCACCCAAAATCAAGAAACGAATTCAGCAGGTGAGGTCTTAAAATGTTAGCACGTCGAATAGTCGCCAAACATGTGACCAAAACCACGGCACTTGCCATGCTGGGTGCAACCGCAGTGCTCTCTGTTTTACAGGTGCTGTTCACCTATTTGGGTGAATTGGGTTCGCTGAACGAAAACTATGGGGCTTGGCAGGCATTTCTCTATGTATTATGGGGTGCACCGCGTTATCTCTATGAGATTTTGCCGATCTCTGCCCTGATTGGGGCGGTGCTGGGTTTAGGTACTCTGGCTTCCAATAGTGAGCTGGTGGTGATGCGCTCGGTGGGCATCAGCCTGTGGCGTATTGTGGGCTGGGTGATTCGTTCAGCGCTGATTCTGGTGGTGTTATCCTTTGTCTTAAGTGAATGGGTGATTCCGTATACCAATGAACAGGCCAAAAGTGTCAAGGATCACCGTAGCGCCAGTGCATTGGGTGAGGTGAGGGGCTACTGGACCCGTGAAGGCCAGCGTTTTATTTATATTGATTATGCCAATGCTAAAGGACAGCTTAATTATATTCAGCTAGTAGATTTTAATGATGACTATCAATTAAAAGGCGTTCTGGTTGCAGAAAAAGGCCAGTTTGTGAAAGAGGGTAATTGGGATCTGCAAACAACTTCACAGATGGATATTTTGCCGCAAGGTAATGCAGCGCTAGTGAAAGCAGAACAGCTGCCGCTGGCTCTGGCTTTACAACCGAAATATGTGCATATGGTCACCTTGGACCCGGAAGAGTTATCTCCAAGTCAGCTGGTGAGTTTCATGAGCTATATGCATGAATATAGCCAGGTGCCGAAAACCTATCAGCTGGCATTCTGGCAAAAAGTCGCTTCGCCCTTTGCGCTGATTGCCTTGGTACTGATTGCCTGTTCCTTTATTTTTGGCCCTCTACGCCAACAGTCGATGGGTTTCCGTCTGGTCATTGCCTTGTTTATCGGTCTGGGATTCTTCTACCTGCAAGATTTTATGGGCTATGCAAGTCTGGTCTATTCACCTTCGCCGGCGTGGTTTGTGTTTGTACCGATTGTGCTGATGATGCTGGTCGGCGGTTATTTACTGCGCCGCGCACGTTAACAGACCCGACAGTGATAAAAACAATGTGCATGATCAGCTTTAGTCATGATCTGCACATAGAGTCTTGACCGAAAATTCGGTAAGATATGACGATGAAATTGTAAACAAAAGAGTGTTCATTATGACGGATGCAACTGCTGGCAAAATCCCTCACGTATTAGTAATCATGGATGGTGTGGGTCATCGCGAAGCGGTCGAAGACAATGCTTTCCTGGCAGCAAAACGACCTAATTTAACTGCTATGCAACAAAAGCATCCGCATGGTTTGATTTCAGGTTCAGGTGAAGATGTCGGCCTGCCTGATGGTCAAATGGGCAACTCTGAAGTCGGTCATATGAACCTGGGTGCAGGCCGTGTGCTGTATCAGGATTTCACGCGTATTACCAAAGACATCCGTACCGGTGCTTTTTTTGAGCATGAAGTGCTGGTCGATGCCGTTGAAAAAGCCAAAGCTGCAAATGGCGCAGTACATATTATGGGCTTGCTGTCGCAAGGTGGCGTGCATTCGCATGAAGACCATATTGTGGCCATGGCTGAACTGGCACTGAAACGCGGTGCCAAAGTTTATCTGCATGCTTTCCTGGATGGTCGCGATACACCGCCTAAAAGTGCGCAGCCTTCGCTTGAAAAATTAGATGCGTTATTTGCCCAATATCCGGGTCAAGGTCGTATTGCGACCCTGATCGGCCGTTATTTTGCCATGGATCGTGATAACCGTTGGGATCGTGTCGAACAGGCCTACCGTCTGCTGACTGAAGGTGAAGCTGTACGTACCGCTGCAACAGCTGTTGAAGGTCTGGAACAGGCGTACGCAGCAAATGAGTCCGATGAATTTGTCAAAGCGACCCGTATTGGTGATGTGGCGAAAATTCAGGATGGCGACAGTGTAGTGTTCATGAATTTCCGTGCCGACCGTGCGCGTGAAATTACCAAAGCCTTTGTAGAAAAAGACTTTGCCGGTTTTGAGCGTAAAGTGGTTCCGAACCTGTCTAAATTTGTGATGCTGACCCGTTACCAGGCGACCATTGATGCGCCGGTTGCCTACATGCCGGAAGGGCTGAAAAACTCGATTGGCGAGTATTTATCCAGTCTGGGTAAAACCCAGCTGCGTATTGCCGAAACAGAAAAATATGCCCATGTGACCTTCTTCTTCAGTGGTGGTCGTGAAGATGAATACCCGGGTGAAAAACGCATTCTGATTCCATCTCCAAGCGTGGCGACTTATGACCTGAAACCGGAAATGAGTGCTTATGAGGTGACTGATGAACTGGTTGCTGCAATTAATTCAGGTAAATACGACCTCTTGGTGGTGAACTATGCCAATGGTGATATGGTTGGGCATACCGGTGTATTTGATGCCGCAGTGAAAGCAGTGGAAGCGGTAGATACGTGCCTGGGTCGTGTCTATGAAGCGGTGATGGCACAAAAAGGCCATATGCTGATTACTGCCGATCATGGTAATGTAGAGCAAATGCAGGACTACCAAAGCGGTCAGGTACATACCCAACATACTACTGAACTGGTTCCGTTTATCTATGTAGGCCCGACTTCTGCCACGATTGCTGAAGGGGGGGTGCTTGCAGATGTCGCACCGACATTGTTGAATCTCATGCAAATTCCTGTACCTGCAGAAATGCAAGGTCGTAATTTGATTACTTTAAAATCATAAAAATTTTCGTATAAACAGGTGAATGGATGGCTTTACAGCGCTGGAACAAGGTTGTCATTTTAACAACGTTATTCATGTGTGTGAGCCATTCCGCCCTTGCCGCCGTAAAAGGCAAGGTTCAGCCAGTTCTAGATTTTGATGATGAAGTGGAACAGAATTATGCTGAAGTTCCGGTGGAATCAATTCAGCAGTTCGTGCAGATTTACAGCATTGTCAAAGAAAATTATGTTGATGAAAAAAATGACGAAGCCTTATTTCAACAGGCCATTAAAGGTCTGGTCAGTGGGCTGGATCGTTATTCCCGTTACTTAAGTCCAGAAGATTATAAGCAGCTGTTACAATATACCGAAGGTGATATCGCCTCTGTCGATTTTGAACTGGCTTATGACTCACAGTTGCATCAATGGGTCATTCGAGGATTAAAGGAAAATGCGGATTCAGCCAAGCAAGGTTTGCGCAATGGGGTCAGTGTTTTTAAGATTGATGATCAGGAACTGAAAAAATTCAATCATGATCAGGTGAACAGCTTGCTGAATGGTTCGATTGGCTCTACCTTAAGTTTACAGCTGGCACCAAGTAGCAAGCCGCTGATTTTAGTCCGTAATAAAAAAATAGAAACCGATATTCAGGCAACCCTGCTGCATAATCAGGTGCTGGTGATCAAAGTCAAGGTATTTCAGCAAGATACAGCCAATGAAATTAAACGCCTGATTGAAGAGCATTCTTCTTCACGCTTGAAAGCGGTATTGCTGGATTTAAGAAATAACCCGGGCGGATTGTTGTCTGCTGCGGTTGAATCGGCCGATCTTTTTTTGAATCAGGGCATCATCGTTTCGACCAAAAGCCGTTCTGAAGGCGACCAGCAGTTTCAGGCCTTACCCAGTTTTGAATTTCAGAATTTAAAGTTGGGTATTTTAATCAATAACCGTTCTGCCTCTGCTGCTGAAGTGTTTACTGCAGCGATGAAAGATCATGGGCGTGCCTGGGTGGTGGGTGATAAAAGCTATGGAAAGGGCGTAGTGCAAAAACTGTTTCCCCTTTCCAATGGTGCAGCTTTACAGATGACGGTATCGCATTACTACACCCCTAAAGGGCAAATGATTGAAGGGGTGGGAATTCAGCCCAATCAACCTTATCTGCTGCAACATGACATGAAAGAAGAAAACTATCTGGAACATGTTGCAGAGATCATTTTAAACCATAAATAAAACGGCCTAATCCTTAAAAATGGCCTAGTCCTCGTCGGTATCTAAACCAAATTTCTTCAGACGATAACGCAAGGAACGGAAAGACATGCCCAGCTTCTTGGCCGCCAGGGTCCTGTTCCAATGGGTTAAATTCAGTGCATTGAGTAAAATATCTTTTTCAATATTTTCCAGATAAAGCTCCAGACCTTCATCAGGCAATTTCTTGGAAGATATCAGGATGTCACTACGCAAGCTGTGCTGGTCTTCCGTTACCTCTGATGCTGCCGCAGTAGGATAGCGTAAAGGTGCGCTTTGCAAGTGTTGCAAGTCGATGATTTCATCATCGCTTAAGGTAATCGCGCGTTCAATGATATTGCGCAGTTCACGCACATTGCCGGGATAATATTGACTCAGTAAAAAGCTTTTCGCACGATCAGTCAGCTGTTTTTGCGGAATAGCCCATTCCTGAGAAATTTTCTGAATAAAGTGATGGGCCAATAAAATGATATCGTCACCGCGTTCACGCAGTGGAGGCAACACCAGATCCATGACATGAATGCGGAAGAACAAGTCCTGTCTAAAGCGACCTTGCTGAACCAGGGCTTCCAGATCCTGATGGCTGGCACTAATCACGCGGAAATCGACATCAATTTCACAGTCTGAACCGACTGGACGAATCCGTTTTTCCTGTACGGCACGCAGCAGTTTAACCTGCATACTTAAAGGCAGTTCAGCAATTTCATCCAGAAACAAACTGCCGCCGTGGGCAGATTGAATCAGACCCTGTTTGTCCTGAGTGGCGCCGGTAAAGCTGCCTTTTTTATGCCCAAACAGTTCGCTTTCCATTAATTCAGTCGGGATGGCTCCGCAGTTAATGGCAATAAAAGGGCCTTCATTGCGGTTACTGAGGCGATGCACCAGATTAGCAATGACTTCTTTTCCCGTTCCGGATTCACCAGTAATAAAGACGGGTGCCTGAGAGCGGGCAATTTTATTTAGGGTCACCCGTAACTGTTGAATCGGCAGGGATTGTCCGACCAGCAATTTTTGCTCCAGACTATCTTCCTTGATCTGTAACAGTTCTTGTGGTTTGTTGAAAGCCTTTTGCAGGAGCTGTTCCAGATGCTTCTGATTCACGGGTTTGCTAACAAAATCGAAGGCACCCGCTTTAAGTGCTGCGATGGCAATTTCCATATTGCCATATGCGGTCAGTACCGCCACGGGTATGGATGGATAATGTTGGTTAATCCATTCCACCAGTTGCAGGCCATTGCCGTCCGGTAAATTTAAATCGGTTAAACAGGCATCATAGCGGTATTCAGACAAGAATTTTTTGGCCTGTTCAAGACGATAGGCGATATGGGTTTTAATCCCGATCCGGGATAAAGACATTTGCATGAGGGTACACAAGTCTTCCTCATCATCCACCAATAAAACAAGTGGTTGTTGTTCCACAATACACCCCAGCAATTTTCATTTATAAAGCGACTCGCAGGCATTCTATTCGAAAGCATGCTCCCTGTTCTTGTTTTACATAGTTCAGTTTTGCCTGGTTGGCTTCGCAAAAACTATGTGATAAGTATAATCCTAAACCAGTTCCCGTGATTTCGGTACTAAAAAAAGGTTGAAACAAATTAGCCAAGTCCTTGGAAGCAACGCCCGCCCCAAAATCACGAACATCAATGCGCACATTGGCTTCATGTAAGTTAACATTCAATTCGATATGTGAATGTTCTGGGGAATTGTGTCGAATGGCATTGCGAATCAGGTTAATCAGCACTTGACGAAGTTGTGCCTCGTCAAAATGAACAAAAATATTACTGTGAACAGTATATTTAATTTGGGTCGCAATATCAGCCAAATCTTCCTGAATGAGTAAGGGAATAAACTGTTTCAGCTCAATGGTTGAGGGATGGGTTTCTTTATTGCGCACCATATTCAGGGTGTCTTGTATAATCCGGTCAATCCGCTGTGTCTGTTTCGAAATCATCCGGCTTAAGGTTGCCTGCTGATGCGGGTCGCTATCACTCAAAAGTTCATTGGCTTGTACAATGGCAGCTAGAGGATTGCGAATTTCATGAGCAATACTGGCGGACAGTTGCCCGAGTGCCGCAAGTTTTAATTGTTGGACACGTTGATTGAGCTTGGTGGCATCCTGCAATACCAGTAGCGTCAGGGTTTGTTGTGGCACCATAAGCTTTTGCACTTCAATATGCATATGATAATGGCTGAGCTGCGATTCAAACTGAAATTTTTCTCCGTCCTGCAATTGATCAAATTTAAGTAATTCAAATAAATCGGGCTGTGCCTTATATAAGGGATATTTGTCATAGGCATACAGTGGAGGAATGCCTAAAAGCAGACAGGCAGCAGGGTTGCTCAGCACAATATGGCAGTTTTCATCTAAAACCAGATAGCCGAGTTCGATCTGTTCCAGAATATAGCGATTCAGGTTTTGCAGTCGATTTAATTCTAGCGATTGGGAAAAATTTAAATTTTCAAGGATTTGAAAGCGTTTTACTGCAATTTGCCCACTGCCATACACCACTAAAAACAGAAAGGCCAATACTGCACTATTGCCAATATTATTCAGTGAAGAAAAATCAAAAATACTACCTATAAAAAGCTGATAAATCACGCTGATCACGGCAATCAAGGTAATAATCAAGGCCTTTTTGGCGTTGAGTAATAACGAGGCTGCGAAGATAGTAATCACAAACAGCAAACTCAATTGCAGGTTCGGGCCGTCTACCGCCAGGGTGAGCAAGCTTAAAGCAATAACATCGACAACAAATAACAGGGGGAGTTGCTGAGTAATTTTTAAACGTATGCTTTTCAGCGTGATTAACTGGATACAGCTGATTGATACGTAACCTATCAGGGCGTAAAGATAAAGCTGTGGATAGTGATAATCGGTATTTAAACGCTGATAAGTTAACAAAAAAATCAGCAGAAGACTGGTCGCAATAATGAGTCTATAAGTACTATACCAAATGCCCAAATGATATTGGTTAAACTCAAAGGTCTGGGTCGGTTGCGTCATGCAGGTCTTCTAGCAAGCCCAAGGGCATCAAGGTTTAATCAGTCCATAACGGATAGCCAGATGTGTCAATTTAACATCACTATCCAGATTCAGCTTTTCGAAGATGCGGTAACGGTAAGTGTTTACCGTTTTGACACTGACAAAAAGTTTATCGGCAATTTCCTGGGCACTAATACAATTCACCACCATCATCGCGACCTGCATTTCACGTTCCGACAAGGCATCGAAAGGAGACTGCTGGGTGTCGGACAGATAGGAGCTGGCCAGTTGTTCAGCAATGTCGGCACTAAAATATTTTCCACCCTGCATGACCTTGTTGATGGCACGAACCATTTCAGAGACTGGCGCTCCTTTGGTGATATAGCCTTTAGCCCCGGCTTTCAGTAATAATGAAGGATAGGGTTCTTCCGCCAGGCCACTGACGGCCAGTACTTTGGTTTCAGGTGCTGTTTGCAATAGCCGTCGGGTTGTTTCCACCCCGCCAATTCCCGGCATGTTGACATCAAGCAAAACGACATTAGGATGATGATGACGAACCAAGTTAATCGCTTCTTCACCAGATTCAGCCTGACCAATCACTTGAACATCCGCATGATCTTCGAGCATACGGCAAATTCCAGTACGTACCAATTCATGGTCATCTACCACTAAAACTGTGATCACCGGGTTCTCCCTCATATCCAAAAAAAGCATTTTTTTGTTACATAAAGCAAAATAAGCTTGCAATGAAATGACAAAATTAGCAATCCTATTCTATATGTTTCAATTAAATGTTATACACAATGTTGTGAGCAACTAAAAGTGTTGGTCTTTGTGTCTAAATGTAAGCATTTTTGAGGAAATATACAAACGTATATTGCCTCCTTGAGTTGAGTAAATCACCGTGAAAAATTCGAAAAAGTTTTTAATGCATGTGCTAGGCATGTCAATGCTGCTAAGCATGAGTTCAACCAGTTTTGCAGAGCTGGTGATGGACACTTCTAAAGGGACGGGACAAGCGACGTTGAACTGGTCCTCTGAAGATGTGAGTCAATTATTAAACGGTGATGCTTCGGCTGAAGAAGTCTCTCCGCAAGGTTCAACAAAAGTCACGACTTCTGTCCGTAGTTCCAATGCTGGGGTCACTCATTCTGCACCTAAAACGGTACAGGTTTTAAACAATTCCAATTATGGCAATCAGCCTTCTATAAATGCCCGTGCTGCTTTGGTAATGGATGGCCAGACAGGCGAGGTTTTATACAGTAAAAACAGTAATACTGCCTTTCCGATTGCTTCCCTGACCAAGCTCATGACTGCTGTTGTGATTGCAGATGCCCGTTTAAACATGTCCGAGAAAATTACTTTACAACAGACGGACTTTTCTTGTTCAGGTTGCAAGAGTTCAAGCTCGACGCTGCGTGCTGGTGACAGCATGAATCGAGCCGAGGCGCTGTTATTTGCATTGATGAAGTCTGAGAATCCTGCTGCTTCTGCATTGGCACGCACTTTCCCGGGTGGCCGTGCAGCTTTTATTTCTGCAATGAATGCCAAAGCTAAAGCCTTAGGTATGCATTCCACTCATTATCTAGAGTCAACTGGTTTACATCCAGGTAATGTATCTTCAGCGCGTGACCTCGGTATTCTGGTCAATACGGCATCGCAATACGGTCTAATTCGTCAGTTCTCGACCACTCCAAGCTATGACTTTAACCTCGGTTACCGGGTATTGAAATCGAATAATACCAATGCCTTAGTGCGTAATGGTGGCTGGAATATCAATATTTCAAAAACCGGTTATATCAATGAAGCAGGACGTTGTGTCGCAATGCATACCACTTTAAATAACCGTCCAGCGGTGGTTGTACTTCTTGGAGCAGATTCTTCTGCGGCACGTACCAATGATGCAACCCGTTTAATGACCTGGGTCAGCCAGTTACCCAAGCGTATTTAAAGCTGAATTTGGGGAAGTTTTCAAATCTACTCAACGTTTGAATGCTTCTAAATAAAAAAACCCTGCAATTGCAGGGTTTTTTTATTCTGTCTAAATATGCATTACATATTAGAAAGAATAGAGTCTTTAACTTGATCCATGGTGGCATCAATTGACAGCATCACAGCATCTTGGCACTGTTTGATGGCAGTGTCAGGGTCTTTCAAACCATTACCGGTTACTGTACATACAATGACAGAACCTTCAGCAATTTTACCTGCTTTAATGTCACGAATCGCACCACCGATAGACGCTGCAGAAGCAGGTTCTACGAATACACCTTCGTACATCGAAAGTAGGCGCTGCGCTTCCAGAATTTCAGCATCTTGAAGTTCATCGAACCAGCCATTTGAATCACGTACCACTGCTTTGGCATGGTTCCAGCTTTGCGGGTTACCAATACGAATAGCAGTTGCCACTGTTTCAGGGTTTTCAACCGGTGCACCACGCAGGAACGGCGCAGCGCCAGATGCCTGGTAACCGACCATGGTTGGCAAGCCTTCAGGTTTAGGACCGGTGAACTGATCAGTTTCAGCATCATAAACCACTTGCTCAAACTGCTCTTTAGGCTGGTTGGCAACCGCTTCGGTATAACCCATCCAGTGTGCAGTGATGTTACCTGCGTTACCCACAGGCAAGCAGTGATAATCAGGCGCACGGCCTAACTCATCCACGATTTCATAAGCAATGGTTTTTTGACCTTGCAAACGGTAAGGGTTGATTGAGTTCACGATGGTCACAGGCGCTTGGTCAGCAACTTCTTTTACCAGACGCATACCGTCATCGAAGTTACCGCGGATTTGCATGGTGACTGCACCGTACATCATCGCTTGTGCCATTTTACCCATGGCAATTTTGCCTTCAGGAATAAGTACGAACGCCTTGATGCCGGCACGTGCAGCATAAGCAGCTGCAGCCGCAGAAGTGTTACCCGTAGACGCACAGATAATGGCTTTAGAGCCTTCTTCAACCGCTTTCGTTACCGCCATGGTCATACCACGGTCTTTAAATGAACCAGTCGGGTTTAAGCCCTCGTACTTCACATAAATTTCAACATTTTTGCCAATAATGCGAGGAATATTCTCAAGCTTGATCAGTGGCGTGTTGCCTTCGCCTAAAGAGATTGCGCGAGTTGTTGCAGACACTGGTAAACGGTCGCGATAGCGGTCAACTAAACCAGTATAACGATTGGCATTAGACATGATGATGTTCCAATTGTGTGTAGAGCTTGGCGAGAGGAGTTGAAATACTCCCCTCGACCCGATTAATTATCAAGCGATTCTAAACGAATTCGTACAATTTCGCCATGAATGACGGGCAATGCTTGAATTTGCTGAAGGGCTTCATCCATTTTTGATTCCTTGACTGGATCAGTCAGAATCACGATAGGAATAAGGTCTTTTAAGCGCGGCTGCTGCATGATCGCGTCAATGCTAATGCCGGCACGGCTTAAAATGGTGGTGACATCGGCCAGAACGCCGGTTTGATCTTCGGCATTAATGCGGATGTAATAGCCCGTGGTCATTTCTTCACGTGGCAGAATGGGTAAATCGGTCAGAGCTTCAAACGCAAGCTGTGGAATGGTGCCGGCACCATCTTCTGTATAGATGATGTCACGGACAATATCGACCACATCAGCGACCACAGCAGAAGCTGTTGGTCCTGCACCTGCACCCGCACCGTAATACAGTGTTGGACCGACTGCATTGGCTTGAACCAGCACAGCATTTTTCACGCCATTAACATTAGCAATCAATTGGTCTTCCGGAATCAGGGTCGGGTGGACACGTAATTCAATCCCGGTATCGGTGCGTCTTGCAATACCCAAATGTTTGATACGGAAGCCCAAGTCTTCTGCATATTTTACATCTTGAGCAGTCACTTTGCTGATGCCTTCAGTGAAGACTTTGTCGAACTGTAGCGGAATACCAAAAGCACATGAAGCCAGAATGGTCAGTTTATGTGCGGCATCAATGCCTTCCACGTCAAAGGTTGGATCGGCTTCAGCATAACCCAGTTCCTGTGCTTCTTTCAGCACGTCTGCAAAAGCACGACCTTTTTCACGCATTTCACTTAAAATGAAGTTGCCTGTACCATTAATAATGCCAGCCAGCCAGTCAATCTTGTTGGCCGCCAAGCCTTCACGAATCACTTTAATAATTGGAATACCGCCGGCAACGGCTGCTTCATAGGCAATTTGCACGGCATGGTCTTCGGCTGCTTTAAACAGCTCATTGCCATGTTCAGCAAGCAGGGCCTTGTTGGCCGTCACAATGTGCTTGCCGTGTTTCATCGCTTCCATGATGACTTCATAAGCAGGGTGAATGCCGCCCATGACTTCTACCACAACATCGACATCCGGTTGACGAACGATATCGAGCAGATCAGCACTTTGCTTCGCTGAAGCAGGCAAATCCAGATCAGGACGAGGGCGACGAGTACCGACATGGGTAATCTCAATTTCACGACCGGTGCGACGTTTAATCTCAGCAGCATTTTCTTTTAGTAGTTTAAGGGCACCACCACCCACAGTACCTAGACCGAGGATTGCCAGACGAACTGGTTTCACGTCACACTCCAAATATGTATTCAACTTTAAGCGAATCTAGATCATAGCTAAAAAAACGGCCAGACTCTAGGGTAGAAATCACTTTATCTCTACCTATTAAATTTAGTAAACGAACTTATAAAAATTAGTTATTTAAACGCTCTACCAATTCTTCAGGCGATAGATATCCACCCAGATAAACACCCTCGCTATTATAAATCGCAGGAGTGCCATTGACGCCCATATTCAGCCCCAGCTGATATTGATCTCTGACCGGATTCTTACAGGTCGCTGGAGCAAGCGGTGTACCGGCAATGGCCTGGTCAAAAGCCGCCTGACGGTCTTCACTACACCACACGCTTTCCATGGCTGGCATGAACTGCTCACCACGTGGCCAGGCGATATAGCGTACTTCGATGCCCTTGGCATTAATTTCGCTCATATGCTCATGCAGTTTATGGCAATACGGACAGCTGACATCGGTAAACACATACACGACATGTTTGGTTTTACCTTGCGCTTTATAAATCAGCAAGTCTTCGGCTTTTAAGTTGGCCAGCAGCTTTTTATTGGCTTCGGATTGCAGGCTTTCACTGACATTGTGAATTTTACTGTCGCCTAGACGCAGCACGTCACCCTGAATAATGTATTTGCCATCGGCAGTGGCATAGACAGAGGACATGCCTTCCAGGTTGACCCAATACAGATTGGGAACCTCGGTCGCCTTAATGTTTAAAATTTTGGCATTGATATTGGCTTTCTTGAAGTGCTGCTGCAGCGTATTGATCAGCCTCTGCTGCGCATTGCGTTCTGAAAGGTTGGATGCTTCCCCGGTTGCAGGTGCACTAGCGGTTAAAGTACTTTGTTTTTTTTCATCATTATTCGAATTGGAGCAGGCCGTTAATCCCAAGCCTGCAGCAAGTGTACATGCGAGAAAAATTTTTGAACGGGTAAATAACATAAACAACCCTTTCTTGTAGGTATAAAAAACAGGTGAGTAAGCATAACAAAAAAAAATGCCTGCGATAAAATTTCTTGGTCTGATATTTGCTGCCGTTAAGCGCGTGGGTGATAAGTGGCATGTAACTGTTGCATGCGAACCTGAGCCACGTGGGTATAAATTTGCGTGGTGGACAGATCACTATGCCCAAGCAGCATCTGGACCACACGCAAGTCGGCACCATGATTGAGCAAATGGGTGGCAAAAGCATGACGCAAGGTATGCGGCGAAAGTTCGGCCTGAATTCCGGCTTGCAGTGCATAGCGCTTAATGGCGTACCAGAAATTTTGCCGGCTCATGATGCCGCCATGCTGGGTTAAAAACACATAGTCGGTGGCGGACTTATAAAGGCTGGCACGTGCTTCATGCAGATACTTTTCAATCCATTCGCAAGCGACCTGTCCCAAAGGCACCAGACGTTCCTTATTGCCTTTGCCGACAATACGCAAATAACCCTGTTTTAAATTAATCAGTTCCAGTCTTAAATTGAGTAATTCAGATACCCGCAGCCCGCAGGCATACAGCACTTCAAACATCGCCCGGTCACGTAAGCCCAGTGCCGTATTAATGTCGGGTGCGTTAATCAGGGCTTCAACATCGGCTTCAGATAAATCTTTAGGCAAGGCCCGACCAATTTTAGGGGTTTTATGGGTCGCGACCGGATTATCGCTACGTAATTTCTGTTCACGCAAAAATTTATAAAAGGAGCGCAGTGCAGACAGCGAGCGGGCAATCGAGCGCGGGCTTTTGCCCTGTTTGGTCAGGCTCAGTAACACATCGGCGATGTCATCACTGTTCCAGTCCTGCATCGAGATTACCTTGCATTCACTACATTGAATTAAATCAGACAGATAAGCATTGCGAGTATGCGGACTGACAGTTTGGGCAATTAAGTAATCTCGAAAGCCCTGTAAAAAACTTAAATGTTCCGGAATGTTGACGGGTGCAGGAATACGCGGCTTTTTATTGAGCATGTCACTTCTACATTGAATGAAAAATCCAAGTTTTTCTTGGCCTGCATCAATGTAGACCAATTTTTTTGCAATGTCGAACACGGCACACAAGATGAGAATTGGAATAAACCTTACTTGGTAATTATTCTCATTTGTTTGTATACTGTAGCAAATATTTTAGGATTAGATGCGGTGCGATTATCTGATTTGAAAGTGAAACAAACGGCCATCATTCGCAAAGTGAATCGTACTTTGGATGATGATACAGCTCAGACTGATCTGGTGGCGAGTCGTTTAGAAACTTTAGGTTTTGTACCGGGAACAAAAGTTCAGGTCATTACCAAAGGTATTTTTGGGGGTGATCCTATCCTGATTCAGGTGGGATTTACCCGTTTCGCACTGCGCAAAGTTGAAGCTGAAAAGATTGAAATTGAAGAGGGGATCACTGCATGAGTGATGCGCTACGTATTGCCCTTGTAGGTAACCCTAACTGTGGTAAAACATCATTATTCAACCATTTAACCGGAACACGGCAGAAGGTTGGTAACTATGCTGGGGTCACGGTTGAACGTAAAGTAGGGCAGTTTATTTTACCTTCGGCTCGTGCGGTTCGTGTACTGGATTTACCTGGGACCTATAGTCTGAATGCCACTAGTCCGGACGAAGCCATTACCCGCGATGTGGTGCAAGGCAAAATTGCAGAAGAAGGTCAGCAAGATGCCTTTCTATGTGTAGTCGATGCAACTAACCTAAAATTGCATCTCGGTTTGGTTCTGGAAATGATTGAGCTGGGCCGTCCGATTTTACTGGTCTTAAATATGATGGACGAAGCACGCCGCCGTGGCATGCAGATCAACACGCAAAAACTATCGCAACGTTTAGGCATTCCTGTGGTAGAAACCGTTGCAGTACGTAATGCAGGGATTGAAAACCTGATGGGTACACTGGATGCGGAAACGTTTAGAACGCCCAATGCTGAACTGAGTGATGTCAAAATTTCGGGTTCAAATCATGAAAAAATTGCTCAGCTGCTAAAAGATGTGGTGGTTTTTGTTGACCATGAAGACAAACGCTCCGATTTTCTAGACAAGATATTTTTACATCCGGTGGGGGGGCTGGTCAGTCTGGCCGTGATGATGTTCATCGTGTTCCAGGCGGTATTTGCCTGGGCTGCGCCATTCATGGATGGCATCGAACGCTTTTTTGGCTGGCTGGGTGAAGTGGTCAGTGCACAGATTTCCCATCCGCTATTGAACAGTCTGGTGGTGGATGGAATTATCGCCGGTGCTGGTGGTGTGGTGGTCTTTCTGCCCCAGATTTTAATCCTGTTCTTTTTCATTTTGGTGCTGGAAGAATCGGGTTACCTACCGCGTGCGGCATTTTTGCTGGATAAGCTGATGTTTAAAGCCGGTCTTTCAGGTCGTGCTTTTATTCCACTACTGTCCAGCTTTGCCTGTGCGGTGCCGGGCATTATGGCAACCCGCAGCATCAGTGATCCGCGTGACCGTTTAACCACGATTTTTGTGGCACCGTTGATGACCTGCTCGGCCCGTTTGCCGGTGTATGCCTTGCTGATTGCCGCTTTCATTCCGGAAAAAATGGTTTGGGGTATATTCAATTTACAGGGTTTGGTGCTGTTTGGCTTATATATGGCCGGGATTGTTAGTGCCTTGATTGTGGCGACCGTGCTGAAATTTTTCCAGAAAGACAAGTCACAGCATATGTTGTTAATGGAGTTGCCAAGCTACCGTTTTCCTGATGTCAAAAGCGTTTGGATTGGTCTCCTGGATCGCGCCAAAATCTTCCTGAAACGTGTCGGTGGCATCATCTTTGCCCTGTCTATTTTACTGTGGTTTCTGTGTACCTTCCCGCAAGCTCCGGAAGGTGCGACTGCCCCGGCAATTGACTATTCCTTTGCAGGGATGCTGGGACATTTGATGCAGCCAATTTTTGCCCCACTGGGCTTTAACTGGCAAATCTGCATTGCTTTAATTCCGGCGATGGCGGCTCGTGAAGTGGTGGTGGCTGCACTGGGTACCGTATATGCACTTTCTGCGGTAGATGAGGATGCCATGTCACAGGGTCTGGCCTCTATTATTGGTAGTACAGGTGAACTGGGCTGGTCATTGGCGACCGGTTTGTCCCTGCTGGTCTGGTTTATCTATGCGCCGCATTGTTTGGCGACGCTGGCCACGGTACGCCGTGAAACAGGGTCGTGGAAAACCATGTCTTTTATGACTCTTTACCTGTTTGGTCTGGCATATCTGATGTCATTCCTGACCTATCAAATTGCTTCACATTACTTTGGATAAGCTTATTTAAGGCTGTGAAAGGAGACTGAAATGATTGAAATTCTGATAGTGGCTGCTTTGGTCCTTTGGAGTGCTGTCGTGGTGTTCAAGAAAGTTTTTCCCCGAACATCAAACTCGGTCTTCACGGCACTGTCTCAGTACTGTGCAAAGCAAGGCTGGACAGCGTTGGCGAAGTGGTTAAAGCCGGCGATGGTTTCAGGTTGCGGAGGGAGCTGTGGCTGTGCTGCAAATGAAGAACAGGTTCCGAAAAAACCTGAAGTCCAGGCAGTAAAATGGAAATAACTTTCAAGTTATATTTCCCTCTTCAATAAGAATTTTGCAAAACCGTCATTTTTATGACGGTTTTTTTACGCGCTGACACAAAAAAGCCGAGATAAAGTCAAAACAGAAAAAGCATTCAAAACAGCAAAGTGCTAACATTTTGTCAGTTTTAGAAACAGACCATAAAATGGGGCAAAAATGTTAATACAGCGTGGTGGATTAAAAGTTGTTGCAGGACTCGGAATTTCAGGTGTTGCAGCAGTCAATTTCTTACATGAACATGGCTACCGCGTTGCAGCAACAGATTCTCGAAAGACACCTCCCGGATATGACCAGATTCCTGCCGATGTTCAGACCAGTTTTGGTCAGCTTGATCAAGAGCTCTTAATGCAAGCAGAAGAAATTGTGATCAGTCCGGGGCTTGATCCAAAGATTCCAGAAATTCAGGCGGCGATTGCCCAAGGCATTCCAGTGGTCAGTGAAATTCAGATTTTGCGCCGTGCCACCGATAAACCGATTGTGGCGATTACCGGTTCAAATGCCAAAAGTACCGTAACGACCCTGATTGGCCTAATGGCCAAAGATGCCGGCAAGAAAGTGGCGGTAGGCGGTAATTTAGGTCGTCCGGCACTGGATTTAACCAAAGACGATCCTGAACTGTATATTCTGGAATTGTCCAGCTTCCAGTTGGAAACCACCTCGAATTTGAATGCAGAAGTGGCCGTGGTACTCAACATGAGTGAAGATCATCTTGATCGTCATGGCGATATGTTTGGTTATCACACTGCAAAACATCGTATTTTCCAGGGCGTGAAAAAAGTCGTGTTTAACCGTGATGATTCACTTACTCGTCCACTGGTTCCCGATACGACACCCATGCAGAGCTTTGGCCTGAATGCACCGGATTTAAATCAGTACGGCATCTTGAAAGAAGATAATGGCACGATCTGGCTGGCACGTGGCCGTGAGCGCCTGTTGAAAAGTGCAGACATGTACATTCAAGGGACGCATAACGTAGCCAATGCCTTGGCTTGCCTGGCTTTGGGTGAAGCCATTGGTTTACCGCTGGACAGCATGCTGGAAACGCTGAAAACCTTTAAAGGCCTGGAACACCGCTGTGAATTTGTCAAAGAAGTACATGGCGTCCGTTATTATAATGACTCCAAAGGGACCAATATTGGCGCAACACTGGCGGCCATTGATGGTTTAGGTGCAGCGATTGAGCCGCAACAGGGTAAAGTCGCGATCATTCTGGGTGGGCAGGGTAAAGGTCAGGATTTCACTGCATTACGCGAGTCTTTAAGCAAATATGCCAAAGTCGCGGTTTTAATTGGTGAAGATCGTCCAATTATTGAAGCAGCCATTCAAGGCACCACGACATTGCTTCATGCCGAATCTTTAAAAGAAGCGGTGGAATTATGCCAGCAACATACCCAAGCGCATGATGTGGTGTTATTGTCACCTGCATGTGCAAGTTTTGATATGTTTAAGGGTTATAGTGAACGTGGACACCAGTTTGTTGAATGTGTGAACACACTTGCTTAGAAGAACGATAAGGAAAGTTGTATGGCTGGGTTAGCTCAGACGACCATAAATAAAATTAATCAGGTCTACAATGAGTGGGGATCGAAAATTCCCGCGGAAGTAACGCCACGTAATGTACTGATTTTCTGTGTAATTGCCTTGCTATGTATTGGCTCCATCATGGTGGCATCGGCATCGATGCCCTATGCAGACCGTTTACATGAAAATCCATTTCATTTTGTGATTCGACACGGCATTTCCATTTTTGCGGCAGGCTTAGCTGCATTTCTGGCGTATAAAGTGTCGCTGAATGTCTGGTTTAATAATACCTTCCCGCTGTGGATCATGACCATTTTGTTGCTGGCTGTGGTATTGGTCGTCGGTACAGAGGTCAATGGTTCCACCCGCTGGATTCGTATTGCTGGCTTTACCTTGCAGGCCTCCGAAGTGGCCAAGGTCATGATGGCCATCTTTACTGCAGATTATGTGGTACGACGGGCAAAAGAGGTGAGAAGCAGTGCTTCCGGCCTGTATCGACTGGTCGGCGTGATGATCATCACGGTAGGCTTGATCCTGCTGGAACCAGATCTGGGTGCGACTGCGGTGATCGTCCTGATGATTTTAGGTGTGTTCTTCCTGGCGGGGGCACCGCCGATCCAGTTTATTTTCTTCCTGATCGCGATTGTATGCGCTTTGGCTGCGGCGATTATTTTCGAGCCTTACCGTTTACAGCGTGCCTTGTCTTTTACCAATCCATGGGCGGATCCCTTGGGCACTGGCTATCAGCTTTCCAATGCATTGATGGCCTTTGGCCGGGGTGAATGGACTGGGGTAGGGCTGGGTCATAGTATCCAGAAAATGTCTTATCTACCTGAAGCGCATACGGACTTTATGCTGGCGATTCTGGGTGAGGAATTCGGCTTTTTCGGCATCAGCACCGTATTGATCCTGTCCTTCATGATGGTGGTGTGCTGTATCAAGATCGGACATCGTGCCTTGCAGTATCAATACTTGCGTGCAGGTTATCTGGCCTATGGCATCAGTATCATCTTCCTGCTGCAAATTCTGGTGAATGCCGGAATGAATATGGGCATGTTGCCGACCAAAGGTTTGACCTTGCCGTTTATCAGTTATGGCGGTTCATCGTTAATTATGTGTGCAGTGATGATCAGCCTGATTTTGAAAATTGATGCCACTACACAAAAAGCCAATCCAAGCAAAGAAGAGTCAAGCTTCTAGCGTTGATTCGGACGATCAGTCTGGCTGAGCATGGTTTAACACTGTGCTCGGCATTTCCGTTCCACAATGTAAGCATTTCACAAATTCTCCTTTTGCCTTGGAAAGGGGAATCAGCGGGATAAAAAATAAAGAAAAATAATTGCGTTGCTGTTTCAATTCATAAGCACTTCGGGTTCTGCATACCGGACATAAAAACTGATTTTTCTCGACCACTTTGGTTTTAGGACCAATGCCAAATATAAAAAACATTTTGAGTCTGCCATTGTCTGCTGTAGGTGTTTTTAGCTTAACGATAATCTGAATTTTATAAATAGCTGCCGTGTAGCTCAGTTGTATGTGGAATGAAGTCTGTATTCCACTGGGCAATGGCCTGTTTCAGCATATGTTCCGGTAGGTCTAAATCGACTTCCGGCTGGTGCAAGGCGCGAATGGCTTGTTGCAATAATTCGGGAGCACGCTTGAGATCGAGTGCTTGGGCCAGATTCTGTTTAGAGAGTTTCTGTCCCTGAGCGTTCATTGCTAAAGGCAGATGCATATATTCAAGTTGCGGATAACCCAGCAGCGAACCGAGCCAGATTTGCCTTTCGGTATTATCCAGCAGGTCGGCACCGCGAACCACATGGGTCATGCCTTGCAGATAATCATCGACCACCACTGCCAGCTGGTAATTGATAATGCCATCACGGCGCTTCAACACAAAATCACCCAGGTCGTGTTGCAGATTGGAACAATGGGTTCCTTGCAGGCGATCGGTGAAACAAATGGTCTGATCTGATACTTTCAGACGAATGGCCTGCTGCTCGAAAGGCAGGTTTAAATCGCGGCAGGTTCCGACGTAGATATGATTGGAGCCGAGCATTTTACGGGTGCACTGGCAGGCATAGACCCAGCCTTTCTGATGCAGCTGTTCTATGACAGATTCATAAATATCGAGGCGATCTTTCTGGAAAATGATCTCGGCATCGGGCTCAAACTGGAACGCATCGATTGAGCGCAGGATATGTTCTTCACTACCGGGATAAATGCGCGGAATGTCGGTATCTTCAATCCGGACCAGCCATTGACCCTGATGGGCACGGGCATCGCAATAACTGGCCACCGCTGTAATGAGTGAACCAAAATGCAAAGGGCCGGTTGGCGATGGCGCAAACCGACCCACGTAATTCTCTTCTGCTTTCCCTCCCTTTCTTAAAGGGAGGGTCAGGGAGGGATTACTTAACACAGTATTAACCGTTATTTTGCTTCTCTTTGATTTCTGCCAGGGTTTTGCAGTCAATACAAAGGGTAGCCGTTGGACGTGCTTCAAGACGACGCAGGCCAATTTCAATACCACATGTTTCACAGAAACCGTAATCGTCGTTTTTAATCGCTTCGATAGATTGCTCAATCTTGCGGATCAGCTTGCGTTCACGGTCACGGGTACGGAGTTCGATGGCAAACTCTTCTTCTTGTGTGGCACGGTCATTCACGTCAGGCAATGCGGTATTTTCGTCTTGCATGGTGTTTAGGGTGCGGTCTACTTCAGACATCAACTCTGCTTTCCATGCCATCAAGATCTGGCGGAAATGCTCAAGCTGTCCTTCAGACATGTATTCTTCATTTTTTTTAGGCTGATAAGGTGCAATACCAAATAAGCTAGCAGTAGAACCACTTTCTGACGCTTTTGGCTTTGTTTTACGCACGCGTTTGGTAGATTTTTCATCTACAACATCAGTTTGTTCGTCCAAGACTTGATTTTGGTTGTCATTCGCCATATAGGGCATTCCTCATCATATGCGTACTATCTATACGCAAAAAATATGGTGATATGCAAGTGTTTTTATCCAACCCTAAGGAGATTTTCCTTCGAGGGTCGTCATCATATAGACTTTTTGTGCTTTTTGATAGTCTTTGATGCTTGGATTCTATCGATCATGCTTCCTTCAGAAGCCATAAAGTAATAGAAAAAAAGCAAAATGAAAAGTTAATAACCTGAAATTTCACCATTAATTTGTTGTCGTGCTGTTTGGACTCGGTGAATTTGGGTTTCAAGTTCACCATTGGCTTTTAAATGCAGGACACGAAAACCCGGCATTTCATTATCCAGGGCAAAATCTTCACTGAAAGGTTTGAACTGAACACAGGTGGATGGCGTAGAAAAAAACCGGATGTGCTGCCATTCATGACAGGAATCCTGATGTACGTGACCAAAAATAACTGCCTTGACATTGCTGTGCTTGGCCAGAATGTCGGTCAGGTTTTCAGTGTTTTTCAGCATATGCTGATCGATCCATTTGGATTGCATTGCAAAAGGATGATGATGGCATGCCACGATCACGGATTGCTGTTGCAGTTTTGCTAAAAGTATATCCAGTTGTTGCAATTGCTCTTGTTCAATCCAGCCGTCTATTCTGTCGGGTACAGCACTGTTTAACAGCACAAAGCTCCATCTGCCAAAATGAATGGCCTGCACCTCGTCCTTATTTTGGTAAAAAGGGAAGAGATCAATATTGTCATGATTGCCCGGAATTTGATAAAACGGGATTCCTAGCCGCTGCATGAAAGACAGATAACGGCTATAGGTTTCTGCAACCGGGACTTGAGCCAGGTCACCCGTATTGATAATGGCATCGGTATTTGGATATTGCTGTCGAATTTGCTGCATAACCGATTGAAAGCTGTGTTCTGGATTCATGTGCACAAATTCTAAATCTTCCTGATTCATCAAATGTGTGTCTGAAATTTGAATAATGGTCCAGTCTTGCTGATCTTCGTTGTGCTGGTATAAAGTCATGTCCGACTCCTTAGACATTCCTTGTTGTTTTAATATGTTGTTGCAGCCATTGCAAGGCCATTATGACCGGTGCATTCTTTAAGCGACCATTACACAGTAAGGTGGCTATTTCACTATAATCAATGATATGCAGCTGAATGTTTTCTCCTTCATCCGGCATGCCGAATATGCCACCGTGTTCAGGAAGATGCGCTTCAGCACTGTATAAATGGAACAATTCGGCACAGGCCCCAGCCGAAGGATAAAAGCTGAATAAAAGCTGCAACTGATCAATCTCACAGCCTGATTCTTCCAGGCTCTCACGACGTATACAGCTTTCCGGCGATTCATCTCCATCGAGTACACCGGCAATCACTTCCAGTTGCCAGGGAGATTCTGGATCATCCATTGCACCGACACGGAATTGTTCAATCAGGGCAAATTTCTGCTGGGCATCATCATAAATCAGTACACCTGCCGCTTCAGGGCGGTGAATCAGTTCACGCTGCATGACCGGAGTGAATTCGCTCTGGTTAAATAAACGATGGCAGAGATTGACTTTTTCAACCTGAATGAAGCCACGAAAAAGATATTCACGGGACTGAATTTTGACTTGGTCGCGGTTATATGTCGCTTGTTTAATAATGTTCATATAGCTCAGTCAGGATGAAAAGCATACATTCATCCTAACTGAGAATTTTATGAAAATAAAAGATTTTTTTTTAAGAATTACAGCTTGTGGTACAATTTTTGACCATGTTCATGGTAGCTGGTTTTCATGGCATTCAAACCTGCTTCAATCTCTGTATCCTGTTCTTGGCGCTGTCCCTCGTTGCTTTGATTTTTCGCATAATCCCTCACATTTTGAGTGATTTTCATCGAACAGAATTTAGGACCACACATGGAACAGAAATGTGCAGACTTGTGCGCTTCCTTCGGCATGGTTTCATCATGCATGCTACGTGCAGTATCCGGGTCCAGACTCAAATTGAACTGATCTTCCCAGCGGAATTCGAAACGCGCTTTGGATAGGGCATTATCACGCACCTGCGAACCTGGATGTCCCTTGGCCAGATCGGCGGCATGGGCGGCAATTTTATAGGTGATGATGCCATCTTTGACATCTTTCTTGTTCGGCAGGCCTAAATGCTCTTTAGGTGTGACATAACACAGCATGGCCGTACCGTACCAGCCAATCATGGCAGCACCAATCGCTGAAGTAATATGGTCATAGCCCGGAGCAATATCGGTGGTTAAAGGGCCCAGAGTATAGAAAGGCGCTTCCTTGCAGACTTCCAGTTGCAGATCCATATTTTCCTTGATCATGTGCATCGGTACATGCCCCGGACCTTCAATCATCACCTGTACATCATGCTCCCAGGCACGGTGGGTCAGCTCGCCTAAAGTGCGCAGTTCGCTAAACTGTGCTTCGTCATTGGCATCCTGAATACAGCCAGGACGTAAACCGTCGCCCAGACTGAACGACACATCATAGGCTTTCATAATTTCGCAGATTTCATCGAAATGGGTATACAGGAAATTTTCCTGATGATGCGCCAGACACCACTGCGCCATAATAGAACCGCCACGTGAAACAATTCCGGTTAAGCGGTTGGCAGTCAGCGGTACATATCTTAAAAGCACGCCGGCATGAATGGTGAAATAATCCACGCCTTGTTCCGCCTGTTCAATCAGGGTGTCTTTAAAGATTTCCCAAGTCAGGTCTTCGGCCACACCATCGACTTTTTCCAAAGCTTGATAGATTGGCACAGTACCAATCGGAACAGGAGAGTTGCGAATAATCCATTCACGGGTTTCATGAATGTTCTTGCCAGTCGACAAATCCATAATGGTGTCTGCGCCCCAGCGGGTGGCCCAGGTCATTTTCGCCACTTCTTCATCAATGCTGGAACCGAGCGCGGAGTTGCCGATATTGGCATTGATTTTCACCAGAAAATTACGCCCGATAATCATCGGCTCAATTTCAGGATGGTTAATATTGGCCGGAATAATGGCGCGACCTTCCGCCACTTCCTGACGCACAAATTCGGGGGTAATTTCAGTCAGGTTTTTCGCGCCGAAGTTTTGACCGGCATGCTGGCGTGCATCGACACCTTCCTGCTGGCGCTGGTTTTCACGAATGGCGATATATTCCATTTCCGGGGTAATGATACCCTGACGTGCATAGTGCATCTGGGTCACATTTTTGCCCGCTTTGGCACGGCGCGGCTTTTGAATATGGGCGAAACGGATGTCTGCCGTGCGAATATCCTTCAGGCGTTCCTGTCCAAAAACAGAACTCAGGGTCGCTAATCGTTCCGTATCCTGGCGTTCCTCAATCCATGTTTCACGCACATTGGGCAAACCTTTATTCAGGTTAATGGCCACGTTCGGGTCGGTATAAACGCCTGACGTGTCATAGACCATAATGGCCGGATTGTGTTCGCCACCCAGACCGGTTGGGGTCTCGGTCAGGGAAATTTCACGCATGGGAACCTGAATGTCGCTACGTGAACCTTGAATGTAGACTTTTCTGGAAGCGGGTAAAATTCGGGTGAGATCTTTGGCATCTTGCTCATGTTGAGCGGAAATATCTGTTGCAGAGCGATTCGTTAATTGGTCCATGGTAATGATCCTTGTGAATGACATCAACGAATCAAGCACGACCAAAAACGTGGCTGTTTTATCCGGATAGATTGATTGTAAAAATCAGCATGGATAAATTGAAGGCTTAGGTTTTTTGATGGCTTGATTCCTACGCAGGTCTTAACCTGATCAGGTTCAACGGTACTCACCATCAAATGCCATAGCTGCATATAGAATTTAGGTGATCTCAGCAAGTTATTACTCGCGCTCCGTCAAGCTATGCGTCATCTTAACATGCCGAACCACAAAAAAACATTCACATAAAATATCGCTTTTGCCTGGGGTATTGAACAGGGAGAGCGACCCAGGCTTAAAGACAAACCGCATCACTAAAACAGTCGCGCGGGTTGGAAAGGCTTAGATTTTGTAGACCTAAATATTCATCTAACTGTTTGAGTGCAAGCTGCTTTTCAGACATCGACTGTTGTTCTTTAGGGCTGAGCTGGACTGGAATTTCTTTTAAACGCTGCTGTTCAGATAATTGCAGAAATTGCAGAAACTTGTTCGCTTGAACGGCTAAATGTGAATTTTTGACCTGGGCTAATTTTTCAATTTCATCCAGCGAACTACTTTGGATGGCATATTGATCCAGATAAGTATCCGAGACAGGTGAATCACTCATGCCTTTAAATAAAAACAGGGTATACATCTGTAAAAGATACTCAGCATCTTTGCGATAGCTGCTCTTTGGATATTGATTTAAATAATCTTCCCAAAATAAAGCTCGGGACACAATTTCGTGCGGTTCAATAATTAGGATTTGATCTGAAAATACCGGTAGCATATTTTGGCTAGCCAAATTTTCGATAAAGACCTGTTCGGCTGGCGGCATATAAGGCGCAAAAATTCTGGCTAAATATTCAGGACTGCGGCGATAATTGACCCGGTCTTTACCCGTATCATACATCTCTATATATGCCTGCCCTTTATGTTTCAATAAATATTGATCACGTAAATTGAGCTGTTCAAAATGATTCTGTTGAATGGTGGGGTGCTGGGACAAATCAAAAGCATAGGCTTCGAAAGCAACTTGTTGCGGCGCCGTTCTGTCCACGCGGAGAAAGTTGTTATACATTTGATTGGAGAGTTTTAATAAATGCTGTTGTTCTGCAAATGTAGACAGCGGCAAGCATAATTTTAAATCCTGATTGATCTGTTCCAAGGCAAAAGTGGTACGTTCAGAATTAATAGCCAGCATATTTTTTTCAAGGTTTTTACATAATAGCGATAAATCTACCGTTTCATCTTGTTGTGATTGTTTTTGTACCTGTTCCGGGATAGGTTGAGGCTCGGGTTTTTGACACCCGAGCAGAAGCATAAAAATAAAAAAGGGAAAGCATTGCTTAACAGAAAATTTTGTTTTTAAAGGCACAGTCATTCTATATCGGGTACATGCGGCAATGATTTATAGGGGAGATGGATATTTTATAACTGAAAAAGTCTTTGTCTGTGTAGTATTATGAAGGGTTTTGGTTACGCGCTGTGATTATCGGAAAATAATTATGGAGACTAATGGATAATGCGGGTACATATTGTAAAAATTAATAAAAATCATACGGAAAATTGAGAAGATCATTTTAATATTGCATAGCCTTTATTATAAATATGCGTGTCTATGGATGGTCGCGAGTCGGGATTTACGATAAAAAATGGATATTAAAATAGTCATTGGTGCATGTGCGTTGTTGTTCAGCTCATGGAGTCATGCTTTAGATTTGGTGGAAGCCTATCAGCGGGCAAAAAACAGCGATCCCAATTGGCAAGCCAATCTTTTACAGTATGAAGCAGATCAACTCAATTTGGGCATTGCCAAAGGGAATTTACTGCCAACGGTGACTATTTCTGGAAATGTGGCGCGTAAAAGCCAGCAGACCAGTGACAGCACTATTCCGGGTTTTCCTTCCGATGCATTTGCGGCTTCATCGTCCAATACTCGACAAATTGCCATTACTGCACGCCAGCCGATCTTCCGCTGGGATGCCTGGGAAGGTTTAAAACAGGTCAAAACGTCCGTCAGCCTGAGTGAAATCACTTTACAATTGCAGCGCCAGGAACACATTTTAAATGTTTCTGAAAGTTATTTTAATGTATTGCGTCAGCAGAGTTTAACCGTAGCCAATCTTCAGGAAGAAAAAGCTCTGTTCGAACAGCTGAATGTCATGAATGCCAAACTGAAAGAAGGCCTGGTGGCAAAAAGCGATGTCAGTGAGGCCAATGCACAATATGAAAGTGCCCGGGCCAACCGAATTGCCACGCATGTGCAACTGGTTTTGGCACAGGAACAACTGTCCCAGTTAATCGGACCCTATCAAGAAAGTCTAGCCGTACTCCGGGACGATTTTCAATTTCAGAAGCCTTATCCAGCAGATCTGGATGCCTGGACAGCGCTGGCACTCAGCCAGAATCTTTCTGTTCAGCAGGCACGCATACAGCAGCATTATGCAGAAGACCAGAAGCGGGTAGAAAAAGCCGCCTTATATCCACAAATTGAGGCGGTAGGGACGTATGGTTATATCAAGCAGTCCCCGCAAAATGTGGTGTCCAGCGATGGCAAGTTTGACCAGATTGGCGTAGAGATGAACTGGAACGTTTATACCGGGGGCAGAACACAGAAATCCATTCAAAAAGCCGCGGTGAACGTGAAAAAAAGCGAATCTCAACTGGATGCTGCGATTCGCAAGGCCAATACCGATGTGAAAAAATCTTATATGCAGGTAGAAACCGATCAAGCCAAATTGCAGGCACGAAAAGCTGCCATGGATTCCTCGGAAGTGGTTTCCCGGGCCTCTCAGGCACAATATCAGGAAGGCTTAAAAACCATGGTCGATGTGCTGCTGGCCCAACGCAATGCTTTTTCTGCCAAACAGGATTATTTAAACGCAAAATATGATTATTTGATTAATGTGCTGCGTTTAAAAGCATCGGTCGGTAAATTGACCGAAAAAGACCTTGAAGAAATGAATGCCTGGCTGGTTGACAAGTCGTTCAAGCCGGCCGGCTAATCTTGCAGTTTTTGTCATAAAAACTTCATAGTTGATATGCTTTAATATTGAACACAATCATTCATTTTAAAATCGCTGTTGTGGAGTACGTCCCTTGCCAAATAATCCGGTGTTAAATCACCATATTTCTTCGCAATTTAATGAAGATTTGCAAGATGTAAATACCAAATTCATGACCATGGGGGGCCTGGTCGAACAGCAAGTGGCCAACAGTATTCATGCCTTGTTGGATACCGATGCCACTTTAGCGATTGAGGTGCAATTTCAGGACAATGTGGTCAATCGTATGGAAACCGAGATTGATGAAGCCTTGACCCTGATTCTGGCACGCCGTCATCCTGCTGCAATTGATTTGCGTATGGTCATTGCCATGTCCAAGGCCAATACTGACCTGGAACGTATTGGTGATGAAGCGGCAAAAATTGCCCGTATTGCACAAAATTTATGTGAAGAGGGCAGTTCACCGCGTGGTTATATGGAAACCCGTCATATTGGCAATCAGGTTCGGGTGATGATTCATGACGCCCTGGATGCCTTTGCCCGTCTGGATGTCGATCAGGCTTTGCGTGTGCTGCTGGCCGATGCCGATATTGACCGTGAATACCAGTCTGCGACCCGTACTTTAATGACGTATATGATTGAAGATCCGCGGCATATTTCCCGGGTCATCAATGTGATGTGGGTGCTGCGTTCTCTGGAACGGATTGGCGACCATGCCCGCAATATTTCTGAACAGGTCATTTATATGGTCAAGGGTTTAGATGTACGCCATACCAGCGTAGAAGAGATTGAACAAAAAGTTCAGCGTTAATTACTAGAATAATTAAATAAAAAGCCTGCAATTTGCAGGCTTTTTTGTTTCAAAAATTTCTTTATCAGCAGGGGGGGCTTAATAACTCCCTAGCTTAAAAATCTTTATTAATAGAGTGTATAGAAAACAATAACTTGAAATAGGCAATACAAATTATCTTAAAAAAGTGTGACTTATTTATCAAAAAATATACAAAGTGATATATTATTATACAAAATGCAGGTTGTTTTTAATAGAAAGCAAAATTTGCTCTTGGCGAAATAATGATTTCATAGGTATCTAAAACTCCCTATAGGCACCTAAAGTCATGATCTGTTGTAACACTTCCGGACTTTACTAAAAATAATTCTGCACAAATTTTATTGGGTGAAATATTTAGAGAATATTCATGATCATTGATGAAAGTAAAAGAGAAGCTTCTCAAATTTACTTTTCTGTGCAGTTAAAGTTTATTGTCGCTCTCATCGGTGCCTGTTTTTGGACAGTCTTTTCCATATGGATTGCCCAGAACTGGATGTATGATCTCAGCCGACATATAGGCCATTTTGCAGCTGTTTTCCTGATTTATGGCATTGCCATTATTCCGGGATTCATGAATGCATTTGCGGCTTTAAGCTTGATGATGGATCGAAGACCCAAAAGACAGCCATTGTCTACTTATCCGGGGATTACCATGCTGGTCGCCGCTTATAATGAAGCCGCCTCAATACAAGATACTTTAGTGAGTATTGGTCTCCAAAAATACCCGGGTCCCCTGCAAGTCATTGTGATTAATGACGGTTCTCAGGATGAAACTGCAGCCATTGTCCGAAAGGCCCAGCAAAAATATCCCTGGCTGACTTTACTTGATTTAAAGAAAAATGCAGGTAAGGCGCATGCATTAAATGAAGGTCTGAAACTCGCGGAACATGACTTGGTGATTACCGTCGATGCCGATTCTTATTTACATCGTGTCGCATTAATCAATATTGTCGAACGTTATAAGGCAGATCCACCCAACACACGTGCGGTCGCGGGCAAGATTCTGGTGCGCAACTCGCGTGAGAATTTGCTGACCAAAACTCAGGAATGGGACTATTTTTTGGGGATTGCAGCGACCAAGCGTATGCAGTCCCTGTATCAGGGGACCTTGGTGGCTCAAGGGGCTTTCTCTATTTATGACCGTAATGCCTTGATTGAGGTGGGGGGATGGCCTGAATGCGTCGGTGAAGATATTGTACTTACCTGGGCCTTGTTGAAGGCCGGCTATCGTGTGGGGCATTGTGAGGATGCCTGTCTGTTTACCAATGCGCCCACAACACTTAAAGTGTTTATTAAACAGCGTCAGCGTTGGGCACGTGGCATGATTGAAGCCTTTATCAAACATCCCACGATTTTAATCAAGCCGAGATTATCCACGTTTTTTATTTACTGGAACCTGGTTTTCCCCTGGTTAGATATTGCTTTTACCTTTGGCTTCATACCCGGAATCATTCTGGCCTGTTTTGGACATTACTGGATTGTGGGTATTATGACCCTGGCATTGTTACCTATGGCATTTTTGCTCGGCTTATTAAATTACTCGATTGAACGCAGAATGTTTGAGGATCTCGAACTCAAGGTACGGAAAAACTTCAGTGGCTTTTTGCTGTATGTACTCATGTACAGTTTCTTGCTACAGCCTGCCAGTATTTTAGGGTATCTGGATGAATTATTAAGAACACGAAAAACATGGGGAACAAAATGAAAAACACAAAAATTAACATCTATATGCTTGTTCCTTTGCTTATCAGCATCACGACACCCAGCCTGGCAAGTGAATCAGAGCAAGAGCAGGCCCCAAGTCAACGTGCGGCCGGAACGGAATTCTTTTTCAGTGATGATAGCGAGGGCTTCCAGACCCGTAAATTATCAGCTGAATTTTTGCCTCGATATGAAGATGCTGACCATTATTTAGGTGTCCGGGGAAGTGCTTATCAGTATAGGGCGGATGAATGGCAGCGAGATGGCCAGAAAATTTCATTTATTGGACGTCACATTGAATCCGCTACAGCGAATGGCTGGGCAGTGGAAGCAGGGGTATTTGACCAAGGGGATCATACCTTGTTTACCTTTGATGGCAGTTACCGTACAGCGCTTGCAGAAAAGACGGCATTAGAGCTTTTTGCCAATCGTGACTGGGTTGAAACCCAAGCCGCTCTCGATGCTGGAACGAATTTTACCTTTGTGGGTGCTGCACTGGATCAGGGAATCGGTGAGCATGTCACCCTGGTTGGTGTTGCAGGGACACAATTCTTCTCAGATGATAACCGCCGTGATCATGGCCGTCTTCGATTGATCTATCAGCCTTCACTGGACTTGGGACTGACGCTTCAGGCGCGATATCGCACCTACCGGAGTACTGAAGAAGATGTGGGCAGGCAATATTTCAACCCTCAGGATTATGAAGAATCAATGCTGGCCCTCGGTTGGCGTCAGCGTTTTGCCGGATGGTCAGCAGGTTTAACGGCAGGCTTTGGGCGTGAAAAAATCAATCAGGAATCAAGCCAATCTACCCGGTTATTTGAACTGAACCTGCAAAGCCCTGTTCACGGGTCACAGTTTCTTCGTATGAATGCCGGTTACAACCGCAGTGCTTCTTTCAACGGTCCAGATTACAATTATCGCTATATCAAAGGGGAATGGATTATGCGTTTTTAATCCAGGCCCAGGATATGAATGTCATCGATTTACCAGCTTCCCTTGTTTTGACTAGCGGAAAGTTATTTTTGGAGAAGACCTTTCCATAGGGATCATACTGGAGATGAAAAGGCTTTTCGTCCTAGGTATTTAGCTATGGGTTTCTTCCTCGGCATCTTCTTCAAAGGTCTTGGCAATCTTTTCAATATTCAGGCTTTTGGCCATCGCATCAAAAATTTGCTTATACACCCCGTCCTGATGGTAGAGCGCCTCATGTTCGCCGTGCTCGGCAATATGACCTTCTTTCATCACATAGGTGTAATCGGCATCAATAATCTGCGATAAACTATGCGAAATAATAATGACGGTACGGCCTTGCTTGATTTGGTCCAGACTGTGCTTGATTTGCTCCGAGGCAATCGCATCCAGACTGGCCGTGGGTTCATCCAGAAAAATAATCGGCGGATTTTTCAGGAACATGCGGGCAAGCGCAATGCGCTGCTGCTGTCCACCGGAAAGCTGCAAGGCATCTGCATCATAGCCTTGCGGAAGCTGTAAAATCTGTTCATGGATAGACGCTTTTTTGGCAGCATCCATCACTTGTTCCAGACTTGCATCGGTCTTGCCATAACGGATATTTTCAAAAATACTTCCCTGAAAAATATGGTTTTTTTGTAGCACCAAACCAATGTGATCGCGCAGATATTGGGTATCGATCTGTTCCAGATGGATACCATCCAGTTTGATCTGTCCAGAAGCTGGCTGGTAAAATTTATCCAGTAAACTGATCAGCGTAGATTTTCCTGCGCCGGACAATCCCACCAAGGCGGTGATTTTATTCGGCTGAATCAGCATGTTGATATTTTTTAAAGCATGGTGACCATTGGGGTAATAAAACTCGACATTTTTCAGTTCAAATAGTCCATGAATGGCGGGCTTTAGAGTGCCGCTTGGCTCAATTTCATGATCGGCTTCCAGAATCCTGAAAAAGCTTTCCGAGTAAATCATGGCATCATTCACTTCATCATAAATGCGATGCAACGAGCGAATCGGGGCAGAAACATTGTTGAATAACAGCACGTGATACATGATCATGCCGATACTCATTTGCCCATCCAGCACAAAATAAGCGGTCAGGATAATAATCAGCACGATGCCAATCTGTTCAATAAAGGTCTTTAAGCCATCAAACAAAAAACTGGTTTGCCGGGTCTGCATCTGATTCTGGGTCAGTTCTTTTTGTAATTTAAGCTGTTTGTCTGACTCGATGGACTCGCGGTTAAAGGATTTGATCACAGTAATCGAGTTAATAATACTTAAGATTCCCTGGCTCTTTCTCTCGCGCCCATCGCGTAAATTACGCCGCCACCCGCCGAGTTTTTGTGCCTGTTTATAGGTCAGCCAGAAGTAAATCGGCACAATACACAGCGCAACCAGACCGACATAGGCATTGGCATAAAACATCAGGCCTAATGCCACAATTGCGCTGCTAAATAACGGTAAAATATCAATAAAAAAGATCTGAACCAGCCGGGTAAGGGAGCCAATCCCGCGGTCAATCCGGGTTTGCAATTTACCGGCCTGGTTATTGTCTGCATTAAAAAAAGCCAGCCGGTAAGTCAGGAATTTTTCAATAATGCCTTGAGCCAAGTCCTGTGAAACAAAAATACGCAGCTTTTCGCCATAAAATTTTTGTCCAAACTGCACCAAGGCATTGATGACTTCCTTAGCCAATAAAATGGCAGAGATGGTGAGCAGAATATGCCAGCCCTCAGCCAGTCCCAAACCGGATTCAATCAGCCGGTTAATGCTGTCGACTGCATAGCGTAAAGTAAGTGCATTGACCTGAGCCGTGAGGGAGCCAATCAGGGTTAAAATTAGGGTGGCGACGACCAGTAAGCGATAAGGCTGGACAAAAGGACGAAGTTTTTGAAATAAGTGCCATATATTCATATGCAATTTTTTATTTTCAATTTTGATTTGAGTCTAAGCCCGATCTTTCCCTGTCACAAGCGCATACAATGTTTTGAATTGTGAACAGAAATCATCCGCTAGAATAAAGTGAATTTTACATTTATTTTAGACGATGCATTTTTGCCGATGAACTTTGAATTGTTTGAGCCAGAAGCGCGAGCCAATCTGTTACCTTGTGATGGGGTGGTAGAAGACTTTGGCCTGATTTTGACGGCTGAGCAGAGCGAGCAATATTTACAGTATTTTTTAACTTATCTGGCCTGGCAGCATGATGAAGTGGTGCTGTATGGGCAACATTATAAAACGGCACGTAAAGTGGCCTGGTATGGCGATGAAAATTACCAATATCATTATTCAGGCACCTTCAAGCAGGCCCATGTCTGGACTCCCGGATTATTTCGTTTAAAGCAACACATTGAAAAGTTGGTCGGCCATTCTTTTAATTCCTGCCTTGCCAATCTATATGAAAATGGTAGTCAAGCTGTGGGCTGGCATAGCGATGACGAGCCGGCATTATATTCTGAGGCAGATCGGGAAACCGTAATTGCCTCCTTAAGTTTCGGGGCTACCCGAAAATTCAGTTTTAAGCACAAGCAAAAGCCAGACAAAGTCGATCTGCTGTTACAGCATGGACAATTGATTGTGATGCGTGGCAAGACCCAGCAGTACTGGAAGCATACTTTAAGGAAATCGGTGAAAATTATTGAGCCACGGATAAACCTGACTTTCCGTTATTTTTATCCGCATCAGAAGCAGTAGGGTATTGGAAATAAGCGCATAAAAAAGCCCATCTTGTGATGAGCTTTTTTAACTTGAGGAGAGGTTTTAAAATCGCATCACGTTATCATGGAACAAAGGGATGCTGAAGAACAATAATCATATTATGAGAATATAATGTTTAATTCAACATTTTTAGATTAAAATATATTACTGTTCCTCAAATTAAAATGTATCTTCCTGATGGGTCAAGGTCGTAAATTTCTTTTCAATTAAATCGGCATTGTCGCGCAATATTTCGATCAACTTCTGGAAGTTGGTAAATTCAAAGCGGTTTCTGGAGCCTAACAGGGTCAAGGCCAAAGGCGGTTCCTTGCTGGAAAATTTCACTGGAATAGAAAGACTGGCCAGGTTTGGATCGACCTCTCCACTCGAGAAATAATAGCCCTGTTTTTTAATCTGTTTCATTTGCAGCAGGAATTCTTCTTCGCTCTGTGCAAAGCCAACTTCAGACAGTTCCGTCGCAAAACGCTGGTAATAATCCAAAATACGCTGTTTGGGTAAATGAGCCAGAATCACCTTGGCAGAAGAGCCTTTATAGATCGGGCGAGGACAACCGCGACCATAAATAAGCGTGGTCAGGTCTTTATACAGTTCGTGATGAATATCGATACATGAATCGTAATTTAAATGCGTGAGCAGACAGCCGAATTCGGTACGTTCCACAATTTGCTGCATAAATGGAATGCTGATCTGTACCAAAGGATCCGTGGTACGGGAAATGTAATCCAGTACGGCAATTTTAGAACCGAGCGTATAGTCACCTGAAGTTCCACTCAGGCGTTGTAATAATTCTGCCGAAACCAATTCTTTTAAATAACGGTAACTTGTAGGTTTGGAGAGTCCTAATTCTTCACTAATGATATCGACATTAATGATCGGGCGAGACACTGAAAAGAGATCCAAAACGGTAAGAATCTTACCAAAACTAGAAAGTGCCATAAGTACCTGCTTGGTCAAAGCATATAAAAGAGAAACGAATAAGTCTTACTTTATAACAAAAAATCAGGCAGAGCAGGGCTTTTGTTGCGGCAATGCGGTATTTGTTAACTATCCTGAAAGATGCTTTTTTTATCTTTAAGGGGTTAAACCTACCGGATTGCGATACCAGCTTTCTATAAACAGTGCAGCTGCAATGCTGTCTGCCGCCAGTTTCTTGCCACGACCTTGAGACTGGTATTGGTCCAGTTCATCACGTGCTTCACGGGTGGTCAGGCGCTCATCCACCATCAAGGTTTCAATATTGGTTTGATGGCGTAAGCGTCGGGCAAATTTGCGCGAACGCGCGGAAAGTTCAGATTCAGTATCATCCATATTCAGCGGTAAACCGACTAAAAATAGAGTCGGTTGATACTGCTTGATAATTTTCAGTAAGGCATCCCAGTTTGGAATGCCATCTTTCATCGGAAACAGGGCAAGCGGATTGGCACTCTCAATCAAGGATTGACCCACCGCCATGCCCATTTTCTGGGTACCGAAATCAAATGCCATAATCATGTGTGGTTGTGATAAGTCAGGCATGTCCAATCTCTGATGACAGCCAGGTGCGGTCCAGGCCCATTTTTTTATAGGCAGCATCCCAGCGGTCGTCATAAGGTAAGTTAAAAATCAAATCCATATCAGCATCACAGATCAGCCAGTCACCATGTGCAATTTCCTGTTCCAGCTGGTTTTTGCCCCAGCTGGCATAACCCAAAGCAATTTGGTAGCGTCCAACGCCTTCATTATGCGCGATGGCATCGAGGATATCTTTAGACGTGGTGATACAGACATTTTCACCCACAGCAATGGATGAATGCCAGGTCGGTTGACCGGTATGCAGTACAAATCCGGCTTCAGGACGCAAAGGCCCACCTTGCAAGACTGCATGAGGATTGACATTGTCCGCTTCAATTTCCAGGTCATTCAACAATTCCTTGATTGAAAGACCGGATGGGCGGTTAATGATAATGCCTTGTGCACCCTCTTCATCATGGCGTGCCAAATAAATTACCGTATTGGCAAAAAAATCATCGGCTAAATCAGGAGGTGCAATGAGACAGCGATGTGTCAGATATTGTTTAGTCATCTAAGCATCTCCGGGTTTTAGTCTATCATTTGAAAAAAATAGTTTGAAATTTGGTGTAGCTGTCAATCTATCTAGAGCTTTCTTGACTATAACATTGACCTTACAAATTTCTATAAGGAATTATAGGCTGAATATATAAATTTATGTTTTTCTCACGCTTAAGATTTTATTTTGAGATTAAAGTCACATTAAAATAACTATTTTGATTTAACAGAACTTAATAAAATATTGATTTATTATTTATTTTTTACAATTTTTATGACCAATATTTAAAATATCTTAATTTATCCAAATAATTATATGTTTTATAGAAAAATATTGATTTGATCCATATTGTTTTGATTTGTATGATGTATGTAATAAAAAGTAAGTTGAATATTATTATGTCGGTTCAAATAAACAAGAAAGTTCTCACTTTATGCTTTACTTCATTGTTTGCTGTACAAACACATGCAGCGGTATTTGGAACTTATGAAGAAGAGGGATCACTTTTTAGAAGTTCTTTAAATGCAGAACTCAGTTCATCTGTAGCAGCGAAGTTTGACAGCAAGAAAAATTCTAAAGATGCGGTTTTATATTATTTAGAGCAAGCAAGAATTTTACAGGTCAATCAACAATATCAAGAAAGTCTGGATATTTATAAAAAGGCATTTGAGCTGATCGATCAGCAGAACAACAGAAGTAAAGTGAGTGTAACCCGGATGGGGTTCAAAGCCCTTTCGATGGTGAGTAATGAGTCCGTTGTACCTTATTTGGTTCCTCCTTATGAACAGGTTTTAGCGCATATTTCTCAGGCAAAAAATTATATTCTGCTGAATAATGCTGAAGCTGCAGGGGTAGAAATGCGTGTTGCACAACAAATTCAGCGTGAAATTGAACTGGCGCACGAGAAAGAGTTTGCTAAGAAAAAAGATAAGCAGAAGACAGATAAACAAATTGATTATTCAACTTTAGATGAAGCTTTTGCTGGTTTGGATCCGATTGCAGGTCGAATTAAAAATACCTATCAAAATGGTTATGCTTTTTACATGGCAGCTAATTTGTGGGAAGCCACAGGCGACTATAACAATGCTTTGGTGGACTTTAAAAAAGCTTATGAATTACATGGTGATTCAAATGTTGCCAAAGATGTGACCCGGGTTGATACAGTAGCAAGTAACAATCAGAAATCAGTACCTGTCATTGTGTTTATTGAACAGGGCACGGTACCGAAAAAGATTGAAAATAAACTTGCTTTTCCCATGCCAAATGGGCTGGTTAATATTGCATTTGCTACCTATGAACCGAGTACTTATATGCCACCGCAAAGCTTAAAAATTAAGCTGGGTGATCGCCAAGTACAGCAAAGTGCTCTGGTTAGTGATATTGGTGCATTGGCAATAAAAAACCTGAAAGAACAAACCATCAGTACCGTTACCAGCCAGATTGTACGGGCAACGACAAAATACGTGATGCAACAACAATTGGGCCAGCAATTGGGATCTTTAGGGCAGCTGGCTGGAAACTTAATGAATGTTGCCACTGAACGTGCCGATTTAAGAGCATGGTCGACGCTACCAAGTAATACACAGGTGGCACGTTTTGAGGTGAGTCCAGGAAAACATAATCTGCAAATTATCGGACCACAATCCTCTAGCACAACACTTAATGTTGAAGCAAATCCAAACCAAACCGTTTTTGTTTATGTCAGTGATATAAATAATAAAATTTCAGCCAGTGTAAGTGCTGTAACTCGTTAATTTTAAAAGAGTGTAATGATGAAAATATGTTTAAAACTGGGGGCGGCAAGCCTTTTGGCTGCTGCACTTATTGGTTGTACCGCACCCAACTCACTCTCAACCCAAACTGCAGCCGATGGCACCTATAGCGTAAAAACCGTTAGCAATAACCCAAAACTGGTCACGCAAATTGCGGTTGATCGGATCAGTATGGGATACGCTGGCGATTTGAAAAAAGCTTCGATTGCAATCAAGGACCGCTGGTTTGTGAGCCGTAATTTTGAATACAAAATTGTTTGGGTAGATGCAAATGGTTTTGAAGTGAATCCAGAAGGTTCACGCTGGAAGCCTATTCAGTTAACAGGCCGCGAAATAAAGACCGTTCAATCCATTGCACCTAACCCATCTGCTGTTGATGTTGTTGTCTATCTGAGAAAAGATTAAGGATAAGTTTTCCATGAAATTAAAATTAACTTTGGCTACTACTGTTTTGGCTACTTTGGTCTTGGGCGGTTGTGCTTCGAATAACGTGAGTTATGGAGATGCCCAGTCAGTTGAAACCCTGACTAAAGATTTCGGTTCTACCGATTTGCAGATGATTGCGGACAAAATGGTGGATGACATGTTGACCTTTCCCGTGATTGTTCAATTGACCCAAAACCGCCGCCCAGTGATGTTTGTAGACCGCATCCGCAATAAAACGCAAGAACATATTGATACCGAATCAATCACTGACACCATTCAAAACAAACTCATCAATTCAGGCAAATTCCGTTTTGTAGATATGACTTCTGCCAATGCATTAGCGCAGCAGTTGGCATACCAAAAGCAAAGCGGATTGGTGAACCAGGCAACTTCGGTAAAAGCCGGTGGTCATATTGGCGCTGAATACATGTTAAACGGCAACCTGTCGAGCATTGTAAAAAATGCAGGGGGTAAAAGTGATGTGTATTACAAGTTCACTTTAAAACTTCAAAATGTACAAACCGGCATTGTGGAATGGACCAGCGAGAAAGAAATTCGTAAATCGTCGAAACGTTCGACCTTCGGTTTATAATTCAAATATGCAACTGTGCGATTGCACAGTTGCTTAAGAAGATAATAATGATGAATAAAATATTTTTAGCTTTATTGCTTGCTGGTTCTGCGACCACTTCTGCATTTGCAGCATTAAAAGAAGTGGTTAAGGAAGCATCGGGTAGTGGTGCTACCCAGCATCAAGCGATTTCAGAAGCCTTGTTGGTTGCAGTTCAATCGGTGAATGGTGCAACTGTTTCCTCACGTGTAGATTATGAAACAACTGTCAATATGTCTGTTTCCAATAATAAATGGAGTTATTCGGGTAAAGTTTCTCCAGTCTTTAGCGTAGATAATACTGGCTCAGGATCTGTCACTAAATTCCAAGTGCTCAGCGTGACTGGATCAAAAAACAACTACCGTGCGAAAGTGCGTGCGCATGTTGTGCAGTACCAGTCATCTGTTCAAGATCAGCATTTACGCCGCATTGCTGTGCTGCCATTTCAATTTTATGAAAAAAATAACCGTTCTGCCAAGGTGGATTCAGCAGAAGATTTTGCATCAGAATTGTCTGATCAATTAGGTGTCTATTTGGCTCAAACGGGTCAATTGAGCTTGGTGGATCGTCATTATTTAAGCGAAATGCAGTCCGAGAATGAGTTTTTATACTGGGATGGTGCACCGCAAGAATTGGCACGTATAGGTCAGAAAGTGGGTGCAGACTATTTGTTGGTGGGGCGTATCAATGATGTCTCGGTTGCCAATGGCCAACAGATGTATGGTCTGAATCAAGGTGCAGATCAAGTGCGTTTAACTTGGCGGGTGATTGAGGCGAATACCAGTAAAGTTGTTGCAGCAGGTACCTTCAACCGCGTCATTGCAGACAATGCAATTCAAAACATGCTGAATAATTCATTGAATGATTCAAGTACAGATAAAATTGCACAAAGCTTGAGCCGAGAGGTGTTGGTCGGGATGAAACTACAACCTGCCTCCTATCAGGGACAAGATGCCGGTTTTACTCCAACCTATGACATGACCCCAGGATCGAGTGAAAAACCGATCAAATGGTAAGTCGGCCTCAAAGCAACGTTATTTGCATTGAAGTTCAAAACCGGTACATGCTGTACTGGTTTTTTATACCTGTTGAAACTTAAGTTGACGTAACTGCTTGGCATGTTGCAGTGTGGTGTCATTAATTTCGACGCCGCCGGTCATACGTGCCAGTTCATCAATGCGCTGTTCTTCGGCAAGATTGATGATGGTACTGCTGGCCGGATCGGTTTGACGCTTTTTCACCAGCAGATGCTGATCGGATTGTGCCGCCACCTGAGCCTGATGGGTAATACATAAAATCTGTACATGCTGGGCCAAATCAGCCAGCAAACGGCCGACCATTTCTGCAGTACCGCCACTAATCCCGACGTCGATTTCATCAAAGACCAGCACTTCTGCTTCGGTTTTTTCAGCATTCATGACTTGCATCACCAGGGCAATACGCGACAGTTCGCCACCGGATGCCACGCGGGCCAAAGGCTGCGGGGGAATTCCCTTGTTCGCAGTAAACAGCAGTTGAATAAAGCTGAGACCTTCAGCACCTGGCTGTTCTAAAGGCTCAAACTTGAATTCAAAATAGGCTTCCGGTAAAGCCAGCTGCTTGACCTGTTCAGTCAGTTGTTTTGCCAAGGGGATTGCGGCTTCACGGCGAATTTCATCCAGATATTGCGCTTTGGCTAAAAATTCCTGATGAGACACTTCTACCTGTTCAGCCAAAGTTTCCGGGTCTTCCAGCTGATGCAACTGTTCCAGTTCAGCCTGCCAGGCCTGGTATTCTTCTTTCAATGTCTCTGGTTGAGTGCGGTACTTACGGGCTAAACGGTGGAAAATTTCCAGTTGTGAGTTCAATTCTTCCATCCGTTCTGGATCGAAGCTTTGCCGGTCGATAAACTGACGCAAGTTTGCCGTTGCATCATCAATTTCACTTTGTGCATTGATCAGTGAATTATAGATTTCAGCAAGCTGTTCACTACGGCCGGCATGCGATTCCAGTCGACGAATAATTGAAGACAGTTCCTGGGTCAGGTTTTGTTCGGCTTCATCCAGCACATTTAAGCTATAACCGCAGTCCAGCATGATATGTTCATGATGGCTTAAACGGTCAAATTCCTGTTCAATCTCTTTATAGTCAATCTGGGTGATGTCTTCGAGTTCTTCCAGTTGCAACTCTAAAGTTTCAATGCGCTGTTTGCGGGTGGCTTGTGCATCTAAAGCCGCTTGATGCTGACGAATGTCTTTTTGCCAGGTGCTATAGGCATTACGGACCTCTTGCGCAGGCTGATAAAAGTTGCTGTAACGATCCAGCCAGTGCTTGGGATAGGGCGGCTCTAACAGTTGTTGCTGACTGTGCTGACTATACAGTTGTACCAATAAGCGGCCAATCTCTTTCAGTTCAGAGAGACTACTTGGACGACCATTAATCCAGGCTTTGCTACGACCCGTGGCAAAAATCACCCGTCTTAAATGAATTTCGCCTGATTCGTCATCCAACTCATGTGCTTTTAACCATTCGGCTTCAGGGCTGTGTTCCTGATAGCTAAAAATGGCCGTCACATCGGCTTTATCCGAACCGAAACGTACATAATTGGTGTCGGTACGTTCACCCAGGCAGGCAGACAGGGCATCCAGTAATAACGACTTACCCGCCCCGGTTTCACCCGTCAGGACATTGAAACCTTTTTCAATATCAATGGCTAAGTGATCGGCTAAAGCAAAATTGATCAGAGTTAAATGTGTCAGCATAAACGCATCCAAGCTGCGAAAAGTTTTAGTCTAAGATAGTGAAATTTTGTTTTGGTCACAAGACAGCTTTTATTTTAAAAGGGTTTAAAACATCAATATCTTACCTTATCTCGGCGCTGAAAATGAAACCTGTGTGTGAAAATAGCCGATAAAATTTTCCATCAATAAATTGCAGCTTATTTTAAGAAAAAGAGAAAATTGGAGTCCAAATTTATCCGGCTGCGCAAAACCTGGACCAGATAAGAGACTCTATACTGTTGATGATTTGAAGACCTAATCCATGCTGGAGAATGCTATTCGCCTTTGGTCGGGGCAACATCAGCAGCAATTTATGCTTATAATTTCATTCATGCAGAGGTTCGTGCACAAATCGCCAGTTGTTCTTTTCAGCCTGCAAAAAATATTTGTAAAAAATTGAAAAATATTGATTTGGCGGTAGGAAACAGCGATTGATTAGTTTAATGCTCAGCTTTAAACTAGCTCGAGCAAAAATTATAAATGCGCATTATCTGGAGAATACGCATGTCAAATCAGTTTGATCATGTTTCGGTTGTCAAAAAGTCGAATGTTTATTTCGACGGGTTGTGTATCAGTCATACCGTGCAGTTTGAAGATGGCACAAAAAAAACCTTAGGGGTGATTTTGCCAACAGAACAGGCACTGACCTTTCAAACACATGTACCTGAACGTATGGAAATTATTTCAGGTGAATGCCGTGTACAAATTGGCGACAAAACTGAAAGTGAACTGTTCCGTGCCGGCCAGTCTTTTTATGTGCCAGGCAATAGCCGCTTTAAAATCGAGACCGATGAAGTCCTCGATTATGTCTGCCATTTCGAAGGCTAAGCATTCGTCCCGGATAAGACAAAGAAATTTTAACCTGAATCGGTTAAACTAGATTCAAGCATCAATCCTGTAAAGCCTGCTTTGCAGGATTTTTCTTTTTGCATCGTTACCCATAGTCACCATAGATTTTAGAGGCCGTTCATGGCAAAACCAGAATATTATTATGGCGTTCACTCGGTGGAGTCATTATTGGAACTCGAGCCTGAGCGCGTACTGACTTTATTTACCTTGAAAGGCCGTGATGACCAGCGTTTGAAAAATGTGCTGGCTCTGGCTGAACCTTTCGGCATTAGCGTGCAACAAGCCAGCCGTGACAAACTGGAAAAACTGGCCGGTCAGCCTTTTCATCAGGGCGTAGTCGCTGCAGTGCGTCCGCATCCGGTACTGAATGAACAGGATCTGGATGCCGTACTGAAGCAAAATCCTCAAGCGCTGTTACTGGCACTGGACCAGGTCACCGATCCGCATAACTTGGGCGCATGTATCCGTACAGCGGCTGCCATGGGGGTTGAAGCAGTGGTGGTTTCACGTGACCGTTCTGCAAGCCTAACCCCAACTGCACGTAAGGTTGCGGCCGGTGGCGCAGAAAAGGTGAAGTTCATTCAGGTGACCAATCTGGCGCGTACTTTGGGCCATATCAAAGATGAATTTAATGTACGTGTAGTTGGAACCATGCTGGATGAAAAAGCCTTACCCGTGGATAAATTTGATTTTACCGGTACAGCAGTATGTGTCGTGATGGGTGCTGAAGATACAGGTTTGCGTCCAATTACCCAGTCACAATGTGACCAGACCGTGTATATCCCCATGGCAGGGAACTTGCAAAGCTTAAATGTCAGTGTGGCGACGGGGATGGCACTGTATGAAGCCTGTCGTCAGCGTAACGTGTAATTTTTTTTCTTTGCTATTTATTTGCTATTTAAAAGTTGTCTGCTATGTCACCCCGGTCTCAAGGTTATCTTTATGTCGCTATTACCATGTGTATTTGGGGTGGATTTACCATTACCTCACGCCTGAATGCCCAGTGGGGAATTAGTGCCTGGGATATTACTGCCTTACGTTTTGCACTGGCATTTTGTATTTTGATGCCCATTTTGCTCTATAAAAAAGACACCGCTTTTTTATGGAAAAAAGAGCCTTTCCTTTTGGCGATGATTGGCGGGGTCGGGTATTGCCTGACTTCTTATAGTGCTTTTCATTATGTGCCGGCGGCACATGCAGCTATTTTCCTGAATGGCTGTCTCCCGCTGTGTACAGCTTTAGCTGGATTGGTATTATTCAAACAGCCTTTGGATAAACACATCTGGATCAGTTTGGTGATTATGCTGAGCGCGATCACTGCCATGAGTTTCTTGATGTATCAGGAAACCGGTGTGGCTTTTGGTTTTGGCGACATGCTATTTTTCCTGAGTGCGATCTGGTGGGGTGTTTTTACGGTATTGTTGCGTCAATGGAAATTCTCAGCCTGGCATTCTATGGCAGGCGTTGCCATCTGGTCGGCAATTGTTTATGTACCGATCTATCTGCTGTTTTTACCGAAAAATTTAACCGCACCTGAACCTGTGCATTTAATGCTCCAGGTAGTTTTTCACGGCATCTTTGTGGTCATTGTCGCTACACTGACTTATGTAGAAGCCATTAAGCGTCTGGGTGCATTCAAGGCAGGGAGTATTGTCACTTTGGCCCCGTTTATTGCGGCCATTCTGGCCGTGCCGCTATTGGGTGAACCTTTAAGTCTGGCCATTATTTGTGGCTTGATCGGGATGGCGATTGGTGCATTACAGCCTTGGCGCTGGATGGGTCGTCAGGACAGTTTAGAGAAGCAGCTCGAGCAACAAAAAAAGCAGTCCTAAGGCGACTGCTTTTTTAATTTCAGCGTTTTAAATACGCTTCATGCAGCGGTTTTAAATGGCTATATAAATGGTCAAGATGACCGTCATTTAGCACAATGTCATCAGCCAAGCGACGCTTCTGCTCACGTGGCATTTGTGCCTGAATAATTTTTTCAATTTGTTCAATTGACTGGTGATCACGCATGGCAGCCCGCTGAATCTGCAAATCAATCGATGCATCAATCAGCAGGGTATGATCAGTCAGTTCATGCTGGCTGGTTTCAAACAGCAGGGGAGAAACCAGAATCACATAGGGGCTGGTCGCAGCCTGCAGCTGTTGAATAATAGACTCTCGAATCGCAGGATGAGTAATATTTTCCAGCGTTTTACGTGCTTCAGGATATTTGAAAATATGTTCGCGTAAAGCCCGACGATTCAGCTCGCCATTGTCTAATAGAACCCAATCGCCAAAAGCCGCATGAATCTGTTGTAAGGCGGACTGTCCCTTGGCTACAATCTCTCGCGCGACAATATCGGCATCAACGACAGTAATGCCCTGGGTTTCAAACCAATGACTGGCGGCTGATTTTCCACTGCCAATTCCGCCAGTTAAACCCAAGATAAACGTCATATAAATCCCTAAAAATTACTGTCCCAAATAGATTTTCATGATTTGCTCACCCCAAATGAATGCAATCCAACCGGCAATCGCAATATAAGGGCCAAATGCAAAAGGCTGATTTTTTTTGCGTATTTTGAGCAGAATAATGCCAATCACAGCGCCGACAAAGGAAGAGAGCAATACAATCAGGGGCAGCAGAAATGGCCCCATCCAGGCACCTAAGGCAGCCAGAAGTTTAAAATCGCCATAGCCCATACCTTCTTTGCCGGTAATGATCTTAAACAGATAATAGACAATCCACAAACACAGGAAGCCAATAATATAGCCCCAGATGGCAGAAGTTGGACTGGTATAGAGACTATAGCTATTTACTGCTAAACCCAGCGCTGCCAGAGGTAAAGTATAACGGTCAGGTAAAAGCTGGGTGTCAGAGTCGATAAAAGTCAGCGCAATCAGTACCCAAGTGAGAACTAGACCAAACAGCATCTGTAGGGTAGGGCCGAATACTGCCACAATGATCAGGGAACAGAGTGCAGTTAACAATTCAATGAGTGGATAGCGAATGCTGATCGGATTTTTGCAAGAACCGCATTTGCCCTGTAAAACCAGCCAGCTGATGACAGGAATATTCTGATACCAGCGAATGGGAGTCTGGCATTTCGGACAGGTTGAAACAGGCTTGCTGAGGGTGATTTTTGTTTCGTCAATAATGGCCTGTTCAGGATGCAGCAATATTTGACAATCCTGCCGCCACTCTTGCTCCATCATTTTCGGCGTTCGATAAATCACGACATTGAGAAAACTGCCGATACACAGACTAAAAAGCCCAACTGCAATATATAAAGCAGTTGGGTTAATCATAAAATAAGAAATGAAATCTTGCATTAAACCACAGAACCCATTTGGAAAATTGGAAGATACATGGCAATTACCAGACCACCGACTAATACACCCAGTATGGCCATAATCAAGGGTTCCATCATCGAGGTTAAGCCATCCACAGCATTGTCGACTTCATTTTCGAAATGCGTTGCGACTTTATCCAGCATGGCATCCAGCGCACCAGATTCTTCACCAATCGCGACCATCTGTACCGCCATAGAGGGAAATTTGTTGGTAACCCGCATGGCAAATTGTAATTGTTGTCCGGTGGCCACGTCATCACGAATTTTCATTACGGCAGTTTCATAAACCACATTATTGGTTGCACCTGCAGTGGATTCCAAGGCATCAATCAAGGGAACACCGGCAGCAAAGGTAGTGGCTAGAGTACGACTGTAACGCGCAATAATGGCTTTATAAACCAGGTCACCGAAAATAGGGGCTTTGAGTGCTGCTTTATCGAGAAAATCCCGAAATTTTTTACTCCGCTTTTTAGCTTCCAGAAAGCCTGCAATAATGGCACCAATCGCAATAATCAGAATAAACCAGTATTTCTGCATCCATTCAGACATATTCACCACCATTTTGGTAAAAGCTGGCAGGTCAGCACCAAAAGAACTGAACAGATCTTGGAATACCGGAACCACTTTAACCATCAAGATGATGGTCACAATCACAGCAACCACAATAACGGTTGCTGGATATTTCATGGCTTTTTTAATTTTTTGTTTTAAGAGTTCGCTTTTCTCTTTATAAATCGCGACACGGTCCAGCATAGTTTCCAGGGCACCGGACTGTTCACCAGATTCAACCAGTGAGCAGAATAAGTTGTCAAAATATTGTGGATACTTTTTAAGTGCACCTGCAAAGGTATTCCCGCCTTCCACTTCACCTTTAATACCCAGTACCACCTCACGCATCGCTGGATTTTCCAGACCTTCTGCGACAATTTCAAAGCTTTGTACAAGTGGTACACCGGCTTTCATCATGGTGGCCAGCTGGCGGGTAAAAATCGTGATATCCAGGGTGGTGACTTTCTTTTTCATTAACCCTTCGAGAATATTTTTACGTTTTTCCCGAATATGTTTAATGGTAATGCCTTGCTTGCGTAAGGTCACTTTGGCAAGTGCCATATTACGTGCAGGTAATTCCCCTTTAAGTTTTTCCCCTTTGCGATCAATGCCTTCATAACTGAAGACGGGCATCATCTGTGCTTTTTTGACAGCCATGCGTTTATCCTTATTTTAAATTTCATTTATTCACTGGTTACACGATTGACTTCCTGAAGGGAAGTCACCCCCTGCATAACCTTAATTAATCCTGAACGGCGTAAATTATTAAACCCCGATCTTTCAGATGCTGCTGCAATTTCCAGTGCATTGCCATCTTCCATAATAATTTTCGAAATTTCAGGGGTTACTTTCATGACTTCATAAATACCGACACGACCTTTATAACCTTCACGACACTCGGAACAGCCTACAGGTTGATATACCTGAAATTCTGGATGTTTAAGATCTTCTTCGGTAAAACCCATTTCTAATAAGCTGGGCTCTGGAATATCTGCAGGCACTTTACATTGAGAGCATAAACGACGGGCTAAACGTTGTGCAATCACCAGGTTGACCGAGGTGGCAATGTTAAAGGATGGAACGCCCATGTTACGCAAACGCGTCAAGGTTTCGGGTGCACTGTTGGTATGCAGTGTAGACATCACCATATGACCGGTTTGTGCTGCTTTTACGGCAATTTCAGCGGTTTCCAGGTCTCGAATCTCACCGACCATGACAATATCAGGATCCTGACGTAAAAATGATTTAAGCGCAGCAGAGAAGGTTAAACCGACTTTAGCGTTGACATTGACCTGATTAATCCCTTCCAGGTTGATTTCTACCGGGTCTTCGGCCGTTGAAATATTGGTATCTTCACGGTTCAGAATATTCAAGCCCGTATAGAGCGATACGGTTTTACCGGAACCGGTTGGACCTGTAATCAGCAGCATGCCTTGAGGTTTTTCCAGCGCTTGCATAAACAGTTCTTTTTGCTCGGGTTCATAGCCTAATGCATCAATGCCCAGCATGGCACTGGATGGATCCAGAATACGCAGGACCAGTTTTTCTCCAAACAGGGTAGGCAATGAGTTGACACGGAAGTCGATGGCCTTGGTTTTCGAAAGCTTCAGTTTAATCCGTCCATCCTGAGGCAAGCGCTTTTCAGAAATGTCCATTTGCGACATGACTTTTAAACGCGAGGCCAGGCGTGTGGACAGCTGCAACGGCGGATTGGCAATCTGGCGGAGCACACCATCAATACGATAACGGACCCGATATGACTTTTCATACGGCTCGAAATGTAAATCCGAAGCCCCCATACGAATGGCATCAATTAACAGTTTATTAATATATTTAACGATGGGAGCTTCATCCCCTTGGGGACCATCATCTTCATCAGCTGGTTTGTTCAGGTCTTCTTGTTCTAGATCTAGATCGATATCTTCATCAGAAAATTCAAAACTGTCCGCCTGGGTAAAGTTCTGTTCAATGAGTTTGTGTAATTTCTGGTGTTCTACAATAATCGCTTCAATATTCATTTTACTGCTGAAGCGAATCGCATCCATGGCATCTATATTGGTGGGATTGCTGGTTGCGACGTAGAGTAAATTCCCGCGTTTAAAAATGGGCAAAACGCAATGTTTGCTAATGAGTTTTTCATCCAGCCCTTCCCGGATAATTTGAGCAGAGTCATAGGCGCTCAAATCAAAAAGAGGTTCTCCAAATTCTTGAGAGATTTTTTCTGCAATATCCAGAGAGGAAATTTTCAACTGATCAATTAAAAAAGGGACAATATCTTGATTGGCTTTTTTCGCATTCAATATTGCACTCTGCATATTTTCAGCAGAAACTAAGCCATCTTCGACTAAACGCCGAATAAAACCCGTAAATCTTGGTGATCCTTGTAATGCTGCCATGCTTTAATATGCCTGCTTAATCAATCTGTTTATAATTGGTATCATTGAATTATACTTTTGTTATATAAAAATACCATATCTTAAAATGTTGTCATCTACTTAATATCAGATAAAACTTTGAACCAGTCGTAATTACAGGGAGAAGTTTTTCCGGAGAGTAAAAGAAGATCGATTGCAAAAATAAGAAGAGTATAAAAAAGCCATATGAAAATTTTCTAAAAAATGCTGAATTCCGTGTAGAATATGCGCGGTTTAATGAATTGTTTTTAATAGGTTACTGTATGTCGGGTTCGGCTATTACTCCTTGGGTTGTCGGCAATTGGAAAATGAACCCAATGCAGGCAGATGCAAAAGCGTTGCTGCAAGATTTTAAAAAATTATTGCAGAACAATGAAATTAAAGAACAAGATTGTTATTTAGGTATTGCACCGACCATGCTGGCCTTGGGTAGTGTTCAGTCAGAATTGGCAAGTTCAGTACGTCCTGTTTATCCCGTTGCGCAGGATGTTTCCCGTATTGCCGGTACAGGAGCATATACCGGTGAAGTGAGTGCCGAACTGCTGAAAGACCAGCAAATTGATTTTGTACTGATTGGTCATTCAGAACGTCGGGAATTTTTTGCTGAAACTGCCTCAATCCTGAATGAAAAAGTTAAAAATGCCTTAAATGCAGGATTAACCATTATTTATTGCGTAGGTGAAAGTCTGGAACAGCGTGAAAATGGTCAGGCAGAGCAGGTGGTATTGCAACAAATCTGTGATATTGCCACAGTTGTTCAGGCTGAGCAGTGGAAAAATATAGTGGTGGCTTATGAACCCATTTGGGCGATTGGTACGGGTAAAACCGCTTCACCTGAAGACGCACAGGCCATGCATGCCAAAATTCGTGCAGGTTTAACCCAAATTACCCCTTTGGGTGCCAGCATGGCAATTTTATATGGTGGTAGTGTTAAGCCGGAAAATGCAGTAGAGTTGGCTGCCTGTCCAGATATTAATGGTGCGCTGGTTGGTGGTGCATCTTTAAATGCAGAGTCTTTCTATAAAATTGCTCAGGCTTTTGCAAATACAAAATAATTAGGAGTTCAGCATGCATGCATTTGTGCTGGTAGTACATATTATCTTAGCCATTTTAATGATTGTATTGATTCTGGTACAACATGGTAAGGGTGCCGATGCAGGTGCATCCTTTGGTGGTGGTGGCGCAGCAACCGTTTTTGGTGCTTCGGGTTCGGCTAATTTTTTAACCCGTTTAACCGCAATTTTAACCGCTTTATTTTTTGTCACGAGCCTAAGTTTAGCGGTGTTTGCCAAAAAGCAAACCACTGATGCCTATAGCTTAAAATCGGTACAAACAACAACCACAACTCCGGTAAATTCGAGTGAAACTTCACCAGTTGCACCAAAAACTGGCGAATAAATTTATTTAGTTCTTTCTTTTTGGGTGTGATCCGACTAGAATGCGTCACAGCTGCGGTGGTGGTGGAATTGGTAGACACGCTACCTTGAGGTGGTAGTGCTTTCGGGCGTGGGGGTTCAAGTCCCCCCTTCCGCACCAACTTATAATCCAGAACATAAGTTAGTGTAAGCAGCAAATCTGTTGATGCGGGATGGAGCAGTCTGGTAGCTCGTCGGGCTCATAACCCGAAGGTCGTTGGTTCAAATCCAGCTCCCGCTACCAATCAATCTTATTTTAGATGCAAACTGAAATAGGCACCTTGTTTATTTAAGGTGAGATAAAATTTTTGTAATGTTGTTGCGGGATGGAGCAGTCTGGTAGCTCGTCGGGCTCATAACCCGAAGGTCGTTGGTTCAAATCCAGCTCCCGCTACCAAGTTTTTAGAATGTGTAGAAATGCTGTTTATTAAACAGTTGATTGCTCCTCGGGCTCAACTCTTTATAAACCGGCGAAGGCTGTTGGTTTAATCCGGCTCCTGCTACCGTTTTTGATTAAGGTGCAACTTAATCAAGCAATCACTGAACAGTTTTGATTGAAAATGATCAGCAGATTGTATATAATTTTTGCACGTTGATGCGGGATGGAGCAGTCTGGTAGCTCGTCGGGCTCATAACCCGAAGGTCGTTGGTTCAAATCCAGCTCCCGCTACCAAGTTTCTAAAAGGCTCACAAAAAGTGGGCCTTTTTGCACAGTGGACTTTGGTTTTTCTGTGTAAATAGGGGCGATTACGCCCTTTTTTATTGGCTATCGTGTAGTGTCCGACATTTATTGGTCAAATCGTCATGTTTCACTACTAATATAGTTGAGTTAGTCTGAACCGGTCACCGCGACCATTAAATCGCAGCATAATGACGAGAGTAAATGAAGCTATCAAATAAAACTCAAGCACTCCAAGACTTAATCGCTCCTGCAGTGCAAGCATGCAATGTCGATCTTTGGGGAATTGAATTTCTTCCTCAAGGTAAACGTTCTTTATTGCGTATCTATATCGATAAAGCAGATGAAAATAACGAGCAACCTGTCCTGAATGAAGATGGCGAGCTTGAGCAGGGTCGAGGTATCGGCGTACAAGACTGTGTCCGCGTAACACAGCAAGTGGGTGCCATGCTTGATGTACATGATCCAATTTCTGGTGAGTATTCACTTGAAGTTTCTTCTCCGGGTTGGGACCGTCCATTTTTCCAGCTTGAACAGATGGCGGGTTATATCGGACAAACCGTTGCGCTGCGTCTGATCAGTGCTGTAGATAACCGTCGTAAATTTCAAGCCAAACTGATTGCCGTTGATCTTGAAAATGAACTCATTCAAGTGGAAGTTGAAAAGCAACAGGTCCTTGAGATTGACAGTCATAATATCGACAAAGCAAATTTGATTTACCAAGATTAATTTATCCAAATAAATAAGAATCTGAACGAATAGGTGACTTATGGCACGTGAAATTCTTACCGTAGTAGAAACGGTTAGTAACGAAAAGGGTGTACCTCGTGAAGCGATCTTTGAAGCGCTAGAACAAGCGCTTGTTGCTGCGACTAAAAAGAAATTTTATGAAGGCACAAACTCGGAAGAAGCACGTTTACGTGTGGAAATCGATCGTAAAACTGGTGATTACCGTACTTTCCGTCAATGGGAAGTGGTGGCGGATGAAGATCACGAAATGCCGGCATGTCAGGATGCGATTTCGGATGTGGATCCTGCCAAATGGTCGATTGGTGACATTCGTGAACTCGAAGTGGAATCGATCGATTTCGGTCGGATTGCTGCGCAAATTGCCAAACAGGTGATTGTGCAAAAAATTCGTGAAGCTGAACGTGCTCTGGTTGCTGATGCCTATGAATCTAAAGTCGGTGAACTCATCTACGGTGAAGTGAAAAAGCAAACTAAAGATGGCTTTATTATTGACTTGGGTGACAATGCTGAAGCTTATCTTGCCCGTGAAGAGATGATTCCTAAAGAGATTCTTCGTCCGAAGCAACGTGTAAACGCGATTTTGTATAGCGTGAACCGTGAAGGTCGTGGTGCACAACTGTTATTGTCACGTTCACGTCCTGAAATGCTGATTGCATTGATGAAGAAAGAAATTCCTGAAATTTCTGAAGAAATCATCGAAATTAAAGCAGCTGCACGCCAGCCGGGCGTTCGTGCTAAAATTGCTGTGAAAACCAACGATCACCGTATTGATCCTGTAGGCGCTTGTATTGGTATGCGTGGTACACGTATCCAGGCTGTACAGTCAGAACTCAATGGTGAACGTATTGATGTGGTGGTGTGGTCGGACGATCCGGCACAGTACATCGCTAGTGCGCTAGAGCCTGCAGATGTATCCAGTATTGTGATTGATGAAGATGTTCACAGTGCAGATATCATTTTTGCGGCGAGCGACCAGTTGGCACGTGCCATTGGTTCGCAAGGTCAGAATGTCCGTTTAGCCTCTGAATTGACTGGCTACAAACTGGATATGATGCTCGAAGAGGAATTCTACGCACGTCAACAAAATGAAGCTCAACAATATCTCGACATGTTTGTCACCCGTCTGGATATTGAAGAAGACTTGGCAATGGCTTTGGTTGAGATGGGCTTTACTTCGCTTGAAGAAATTGCCTATGTACCAGCTGAAACATTTGATGAAATTGAACTGGATGCAGAAACTGTTGAATTATTGCAAAGCCGTGCGAAAGAAATTACATTGGCAGACGCATTAAAACAACAAGAAAACATTCAAGAGCCAAGTGCAGAACTTGTTGCAATGCAAGGGATGACGCAGGAAATTGCATATGCCCTTGCGGCTCGCGGTGTGGTGACTGTAGATGATTTAGCTGACCAAGCTACTGACGATATCGCAGATATTGAAGGTTTAGGTGCGGAAAAAGCGGGTCAGCTTATTATGAAAGCGCGCGAATCATGGTTTAACTAGGAGGAAATATATGACGGACAAGTCGATTAAAGAGTTGGCTCTCAGCGTGGATCGCCCCGTTGAGAAGCTCCTAGAGCAGGTTCGTGACGCAGGTTTACCGCAACGTAAAGCTGAAGATATTATTTCCACTGAACAACAAAATACCCTCGTTAACCATTTGAAGAAAGTTCATGGTCAAGACGATGGGAATGCAGGAAAAATCACGTTGAAACGTAAAACAACCAGTACTGCTAAAGTGGCAAGTACATCAGGTAAGGCGAAGACAATTAATGTAGAAGTTCGCAAGAAGCATACATTTGTTAAGCCAGATCCGGAACAGATTAAAGCTGAAGCTTTAGCGAAGGCGCAAGCTGAACAAAATTCGCGTGAAGCTGAGCAAAAACCAGCAGCAAAAGTTGAAGAAACTAAGCAACAGCCTGAATCTAAAGCAAAACAGGCTTTAGAAGCAATGCGTGCAGCAGCGAAGCAAGAAACTGCGAAGCAAGAAGCACCGAAAGCAGCGGTTGTGGTAAAACGCAAGTCAAACAACAAGCCGATTGTAAAACAGCCGGTTAAAGTGACTGAAACACCAGAACAGAAGAAAGCACGTGAAGCACAAGCTGCCCAGTTAAAAGCAGTTGAAGAAGCGGCACGTCGTAAATCGGCTGAAGAAGCACAACAACGTACGCTTGAACAAATGCGTCAAATGGCTTCCAAGTACTCTTCTGAAGATACCACAGCAACAATTCGCGTGATTGATGATTCTCCACTGGCTGCCGGTCTTGTCGGTCAGGCTTATGAAGACTCTTTTGCTAAAGAAGACCGTGAAATTAAACGTGGTGGCAACACCACCAATGCGCGTGCACCGAAAAAGGGTGGTCGTCGTGGTGAAGAGCAGTCTTTCCGTGATAACTCGCATAAACGCGGTTTAAAATCGAGTCAGGCGAACAAGCATGGCTTTGAAAAGCCAGTTAAAAAACAAATTTATGATGTTGAAATTGGTTCAACCATTATCGTAGCTGACCTGGCTGCGAAAATGGCGGTGAAGGTGCGTGAAGTGATCAAGGCACTCATGAAAATGGGTGAGTTGGTTACTCAGAACCAGGCGATTGATCAAGAGATTGCAGCGCTTGTTGTTGAAGAAATGGGTCATAATCCGGTATTGGTTTCTGATACCCAAGCTGAAGACAATTTGCTTGAAGCGGCTGAAGAAGCGCGTGGTGCTCAAACCACTCGTGCTCCTGTCGTAACTATCATGGGTCACGTTGACCATGGTAAAACATCGCTGCTTGACCGTATCCGTCGTACCAAAGTGGCTGCAGGCGAAGCGGGTGGTATTACCCAGCATATCGGTGCATATCACGTTAAAACGGATAAGGGCATTATTACTTTCCTGGATACCCCGGGACACGCAGCGTTCACTTCAATGCGTTCACGTGGTGCCAAAGCGACAGATATCGTGGTACTGGTTGTTGCAGCTGACGATGGTGTAATGCCACAGACTGCAGAAGCCATTGACCATGCACGTGCTGCCGGGACTCCAATCATTGTTGCAATCAACAAGATGGATAAAGAGTCTGCCGATCCGGACCGTGTATTGAACGAATTGACCACCAAAGAAATCGTACCTGAACAATGGGGCGGTGATGTACCGGTTGCCATGGTTTCAGCACACTCAGGTCAAGGTATTGATGAACTTCTAGACCTGATCTCAATTCAAGCAGAATTGCTAGAGTTGAAAGCATCTGAAGAAGGTGCTGCGCAAGGTGTGGTCATTGAAGCTCGCGTGGACAAAGGTCGTGGTGCGGTTGCCTCTATCCTGGTTCAAAACGGTACATTGAAAGTGGGTGATCTTGTTCTTGCAGGCGCATCTTACGGTCGTGTTCGTGCGATGGTGGATGAAAATGGTCAACGTATCAAATCTGCGGGTCCATCGATTCCTGTAGAAATTCTGGGTCTTCCAGAAGCACCAATGGCAGGTGACGAAGTTCTTGTAGTGAATGACGAGAAAAAAGCACGTGAAGTTGCCGATGCGCGTATGGATCGTGAACGTCAAAAACGTCTTGAACGTCAAAGTGCAATGCGTCTAGAGAACATCATGGCATCAATGGGCAAAAAAGATGTGCCTATTGTCAACGTGGTACTCAAAACTGACGTACGCGGTACTTTGGAAGCATTGCACGTGGCACTTGCTGAATTGGCAACCGATGAAGTGAAAGTACGTATTATTGGTTCAGGCGTAGGTGCAATTACCGAGTCTGACGTAACGCTGGCTGAATCTTCTGAAGCGGTACTGCTTGGCTTTAACGTGCGTGCGGACAATACTGCGCGTCAAAAAGCCGATGAAGACGGTATCGACATTCGTTACTACAGCATCATCTATCAATTGATTGATGACGTGAAAGCAGCAATGAGCGGTAAACTTGCTCCTGAACACCGTGAGACAATTCTGGGTGTTGCTGAAGTACGTGAAGTGTTCCACTCAAGCAAATTCGGTGCAGCTGCAGGCTGTATGGTGCTTGAAGGTGTGTTGCACCGTAATAAGCCAATCCGCGTTCTTCGTGATGATGTGGTGGTGTTCCAGGGTGAGCTTGAATCTCTTCGTCGCTATAAAGATGTGGTGGAAGAAGTTCGTGCCGGTATGGAATGTGGTCTTGCAGTGAAAGGCTATAAAGACATCAAAGCACAAGACAAGATCGAAGTGTATGATGTTCAATTGATTAAACGGAGTCTTTAATGGCGGGTAGTCAACGTCTGAAGCGTATGGGAGATTCAGTTCAGCGCGAGTTGTCTGAACTGATTCGCCAAGAGCTGAAAGATCCACGCTTGGGTGGTCTGGTGACCATCTCTGCGGTGAAAGTTAGCCCAGATTTAGGATATGCCGAAGTTTATGTGACCGTGATGGGGCGTGAGCTGGGCGATGAGCAGAGTGAAGCGGCAAACAAAGATACCTTGGAAGTCTTAAACAAGGCATCCGGGTTCTTGCGCCACGAACTGAGTCGTCGTATCAAGACACGTATAACGCCTCGCTTGCGTTTCCATTACGACAAAACCAACGCATATGGCAACTATATGTTTGGTCTGATTGCAGAAGCAGTGAAGGATTTGCCTCCAGCTGATGATGCAAAAAAAGATGATGAATAATCGCTAAAAAGAAAAGCCACCTTCGGGTGGCTTTTTTTATGGGCTGAAATTTTGATTGGAATAAGCTGGATTTCAGCATATTACCGTAGACTTCATTGAAAATAGCCCAACCACTAAAAATAAGAAAGACTCTAGTTTTCGTTTAGCCGAGATCATCATGGGAGTTGTTGTGAGGGTCTTTAGACGGAGGGCGACGACGACTTCGTTGCCAGGGCAAGGGGCGTTCAAGTGCTTCAGGTACCTCGCCACTGGTTGAGCGTAAACGTAAATGCAGTGCTGCCTGTGCCATGAGGTTTGCCGATACGGGCGCAGTAATGAACGCCAGCAAGGTCAATAACAGTTCGGCAAAACCGAAGCGTCCCTGAAAGGCTGAAAAGATCATGGCAGCAATCAGGAAGCTCCCCAGCCCCAAGGTACTGGACTTGGTCGGAGCATGCAGGCGCATAAATAAATCGGGCAGACGAACCATACCAATGCCGCCCACCAGCATGAAGAATGAGCCAATCAACAAAAATATCGAGACCAGGATTTCCATGAGAAGTTGCATTGCTGTTGCTCCTAATCGACCACATGGCCAGTGGTAAAGTAGCGTGCCAAGGCTGCGGTGGAAACAAATCCAAGCATGGCAACCAGTAACGCGCCTTCAAACAAGGAGGTGCTGGTCCAGTAGATGCCCAGAATGACCACCAGACAGGTCGCATTCAGGAACAGGGTATCGAGGGCTAAAAGCCGGTCCACGATGGAAGGGCCGATCACCATGCGGATCAGGCAAAGAAACATGGAAATGGTGATTGCGACCATACACAGACCCAGTGCATAAGGCAAAATACTCATGAATCTTCTCCTAATTCCACATCAAAAATTTCGATCAGCGCTTTTTCATAGCGGTTTTTAATTTCGATAATATCGATTTCGGCATTATCGGTACTCAGGGCATGAACCAGAATATCGCCACGATCATGATCGATCCCGGCAGTCACGGTACCCGGCGTAGTGGTAATGATCAGGGCCAGCAATACATTGACCTGTTCATGCTGGGTTTCCAAAGGCACGCGAAACCATTTCGGATGCAGTTTATGGGTGGGACCAAGCACCTGTTTGGCCACTTTAATATTACAAACAATAATGTCCCATAACACTACAAAGAATAATTTTATGGCCAGAATCCAGTGAATATTGGGTGTGTTGCCAATAAACGGTTTGACTAGACGTGGAATGGTAATGCCCAGCAATAAGGCCATCAGCAAGGTTGCCGGATCAAGACTATGTGCCAGCATGATCCAGCTTAAGGCCACAATCACGGACACGAAGGGATGCGGCAGCCAGCGGTCCAAAAACGATGTTTTTTGCATGCTTAAGGCTCCATAGGCTTGAGTTTGGCATCATCCGGATCAGCAGCTTGCTGATCTTGCTGCTGCCTGATCTGGCGTTGCTTATATTGTGAAATGTGCTCACCTTCTAAAGTTTCTTTAGAGATGATGTAAGGAATCAGATGCGCATTCGGATCGACGGTTTCACCACCATATTTGGTTTCAGGTAAATTTTCAGGATTGAAGGGCTGTACGCTAATCACCTGATTCAAGTCATCCCGGTGCAAAATCGCGTCTTCATACACAGCATTATTTTGGATCTGTTCCGCCGTCTTGAACATGTACTGCTGAATTGGATTTGCGCAAACCATATACAGCACCAGGCCTGACAACAGCAGATAAATGGTTTGGTCATTGCGTGTTGGTGCATGATTGGGTATGGCTTGATACGCTTTGAAGGCTTCGGTTTCCGGTTGGCTTTCAGGTTTGCTGGCACGCCAGAACAGAATGAACCCCACCCGGGTAAAGGCGAGAATGCTGAGTAAACTCACCAGCAGCACCACCGCAATAATCACACCCTGATAAGGGGAATGTGAAGTGGCCTGCAAGATAAAAACCTTGCCTAAAAAGCCACTAAAAGGCGGTAAGCCCGCCATCATCAAGGCAATGAAAAAGAAGGTGAGTGACACCGCTTTGTGCTGTTTCATTTGCGGGGCGATGTTGAAATGGTCTTTGAATGTACCGCGTTGCGAGGTAATCCAGCCGCAGAGCAGATAAAATGCGGCGCCAATAATAGTGCTATGTACCAGATAGTACAGTCCTGCAGCCCAGGCCAAGGTATTGAATAATGAAATGGCAATCAGCAGGGTGCCAATGGAAGATAAAATCATAAAACCGACAAAACGGCGTAAACGCTCGGCACCAATGGCACCAATTACCCCATACACCGAGGTGATCAAACCGATCGGAAGCAGCCAGTTTGCCAGAATGCCCTGACTTAAGCGGTCATCAAAAATCGTGCCATTGACGCGAAGAATGGCATAGATCCCCACTTTGGTCATAATGGTGAAAATGGCAGCCACCGGAGTGGTGGCAACAGCATAGGTTTTCGGTAGCCAAAAGCCGACCGGCAACATGGCTGCCTTGATGCCAAAGACCACAAATAACAACAGGCCGCCTGCAACGGCCAGGATATGCTGGTCCGGTTCTAACAGCGGAATTAAACGTGCGACATCGGCCATGTTTAAACTGCCGACACTGCCGTAGATCATGCCCAGACCAATCAGAAACAGCGCAGAGGCCAGCAGGTTGATGGTGACATAGTGAATGCCGAGCTGGAAACGGGCCTTGCCTTGTCCGTGTAGCAGCAGGACATAAGAGGCCATCAACAGGATTTCAAAGAATACGAATAAATTAAATAAATCGCCTGTCAGGAAGGCACCGCACAAGCCCATGAGCAAAAAATGGAACATGGCATGGAAATAACGCCCTTGGGTATCCCATGCGTGACTGGCAAACCATAAGATGGGTGTTGCCAGGGCATAGGTCAGCACCAGCATCAGTGCGGAAAGCTGATCCAGAACCAGCACAATACCGAACGGTGCCGCCCATTCACTGAGGTTATAGGTCGTGACTTGCCCGCTGCTGGCCAAAATTAAATAAAGTACGGCAGTGCCTAAACCCAGGACTGAAGAAACATAACTGATGCCACGACGCCAAGGCTGCCGCCAGTCGTGCGCTAATGAACCTTTGCCGGGATTGCCCAAAAGCACCAGTAAGAAACCGGTAAATGCCGGAATTAAAATGCTGAATATTGGGGTGTGTTCAGTCCAGAACTGGATGATGGCATTCATTAAGGCTCATCCTCGCGCGGGTCAATCGGGTTGATTTCTTCTTTTGAGTCGACATGGTCGGTACCGCTTTCATAACGGCTGCGCAAAGCCAGCTGGACAATAAAGGCCGTGGTGGCAAAGCCAATCACAATGGCCGTCAAGACCAGAGCCTGAGGTAGAGGATCGGTCACTTTGCTGGTTTCCGTGAGGACAGCGGGTGCATTGACCTGAATTCGTCCCGTGGCAAACAGGAATAAATTGACTGCATAGCCAATCATGGCCAGCCCTAAAACCACAGGGAAAGTACGTGCACGCAAGATCAGGTAAATTCCCGTGGCAACCAGTAGACCAATGGCAGAGGCAAGTAAAAATTCTAGACTAATCATTTTATTCCCCCTTCAATACTGGACCGGACATGCTGGAGTGGCGCGAGTCACCCAGAACTGAAATCATCAACATGGTGGCACCCACGACTGTGACATAGACACCGACATCAAATAATGCTGCAGAGGCCAAATGGATATCACCCAACAGGGGCGGAGCGATATGCACATGGGCACTGGTCAGGAATGGACGTCCCCAGAACCAGGCAGCGAGTCCGGTCAGCCCCGCAATGCTTAGACCTGAACCAATCCAGATTTCATATAAACGGCCTGATTTGGCTCTCAGCATCTGTTCAGCCTGATCCTGCCCTAAGGCAATGTACTGGATCACCAGGGCCAAAGCGGTAATGAGGCCGGCAATGAAACCACCGCCGGGCAGGTTATGGCCACGCAGGAAGATATACAGGCTCACCACCAGTGCCAGAGGCAATACCCAGGATGCGGTAATCCGGAACATCAGCGGAGATGGATTAAAGCGGTAGGTCAGTCCCTGGGTGATGGTGGTGCCGTGTGCACGCATGCCATCCATCAGACACAGTGCGCCAATCGCAGCAATACCCAAGACGGTAATTTCCCCAAAGGTATCGAAACCCCGGAAGTCGACCAGAATCACGTTGACCACATTGGAACCGCCACCGAGCGGAAGCGACTGCTGCATGAAAAACCATGAAATCGAGTTGTGGTCACGGGTCAGCATCAGCCAGCTAATCCAGCCGATGCCCAGACCACCGCCAATGGCAATCAGGGCATCGCGCCAGCGCCGTGAAACACTGGATTCATAAGGGGTAAGCTGTGGCAGCAGGGAAAGGCTCATCAGCAGCAATACTGTCGTGACCACATCGACCGTAATTTGGGTGAGGGCCAGATCGGGTGCCGATAAGGTCACAAACACCAGAGTCACGACAAGTCCGACCGCACCGCTAATCAGCACGGCCTTAATCCGTTCATGGTGAAACCACAGCATCATCCAGCAGGCTGAGAACAACAGCAGCCACAACACAATGGCAATTGCTGGCGCATGGACAAGTTCACGTGTGCCACTGGTCAGGTCTTGATTGATAAAGGGCATAGTCAGCAAAGCACCACTAAACACTACAATCCACATCAGATAGCTTTGCAGTGAACCATTTTCAGTTTGCCGTTTGAACTTGCGTGAACTCAGTAACAGATGTTTTAAAAATAAATCAAACAGCACTCTGCCCTGGAATTTGCCCAAGATAGGATCAAGATCAATTTCCCGGATGCGACCGCCTTTGGCCAAAGAAAAATAGAAAATTACCCCACCCAAGAGTGCAACAATACTCATCAGCAAAGGCAGGTTAAAACCATGCCAGATGGCCAAATGGCTACCGGCAAAGTCAGGCATTTGAGTGCTGGCACGTGCAGTTGCATTGACAATATTTTCCACCAGCAGCGCCGGCAATAGGCCAACCAAAATACATAAAACTGCCAGCAGTATTGCAGGTACGCGCATGCCCAGCGGCGGTTCATGGGCTTGTCGGTTGGGTACCTCTAAGCCAATCGGACCATCGAAAAATACCCCATGCACCAAACGTACCGAATAAGCTACGGCAAAAATTCCGGCCAGCGTTGCCATAATGGCGGAAACAATGAGCACCGGACCAGAGAGGTTGGCCAAAAGTTCGGTAAAGAACATTTCCTTGGACAGGAAGCCATTGGTCAGGGGCACGCCGGCCATAGAGGCGGCGGTGATCATGGTCAGGGTGGCTGTAAAGGGCAGGAGTTGCCAGATGCCGCTGAGTTTACGCAAATCGCGGGTTCCGGTTTCATGGTCGATGATCCCGGCCAGCATGAACAGGGCGGCTTTAAAGGTCGCATGGTTAATAATATGGAAAATGGCTGCTGCAACGGCCAGGGGTGATCCGATCCCCAGTAAGCACACAATCAGGCCCAAATGACTGATGGTGGAATACGCCAGCAAGCCTTTTAAGTCTTCCTTGAAAATGGCAAAGAAGGCAGCCATACACAGGGTGAACAAGCCCACGAAAGTGACGATATTGTGATACAGCGCTGCACCGACAAAAATTGGCGTAAAACGTGCCAGCAGGAAAATACCGGCTTTGACCATGGTGGCAGAGTGCAAATAGGCCGAAACCGGCGTTGGTGCAGCCATGGCATTCGGCAGCCAGAAATGAAACGGAAACTGTGCACTTTTAGTGAAGGCACCCAGTAAAATCAGCAGCAAGCTTGGGACAAAGAGCGAGTGACTTTGAATTTGATCCTTCATCGTCAAAATCTGGTCAATCTGATAGGTTCCGGTGATTTGACCGAGCAGAATGAAGCCACCCAGTATGGCCAGACCGCCCATACCGGTAATGGTCAGAGCCATACGCGAACCGCGCTGCGCAGCCTCGTAATTGCTCCAGTAACCGACCAGCAGGAAAGAGGAAATACTGGTGAGTTCCCAAAAAATAAGCAATAAAATTAAATTGTTAGAAAGAGAGATGCCGAGCATGGAGGCCATGAACAGCATCAGCAGAAGATAGAGTTTGCTTAGGGAGTTTCTAGGATTTAAATAATAATAGGCATAAATATAAATCAGCGTTCCGATCCCGCTAATCAGCAAGCAAAATAACAGGCCCAAGGCATCCAGACGAAAGCTTAAATCGATGCCTAACTGGGGTAACCAGGCCCAGGTTTGTGTGACTGTTCCGCCATTAAACACCTCTTTAGCTTGCAGCAGTAACAGGGTCAGACTACTCAGGCTGACCCCTACAGCCGCTAAAGCCGTTACCCCGCGTGAAAATTTCAGCCACGAGACAAGGGTTGTGCCTAGTACTAACGGTAACAAGATAATAATCGGTAGCACACTCATATCCAAAGTCGTGAGTTAGGCTATAAACACCTAAGCGTGAATCTTATCTTTCAAGGATCACAGGACTGCAAAGAACAATCCAAACTTCTCAATCTTGAAAGCCGGTTTGAGTTAAAAAATGAAAAACAAGCTGTGTTGCGCAACCTGTAAAAAAAGTCATAGTAGAATCGGATTTTACTATTAAACTTTAAATATACATGATCTTATTGCATGAGTAAAACAACATCGATTATTTTTGCGCACACACCCGGGTTGGTTGACATTTCATAAATACTTCCCTGACTTATTATACGCCCCTCTATGCTTGAGGGGCGTAGCGTGTTTAGCCAGATGCAATGCTGAAACTGAATTTTTTAAACATACCGGGTATTTTTAACACCTTTCAATCTTTTGTGTCAGGAAATAGGATGAGAGGAAGAGGAGGTGTCATCCGGTTGTTGGATTAAGTGCAATAATTCTGCTTGTTGTTCTGGCGTTAAATGCTGCTGGATCTGCTCTAGCAGGCTTTGCGGGGTAATACTTTCTGATGCAGGCTCATTTAAGGCATCGGCTTCAATCACTTCCTCATTAAACACCAGATTTTCATAAATTGAATCAAATTCTTCCTTGAGCGGTTGCAATTGCATATCAAACAGCTGCTTATGTTCCAGTTTTAAACACTGATATTCGGCTGCATGTTCCAGTAATTCCATGCGGTTGCCGGTGGCAACAATTTGCAGGCGCGGAAACGCCTGATGCAGGCGCTGTAAAATCACTTGCGAAGTATTTTGATCGAGCTGGTGATCAATCGCGTCAATCAGCAAAATGCCATCGCCTTCCAGACAGGGATATAAACTTTTGGGATTGAGCAGGCACAAACGCCGTACAATATCGCCCACCAGGGCGATCCAGTTTTTAACACTATTGGAAAGTTGCTGATAAAGCATGCTTTTTCCCGCATAACTCACCATCAGCTGCAATTTGGGCTGATACTGCACATAAATATCTTCAAAATTGGGAAGAACGGTGCTGAGAGCCTGTTTTAAGGCATCCAGACTTGGCGCATTCATTTGCTTCTGGGCATTGACCAAGTGCTGTAAAAAATCTTTGTCTTTATTTTTCTGGATGGACGAATTGGTAATGAGCTGCTGAAACAGCTGCGCAATCTGGGCATTTTCAATATCGCTGATTTCACGAAACCACTCAAAGAAACGGCTAAAGGTGGTATAGGGAATGGTGGAAATTTCATAGGCATGTGAAGTCTGAAACACCACCGGATTATTTTTGCTCTGAATATTCATTTCATGGACAAAGCGTTCTGCCGGGTAATAGGCAATCAGGGGCAAGCCTTGCTGTTGATCGTGCTTCAGCGCGTTATGATAGAGCTCCACCAGATTGTCTAATTGCTGGGTTTCGGCCTTGCTGGTACCAATGCCATGACTGTTTAAAGTTTTATAAATTTGCCAGTCACAGGTTGTCAGGGTCTTGTCGCCAGCTTCGCTAGCGGCATTTAAAGTCCCGATATCGGGAGGAATGTGAATCCGAATATCAATTTTGGATTGCAGGCGGGTGAACATGATGTCCTGATCCAGCATCACCACACCGGCAGCACGCAGGTCTTTATAGCGGGCTGCAAACCAGGTCAGTGCCTGATAGGTAAATTTTAAAATACCGGTTTTGCCGGAGCTTTGATCGCCCAGAATCAGGGTGATGGGCTTGTCATTAAATTTCAGCTTGAGATCGGCAAAATGAAGCGCGTGTTTGAGTTGAATAGAGTCAATTTTCATAAAACACCTGCCTTGCAGCTAAAGCTAAAATTATTCTCCCACCGCTTTACGCAGCGATACCGGCATTTGCTTTTTCAGCTGTTGTACCAGATCGTAAATGTGGTGAATATTTAAACTTACTTTAGCACGTGTGCAGGCCACGTAAAGCAATCTTAACTCTTCGTCACTAATTTTATGGTCTCTTTCATTCACCTTGAACTGATAGTCATCTTCGATATGCACGCGGTCCCATTCCAGGCCTTTGGCTTTGTGGGCGGTCGAGATAATGTAGTCGGCCTGTTCAATCGGGGTGATTTTGGCCAAGGCTCTTTTGAGTGGATCGGTACCGTGATCATCCACCAGTTTCACTAAGGGTTTAATGTCACTGCCGTCATTGGTTTCACAGTATTCATGCACGTCGTGCCAGGAATTAAACCAGGCCAGTTCCGGCACGTCGGTCACGCGGCGGCCCTGTTTCAGCATGCTCGCGGCATCGACAAAACGGTTTAATTTGACATGATCGGCCTGCAAGCTGACCTTGTCGCCATGCACCAGTCCGGACAGCAGCAGTTCCATGGCACGGGCATTGGTACGGCACAAAATTGCATCGCGCTGTTTGGTATGCGGTTTATTCACCACTTTAGAATTCAGTTGCGGATTGCCAAGCAAGGGCACGGTTTCATTTAACGCACCCAAAATGGCATTGGCATTTAAGGCAATTTCTTCACCAAAACGGAACGAGGTGGTCAGGCGCGATTCCGGCAGCGGCAGCTGTTGCATGGCATTGACCGCACCACGCCAGGCATAAATCTGTTGATGGGCATCGCCGACATAAATCACCTGGGTATTTCTTTGACGCAGCAAAATTCCGAGCATCAAAGGATCGGCATCTTGTGCTTCATCAAACAGTACATAGTCTGCTGGAATATTTGGTTCAGACAGCGCCCAGAGTTTCAGATAAATATCATGCCCAATACCGGCCTGATGATTGGGATCAATCGACTCCAGCCAGCGCCGTTCAATGGCGGGATAAAGATGCTTCTGGAGTTCTTCAATATCGTCCGGATGCAGCCAGCTCGGTGCCTGTAGATGTCGCGGTGCCGGATACTGCGAACTGGTCGAGCAGAAATAGCTGACGGCATTGGCCACCAGACTGGCAAGACGCGACGGCATCATGACATATTTTTCATAACGGCCGCCCATCATCCGGCGCAGGGTAATCGGTTGCAGCCGATATTCCTTGGCGATAAAACTCGGACTCAAACGCGGTAAGCGAAGTTTGTCGGTGACACCGCGTGGCACACTGCGAAAAGCCAGCGAGTGAAAGGTTCGGCAGTCGACATTGCGATGAAACTTGCTTTGTGCTTCTGCTGCAATGGCCTTGTTAAACGCCAGATACATGCCACGGCGCTCGGGCATGGCATCGCTGATCATTTGCAGGGTGGTGGTTTTACCTGTGCCAGCATAGGCAATCACCTTGAAGGAATTGCCCAGACGCGCATTATCTATGGCAAGTGCTTGCTCATAGGTAGGATTGGGCTTTTTAGCTACTGACACGGTAAAAAGACTGAATTAATGCTGACGATTGGCTTTTTCCACCAAGCCAGACAGGCCTTGGCGACGGGCCAGCTCGTTTAATACCAGTTGTGGGTCAAGGTCGAAATAACCCAGCATCACAATGGTGTGGAACCATAAATCGGCAACTTCATAAATCAGGTCGTTTTTATTGTCTGCATTGGCTTCAGACTTAAAGTCTTTGGCTGCGATGATGGTTTCAACGCTTTCTTCACCAATTTTTTCCAGAATTTTATTCAAGCCTTTGTGATACAGCTTGGCGACATAAGATGAATCCGGGTCGGCTTTCTTGCGCTCTGCCATCATCTGACCTAAATAATCTAAAACTTCCACTTGTTCAGATTGGGCAGTCGAGGCATTCATGGCCAGGGTATGCGGGTTGGTTGATTTTTCAGCATAAATCTGGCTTGGGTCTTTTAATTGTGCATCGACAATTTCCCAGCCATTCGCAGTCAATTTGCGATAGAAACACGATTCACGACCGGTGTGGCAGGCAATACCGCCATGCTGTTCAATCTGCAAAATAATCACGTCGGCATCACAGTCCAGACGGATTTCATGCACAGTCTGGAAATGACCGGATTCTTCACCTTTGTGCCATAACTTGTTGCGTGAACGGGAGAAATATACCGCCTGATTTTTCTCGGCAGTGAGCGCCAAAGCCTCACGGTTCATCCAGGCCACCATTAGCACACGGCCGCTTTGATGATGCTGGGCAATGGCAGGGATCAGACCTTGTTCGTTAAATTTTACTTCATCGAGCCATTGCGCGTTGTTCATGAGAATTTCACCAAAAATATGTTCAAAATGGAAAACAGCGAATAAAAAATCGCAGCTGTATAGTGTACGTGATTAGCGGCTGTTTGAGAAAAAAATATACGCATGAACCTTTTGATTTCTGACTGAAAAGGTTCATGTGCTTTATTCACCAAGAGTTTTATAATATGCCAACCCTAGGAAAATCAGCTGCTTCATTCATCAAGCACCAAGTGAAGCCTCATCATCTATCGCTTTTCCTCTACTTGATTTTATAAGTCCTGCATAAACTGCGGAAAATTCTGTTTCTCCACCATTTCCAAAAACTCGTCTCCCAAGCGCTGGCTTTCTGCTACCGACTGATTCCACATCTGAATTCGCTGTTTCTGGTCCAGCCCTTTTAAAGTGAAATCTTTACGATCCGGCAAGCGACCGAGCGGTAGGGACGCTAAATACTCGGCAGAAGGGGAAAGCAATAAGGTGCGTGCCTGATTTTCCGGATTGGCCTTGCGTTTTTTCAACATCTTGTCAAACCAGCCCGGAGTAATGCTGTCGCTAAAATGCGGATACAGCACAATGCCTTGGCTCTGAAACGGCAGGTCAAGGTGATAGTCAATTAACCCTCCATCACGGTAACTGCCTTTCGGGGCATCGGGAATATCGCGGATGGCTGCCATCACGCCGGGAATAGAAGCGGAAGCCATTAGCCAGGAGGTAACATTGCTGAGATTTAGGGGCTGATAATGCGTGGTAAATTCATCATTGACTTTAAATTGTGTTCCCATCTCCGGCTGGCTGATCACCCGTTGCATAAACAGACGGTTGTGTTTGCGTGCCAAAGCATTGCTGCTGATGATTCCGGCCACCGATGCCATTAACGGCAGGGATTTGTCACTCTGGAAAATGTGCTGGGCTTTGACCGAGATGACGGTCAGGTGATAGTCGGGATGCTCAACCAGTTGCTGTTCTTTGCCTTGCACCAGATTGAGCAGCATGTCGCGACAAATCTTACCGACTTCCTGACGAGACATTTTTTTATGGAAATACAGGTTGGTATAAAGCTCTGCAAGGCGCTCCGTCCCTTCTTTTGCGCCCCAGGCCGTAATACTGGCAAAACGCCAGCTGCCAATGGATGAGCCAATCAAGGTTCTGCGCTGTGGTGCTTGTGCCAGGAAATTGCCAAAAATGGCTTGATCGAGGCCTTGAATGCCTATGCCTTTGGGACCACCTGCAGCACCGGGAACAATATCGACAAAATTTGCCTGCAAGCCTTCTTTTTCAATCAGTTGACGTGCCAATTTGCCAGCACGGATATTTAATGAAGCAGGGCGTTTATGCAAGATTTGCGTCATGGCTTCTCATTAAAATATACAAATGTCTACTCATTTTAAGCGAAAACCAAGTGATCCCAATGGCGAGAAGTGTCCAAAGGTGACTTTGGAGTCATATAGGCAATAAAAAAGCCTGAAGGGCTCAGGCTTTTTTTGAGGCTTAGAAGGCGCGGTATTGAATGCCAATAGAAGCCAATCCATAGCGTTTGTCTAAACGGGAAGCAGTGACCCCATTATATAAGAAGGGTACATAGCCAATTAAGTTATTTTGGAAAATCTGACCTTGCAGGTAAGCTGTCAGTTTCGGTGTAAAGTCATAACTGAACTTGGCACCAATAGTATGATTGTCTTTAATCGCCTGGTTGCCAAAATTAGCAACACGGTCATCGATATTGTCGCGCCACAGGCGTTGGTAGTGATAGGCAAGCTGACTTTCAAATTGTTTATAGCGCCAGTTCCATGACCCGCCTAGACCTGCATAATAAGCGTCATAGTTAAGATCTTTTTGGACATCAAGATCAAATCGATCAGTATAGTTTCCAATATCAATATCCCGTACGATTAGACCGTCAATCAGGCAGCGACCAATGGGTGTTCCGGTTAACTGATTATTCGAGTCAATATTGATATTGGCCTTACAATCGCGTCCATTGCCGGTCAAATGAACCATCAAGTCCAATTCATCCACTTTGACTTTGCTATATCCTAAAGAACCAAATAAATTCACTTGATTCATAAAGTCAATTTTATGGGTATAAATAGTATCTAGCTGAATTTGAGTGTCACGAGGATTGGAAACAACGACCTCATTAATTGTACGGCCATTCACATTGGTAGGGGAGGTTTTTGCTAGCTCATCGGCTTGATTGCCCCAGAGAGACAGTTTAAAAGCAAGATTAGATCGATCGGTCGAAAGACTTTCCGGAAAGTAGGTAATGCCTAAGGCTCCAGAATGTAACTTATTGGTATCTTCTCTGAACTCAATTTCTCGACGCCAATAGCTAGCACTGATAGACCATTCAGGATGAAATTGATATTGGGCACTTATATGTGCACCGATATAATCTCCTGCGTCTCCTTGAACACCTTCGCTTTCTCGTAAATCTAAAAAGTCGACAGTATCGTTAACCAAATCCAGACTTGCATTGGTCGTAAGCTTATTTTTAGCAGGCGTGGCTTGTAAAAACAAATCATCGGGTGCGGCATAAGTATGAGAAATAATGAATGCTGCAGAAATAAAAAGTAATGATTGATTTTTCAACTTGAATTACCCAATAGGAAGTGAGAGAAAAGCCAGTGATGATCACTGGCTTTTTTAATTATGATTATTGGATGACAAAGTAGCCTGTAGAAGTAAATCCACTAAAGACAGTTGCAGCTTTATTTGGAAGACCAAATGTACCCAGGTTCAACCCTAAGGTTGCAGAGACTGGATAAGTAGTTGGAGCTACAAAAACAGATACCTCAGCGTTTACCTGGTTGCTTGAGACGATCAAGTTTTTATAATTATTATACGGCTGACTTAAAATCGGGAAAGCTGCGACCAGATCTGTTAGGGCAATTGAATCACCTAGGAATTCTGTATCTTCCGCAACTTCAAATGAGCCTTTCGGTGCATTTGCTAGCGTAGTTTCAATTTCAATAATAGTGCCTGCAGGGATAATGATTTTGTTAATAGCAGTAGTATTATCAAACGAAACATTTACCTCGCTAATATACGCGGTCAAGGTTTCAGGCTGGCCATTTTGACCAATTGCAGCAGTAGTCTGGAAGCCTAATTTAATAAAATCTGTACCTGTAGCTGCTTTATTTAAATTGAATTTCACTTGTGCTAATGAATCAATTGCATTCTTATCCACTGATAGACGTGCATCACTTCGAGAATTAATAATGTCTTGAATATTTTTATTTGCAATGCTCAGTCCACTATAGCTGGCAGATGCAATGTTATCCTGAATTTCACCAATAATGGTAGAGTCGCCAGTTAAATAATCTTCTAACTTAGCATTTTCAGCTGAAGTCAGAGCAGTATTGATAATGGTAGTAACAGCTTCTACGTTGGTTTGACTTGCAGTTAAAGCTTGTTGAACATTGGTGTCGGTTGTAGATGCTATAGCAGCGGTGAACACAGCTGTTACTACACTAGAATTCACACCTGAGTCAGTAAGAAGTGGTGCTGTCGAAGAAGCGGTTTGAATAGCTTGTGCAGCTTGCTCAATTTTTAAACCTGAATTTTCAAGTTGAGTGAAAATTTGTTGTAATACAAATACTGCTGCCTTTTGTTCATTTGTACCTTCTGCAATTGGGTCAAATGTCGTTACATCTTCATTTAGCTTAAAGCCTAAATTGCTGAGAACTCGAGAAAAATCTGCTGCTGGAAGTTCTGCTTGCAAAGTAGTCAAAGGGCTTGCAACAATTTCAGTGGTTGATGCTGCTTGATAGTTATTAGACTTAACTTTTAATTGACCTTGGAATGGAAGTTGAGTCACTGTATCAATACCGCCGGTAATGATAAAACCTGTTTCCTGACAGTTTTCTGTTGTGTTGAAAGTAAATTTACCGTTTTCATCTGTTTTCAGATCTGGATAGGCTTCTTGACAAGCAAGGTTAGTAAAATCAACATCTGCGCCAGCCACATAAAAATCCACAGCTGTACCAGAAACAGTTTTCGGCGCAAAAGGTGCTTCAGAACTCCCACCACCACCGCCCCCACCACAAGCCGCTAATAATGAAGTTGCAATTGCTAATGTTGTTAGTTTAAAAGTCTGATTGAACATAGTATTCCCTAAAGCCTAAGTTTTAGTTATGAGTGATGCTTAACTTTATAACAAAAAAATGGTTAAAAAATAAGTGAAAAAAACATCTAAATTGAACTAAATGCAACAAATCATTATAAATAATAATTGAATAATCACTTTAGATATTATGAAAAAATCAGCCCATCATAAACGGGCTGATATTATTTTTGAATAGGGAATCTTATTTCGCAATTCGCCAGACAGCCAGCAAACTCGCAAGCATGATCAAAATAATAGACACATACCATGGTGCAATAATCGCAATTGATAACAAAATTGCCATAAGGCTACCAAAAATCCAGCTGCGTTTTTGCTGATGTTCCATCTGCAGACGCATGCTTTGCAGTTCATGCAATTGTTTGGAATGCCAGGCGGACTGGTTTTTTAAACCATTCAGGCTGTCAATCACTAGACTTGGCAAATCCTGTGCACCCAGCAGAAGGTCTGGAATCTGCTGGCCGATTTCCTTCATATTTTTGACTGGATTCATGTTGGCCTTGATCCAGTCAGTTAAAATCGGTTTTGCCAGTTTCCAGATATCAAGATCCGGGTAGAGGTCGGTACCCAAACCTTCTACATGCACCAGTGTTTTCAGCAATAACATCAGCTGTGGAGGAATTTCCAGATGGAAACGGCGGGCGATATCCATCACCTGAATCAGAATGCCGGCGAAATCCAGCTCGCTCATCGGTTTTGATACCATTGGACCTACGGTGCGACGCATTTCACGTGCCAGGGCATCCTGGTCGGTACCCGGTGGAATCCAGCCAGCTTGATGCACAATCTGTATCAGCTGCATAAAGTTGCTGTTCATGACCGCAAGTAACATGCGTGCGACGGTCATCTGGTCATGCTTGGAGAGCTCTCCCATGATCGCGCAGTCCAGCGCAATAAAGCGCGGATTGGCCGGGTTGATGGTTTCGACAAATACGTTACCCGGATGCATGTCGGCATGGAAAAAGTTGTCACGGAACACCTGGGTGAAGAAAATGGTCAGGCCTTTTTCCGCCAGATCCGCACGATTCATGCCCATCTGGTCAAAAGTCGCCGTATCGGAAATCGGAACCCCCGTGATGCGTTCAGCCACCATCACATCTTTGCTGTCCATGTAGACTTCAGGCACATACATCATGCTTGAGCCGGTGAAATAATGGCGCATACGACGGGTGTTGTCGGCTTCCAGGGTCAAATCCAGTTCATTCAGAATGATCTGGCGATAGTCCTGAATAATCTCCGATAAATGCAGGGCACGTGCGGCTTCCAGGCGTTTTTCCAGCGCTGCACCCAGCCATTCCAGAATTTCAAAATCTTGCAGAATTTGAGTGCGAATGTCGGGACGCGTAACTTTTACCACCACTTCGCGACCATCATGCAGGGCAGCAGTATGGACTTGCGCAATCGAGGCAGCGGCCAGCGGTTGGGCATCGAAACGGGCAAACAGCGTATTGACATCGGCTTTTAGCGATTGCTGAATTCGTGTTTTAGCCACATTGCTGTCAAAGGGTTTGACCCGGTCTTGCAATAAGACCAGCTGCTGTAAAACTTCAGGTGGCATCAGGTCGCGGCGGGTTGAAAGCAGCTGTCCCAATTTAATCGCCAGCGGCCCCATTTCTTCCAGAGCTTCTTTCAGCTTGAGCGGATTTTTACGTTCACGGCTTGACCATGCCGCAGGGTGCATGCGAATAAAATTTAAAGCATGACGGGCTTTTTCCGGTAATTCTTCCGCAGGAAACAACGTGTCGAGTCTATAGTGCGCGGCGATGCGCCAAAGTTCGAGTAAACGTGAAACGTGCGGAATCATAAATCTAATTACCTAATCTTGAGGTGAAGCAGGAGGTGTATCTAAAGCATCAATCTGTGCCTGAAGCTGTTGAATTTTGGCTTCAGCACGGTCTAAATTTTGATTGAAAATTCGGGTATCTTGTTGCAGATCATCCATTTGCCAACGTGCAGCAAATAAGCCTGTATCTTCTTTTAACGCATCTTCAGCAAAGAATAAATAACTTTCTAAAGAACGTTTTAAATGTTTCGGTGCCAGCTGGATTTTGCCCAGTTCATGGGCAAGGGCAGGGCCAACCCACGGACTTAAATGCGAAGCCAAATCCGGTTCAGCCTGTTGCATGATACGTTGGATTTCCTGTAATAACTTGTAGTCCCCTTGCAGCGGAATATTGCCGACTTCATCTGAAACCAGCAGTTTCAGCAGTTCAACGACATTGCCGACTTGTAAAGTCGCAGTGGCTTCAGAAATCTGTGAGCTGTTGGCTTCATAAGGCCGCTGTTCAAAAATCGAAGTAGCTTCAGTATGTCCAGTGGCTGTTGGCTCTAGGCGAACCTTGCCATCATCAAAGAATACATCTACAGAAAGCTGCGGTGAGGCAATCACCACACGCAGCATTTTGCCAGCCAATGCATTTAACTGGATACGGGTAATCACATCCAGATCAATGAAATGGTGAATCACACGTTCAACGGCACCCAGTGCCAGAATTGACCACATGAATGGGAACCTTAAAGTTTAAAACCACGGTGAACGGCAACGATACCACCCGTCAGGTTGTGGTAATCACAGTTCTGGAAGCCGGCATTTTCCATCATTCCTTTAAGCGTACGCTGGTCAGGATGCATACGGATGGATTCGGCCAAGTATTTGTAACTTTCAGAATCGTTGGCAATAATTTTACCCATGATCGGTAAAGCTGTGAACGAATACAGGTCATACAGTTTAGAAAATGGCTCGAATACAGGTTTAGAGAATTCAAGCACCAATAAACGGCCACCTGGCTTAAGTACACGATACATGGCAGCCAGCGCAGCATCTTTATCGGTCACGTTACGTAAACCGAAACTGATCGTCACCAGGTCAAAACTGTTGTCTGCAAATGGCTCCAGTGTTTCAGCATTGGCCAAAACGAAGTCCACATTGGTACAGCCGGCATCAATTAAGCGGTCACGGCCGACATTCAGCATCGATTCATTGATGTCTGAAAGAACCACATGGCCGGTCGGTCCGACTTCACGGCTAAAGACTTTGGCCAGGTCACCAGTACCGCCGGCAATATCGAGTACGTGCTGACCACGGCGTACGCCTGACATATTAATGGCAAAGCGTTTCCATAAACGGTGAATACCGAAGGACATCAGGTCATTCATGATGTCGTATTTGCTGGCAACCGAGTGGAATACTTCAGCGACTTTCTGGGCTTTATCTTCACTGCTGACAGTCTGGTAACCGAAGTGGGTGGTCGGACCGACATTCCCGGTATTGGCGCCACGCGGCAGATTGTATTTGGGTACTGAACCGGTCACTGGCGTATCGGTCAACTGTTGTTGTAAAGATTGTTGCTGACCTTGGGCAGTGCCTTGCGGAAGAGGCTCAGTTAAGAAAGGACTCACTTTGTCTGTATTTTGTGCCAGCTCAGAGGCAGAGGTAGGCGTTTGCTTTTCGTTAGACATTAGAGTCACTCCTAACATAAAAATAGGGTTAATGTTGCAGTGCTTGCATGATGACAGATTCTAGGACGTTGTACAGCAATCAGCATGCAATTGTTATGAATAATATACAGAAATCTGCTCTGTATTTTTTATTCACTGCTCAATTTGTTATTTCCATCACAACATAATTGACTAAAACGGGTGAGGATCGCCGGCATGAACTTTATGGATAATCTGACGTTCAACCGCGGTAAAATCCTTCACGAATTTCTCAGCTGACTTTAACGGTTTCATGGCCAAAAAGCCATCCTGCATAAATTCATACATAATGTCGAAATTATATTTGCTGGCTGCACCTTTACACATTTTAAATGCCGTCTGAACCATAAAAGAGCGCATGTACTTATCCAGGCTAAAACCCAGCTGGTCGAGTAAATCCAGCTGTCTTAAACGGGATTGCCCCTGATCAAGTTTAAGATAAGTCAAACGCATCATTTCATCGTTTAAAGTTTCGTGCGGATGATAATCTTCAAGGAGCTGCATCGCCACCTGTTCATCCAGCTGCACCGCCAAAATGGCCAAAGATACGCCTGATGTGCCTGTTTTCACTGCATTTTCAGGAATCAGCTTTTCAGCCTTGTGCGCATATTTCATCAAACGGGCAATCTGCTCAGCCAGTGCATCAAAATCCGGACCGCCATACAGACGGTTCAGGAAATACTCCGCCATCAACACATTCTGCTTTTCAGCAAACTGTTTGCTATGGGTGGCCTGCATGCGCTGTTTTTGCCAGGCCTGTACATCTTGCAGACGCCGAAAAATCTCAGGGTTTTGATGATAATTCAATTGATAATACAACTCTAAAAGATCATCTAATGCAGCCAGTTTAGACATGCTGTGTCTCTATTATTTTTTAGATGGCTAAATATTAGAGCGAGACGGACAAAGTCGCTATGACAAACAGCCAGAAAAATGATTTAAATTAAGTCAGTTTGCTAGAAAATGCAGCAATTATGAGCAACATAAACACTATGTGTTCAAATTCAGCCTTGGATTATGCTTGAATAGACTGAGATTTAGAATAAAGGACGGGGAACAGATGACACTGAAAAAAACAACAAATCCGCTGCTGGATGAAGATGAGCTTTCCCTGAATCTGATTGAAGCCCAATACCTGCTAAGAAATACTCGGGGTCAGAATAATGCCAAAAGTGTGCTGGTGCTGGTCAATGGCATCGAGCTGGCTGGAAAGGGCGAGGCAGTGAAGCAGCTGCGTGAATGGGTCGATCCGCGTTATTTGCTGGTCAAGGCCGATGCAGCCAACATGTTCAACAATCAACAGACCTACTGGCAGCCGTATGCAAATTCTATTCCTGCCGAAGGCCAGCTCATGGTGTTATTTGGCAACTGGTATAGCGATTTGCTGGCCACGGCTTTGCATGTGTCCAAGCCTCTGGATGAATCGCAGTTTGATGCTTATATTGCCGATATGCAGGCCTTTGAGCAGGACTTAAAAAATAATCATGTCGATGTGGTAAAAGTCTGGTTTGACCTGTCCTGGAAGTCCTTGCAGAAGCGAATGGATAACCTGGATCCCCATGAAGTGCGCTGGCATAAATTACATGGTCTGGACTGGCGTAATAAAAAGCAGTACGACAGTTTGCAAAAGCTCAGCCAGCGTTTTATCAAGGATTGGAACATCATTGATTGTGAGGATGAAAAAGCCCGTAATCAACAATTTGCACAGATCATTTTGGCGGCGATGAAAAACTGTCCAGAGCATGTGAGCGAAGTGAAAAGCAAATGGAAACCGGCGGCTGTTCCAGAGCTGCTTTTGCATCCTGAAAATCAGCCCACGACCAAGGAAGACTATAAAAAAGAACTGAAAGAACTGTCGGTAAAAGTAGCCGAGGCGCTACGTTTTGATGACCGCAAAGCCATTATTGTATTTGAAGGCATGGATGCGGCAGGAAAGGGTGGAGCCATTAAACGGCTGGTGAAAAACCTGGATCCGCGTGAATATGATATTCACAGTATTGCAGCCCCAGAACGGTATGAGAAGCGCCATCCGTATTTATGGCGTTTCTGGACCAAGTTGCAGACCAATGAAGACATCCGGATTTTTGACCGTTCCTGGTATGGGCGGGTGCTGGTAGAGCGAGTAGAAGGGCTGATCAGCGAGCATGCGTGGCAGCGGGCTTATGAGGAAATTAACCGTTTTGAAAAGGATCTGGTCAATAGTCAAACCGTGGTGATCAAATTCTGGCTGGCGATTAGCAAGGACGAACAGGCCACCCGTTTTAAAGCCCGTGAAGAGACGCCAAACAAGCGCTTTAAAATCACTCCGGAGGATTGGCGCAATCGGGAAAAATGGGATGCTTATTTGGATGCAGCCGCCGACATGTTTGAACGTACCAGCACCGATTATGCACCGTGGCATATTATTGCCAACGATGACAAAAATACCGCACGCTTAGAAATATTAAGAGCCATTTTAAAACAGCTGAGAGCCAATTAGGCTCTCAGCTGCAGGATGAATTTTTTATGAAATCGAGAGGGGGATTAACTCGCCATCTGGGCTTGCTGTTTTTGTTGAATGCCTTTGGCAATTTTGTAACAGTCTTCTACATGAGCGCCTGCGACTTTTTTCATCACAATATAGCCTAAACTTGCAGCCACAATCTGACCGCCCAGAGGAATAAATTTGGTCACCTGTTTGGTGATGACCTTGGCTACCACATTGTTGAGGGATTTTTTGACTGCGGTACGCGCCACCACCAGGCCGGAAAATTCTACCCCACGTTTACGCAGTTCCTGCCAGTGCACTTGTTTGGTTTTGGGATCATAGACACTGATTTGTTCCGGAGCCAAACCAAAACGTGCATTCACTTCCGGAATGAGTTGTGACAAAATTCCGACATCGATGACCACATCCAGAAATGGAACCGGAATGACGGCTGCTCCTGCAGAGCAGTAAGCACGTTTTTTGACAAGTTCTAGGCATTCTGCCCGAATGCTTTCCAAGTTTAAATTAGGGTCGATTGTGTCTGGAGTTTTGTCTGTTTTCATCATGTAAATACCTTAAATTTCGTGTTATTTGTTCTATTCAACCATCATTAAGGTGTGAATTTCAAAGCATTTTTAAATTCAGCATCCACCTAAAAGTGACATAGACAGATGCCATTGTATAGTAAATAATCTTTATGCTTTTGTAGGCGTTTCATTTTTAAAAAATATTGGGGTAATTCAATAATGGCCATTCATGTGATTCAAAGTCAGCGTATTGATGTGCTGGTGCACGCCATGCTGACGACCGTGAATAAGCCTGCCACCACGCCTTTTCAGGTGCTGCAAACCCAACATTTTATTGTGCCTTCGCATGCGGTTGAAGCCTGGCTGACCCAGAAACTGGCCGAACAAAAAGGCATCAGTGCCAATACACAGTTTCATCACCGGATTCGCGGTTTCCAGTGGTCCGCCTATCAATGGGTACTGGTCGATCAAAAAGAACAGGTACGTAAAGCCAATATTCCGCGAATTATTATCAAGTGGCGCGTGTTTCAGGCGCTGAAAGCCTTTATCCAGAGTGAACAGAATCCTTTACAACTCGATCATCCTTTGCATTCCATCGTCCAGCGCATTTATGACAGCGCTGACCGCCTGGAACAGGGCATCGAAAAACAGCTGAAAAAGCAGGGCATGCTGTATTGGGTGGCAGAGCAGGTTTCGCGCCTATTTAGCCATTACATGGAATATCGCGGACATTGCCATAAAAACTGTCCCGCGCAGATGTGCAGCTGTCCAACTAACTGGTTGCAGGCTTGGGGACAAAATAAGGAACTTCCAATTGAGGACATGTTCTTTAAAACCAATAGCGACATTTCTGAATTTACCCTGAATCAGGCCCGTGAACTGGAAGCCTGGCAGCGCTGGTTGTGGCAGGAAGTGTTTCATCAGGACTTTGAACAGATGCAAAGTATTGATGCCATGTTCTGGGAGGTTCTGGATAATCCCGAGACACGCAAGGCGGCACTCAAAAGATTGCCGCAACAGCTGGTGATTTTTACCTTGCTGGATTTGCCTCCCATGCAGCTGGCGTTTTTACGCCGTCTGGGACAGTATCTTGATATCTATATTTTGCACTATAACCCGTCACAGGAATATTGGGCCGACAGTGTCGATCCGAACTGGAAAGCACGCTATGACCTGCGGGTAAAAGAGCGCTTTATTGCGAAAAATCCTAAGGCCAGTGATGCCGATATTGAACAGTTTTTCCAGGAATTTACCTTAAATTTCAATGCAGAACAGCGTGAGTCGCGTCATCCTTTATTGACCCGTTTTGGCAAGCAGGCGCGTGACCATTTCTCCCTATTATCAAACTTGTCGTCGGGGGAAGATGGGGTCTGGGCAGATGCCTTTGTGGATGAGTATAAGGAAAATTTACTGGGGAAAATCCAGTCCGATATCTTGTATCTGGTGGAGCCGGAGCAGCATCAATATGTACTGGATGAACAGGATGATTCCATTCAGATTCATGTCTGCCATTCCAGCTTGCGCCAACTGGAAGTTTTAAAAGAACAGCTGATTCACTGGCTGGCACAGGGCACGAAAGATGCACCGCGTCGACCAAGTGATATTCTGGTCCTCAGTCCAAGTCTAAGCGAGCTGGAACCGCTGATCCGCAGCGTATTTGCCCCGCCGCCGAGTGAACGCGACTTGATTCAGCAAAAAGCGGGCAGTAGTCATCAACTGTCCAAGGATAGCGTGTACCTGCCGATTCAAATTGCCGGTGTGGCACAATTGGATGCCTTGAATGCCTGGCGAGCGGTACTGGGCCGGATTGAATTGATTCAGGGACGTTTCAGCATTGAAGATTTTGCCGACTGGCTGAGCCTGAATGCGACCCAGCAGTGCTATGGCTTAGAGGTCAATGCCATTGAACGCATCACGGAATTGCTGGTTGCTGCCGGCTTTAAACGTGGACTGGATGCGCAGCATTTAAAGCGTAGCCTGTGTGAAGGTGATGAAGATTATCGTTTCAGTTTTAAATTTGCGCTGGACCGCCTGGCCTTGGGGATTGCCATTCCTGAGCATCGCCTGTTTCAGGGCACGCTGAGTTTTGCCCAGGTTCTGCCCAGCGATTTTGAGCTGATTGGCAAGCTGATCCAGATTTATCAGGATTTTGATGCACGCCGGGACTGGATGATTGCGCATGAGCAAGGCCAAAATGTAGCAGTGGAGCAATGGCTCAAGCGCCTGATGCAGGATATTGCCGAGTTTGAAGAAAGCGGTGTCGAGTCTTTATCGACCGTGTATAAAATCATCAAAAAACAGGAACGGATGCTGACCCTGGCCAGTTTCTATGATGAGCACGATCATCATGCCTTGCGCAGTTTAAGTTTGCCTCTGCCTTATTTACTGGCAGAAATTAACAACACCCTGGAAATGCAGCTGGACCATGCCGAACCGACCGGGCAGATTACCTTTAGCCAGATCGGACAGATTCGCCCTGTGCCATATAAACTGATTGTGATACTTGGACTGGACAGCGGCAAGTTTCCCAATCGTAGCCAGCATTTGCCTTTTGATTTGATGGATTTGCTGAAGCCCCAGCTCGGCGACCGTTCGCGTCTGGAAGATGATCAGGGCGCATTTTTAGACCATCTGCTGCTGGCTCAGGACAACCTGTGGCTGTTTTATAACGGCTTTGACATTAACGATGGAGAAGTGCTTGATCCCTCCACCGTGGTGCAGGAACTGGTGCAGCATCTGGCTTTTATCGTTCAGGGCAAACAAGCGGACAACCAAACTGATGCCACTGTAGAGATCAATGGTGTGGAAGTGCCAGAGCAACTACGCTCGCTGTATCATGTGCATCCTTTATTGCCTTTTGATCCGGTCGGATTTGAATCGGCCCGACCGGTGCGATATCAGGACCAGTGGTTCTGTGTGGCGGGACAGATTCGGCATGCCAGCGGACAGCGTTCGTCATGGGTGAATACGCCTTATCAGCATCTGCAGCAGGATGTCTTGGTGCTGGACAGTCATCAGTGGATTCAGGACGTCACTTTCCCGGCACGTTTATATTTAAAAACCTTGGGTGTGGAAAACCTGCGTCCTGAAGATCTGCCTGCCGTACAGGAACCCTTGTTGCTGGATGGTTTGGGGCGTTATGCCGTACGTCAGTTCCTGCAAAAACAGCAGGGTACGGCACAGCCTGAGTTGCTGATGGATCAGCTGCCGATAGGCAAACTGCAACAAAGCAGCTGGCAAATGAGTGTGGTTGAACAGCAGCGTTTAAAAGACCGCTTGCTGAAATATGCCCCTGAAGTGACCCCGACCACACAGCAAGTGTGGAAGGTGAATGATCATGTGTATATGAACATTCATTTACCGAAAAACAGTGCAGAAAAATGGGTCAGTCTGGATGCTTCAAGCGCGCGTGCCAAGCGCCGTGCCAAAGTCTGGCTGGAATATCTGCTCTGGCTAGCCTATCTGAATTTAGGGGAGGGTGGTGAAAAACTGGCGCGGATTGTGGTGTTTAGTGACCGGACCATTTTATGTCATGGCGTGACCTCGAATAAAGCGCGTGAGTGGCTGGATCACTGGCTGGCCGCCTGGAAATATGGGCAGAGCCAGCCGTTGGTGTTGCCAGCCGCCTTGCTGCTGAAAATTGCTGAAAAAGATAAAGAACATGACTGGCAGCCGAATGAACACAACCAGATGTGCATTGACGATATGGATGTGATCTATAAAGACTGGCATGAAGATGGCAAGTTTAGCGGCTTTTCGGTGACGGATAACGAAGCCACCCAAATGCACCGCGACTGGCAGTTTATTTTACAGGAACAGGATGCCACCGCCTTGCTGGAAGATGCCTGCGCACAATTTTCCTATCAGCTTTATCAACCGGTGTTTATGCATCAACAGGCCATTAAAGAATAAAAAAGAATATGAACCATCCTCAAACAATACAACCAATGTCGTTTAACCCGATTGTGGACATGCAATTCAAGGGCTTGCACTGGATTGAGGCTTCAGCCGGTACCGGAAAGACCTTTACCCTGTCCAGTCTGATGGTGCGGATTTTCCTTGGCCCGTATCTGCCCAATCAGGTCATTGCCACCACCTTTACCCGTGCCGCCGCCGCAGAGCTGAAAAACCGTATCCGGGCACGTCTGGTGGAAACCCTGCGTTATTTCGACAGTTGTCAAACCCTGACCCAAGCAGAGCTTCAGGCCAAATTAGCAGCTGAATCCGATCCTTTATTCCAGAAAGTTTTAAGCGACTATGTCACGCGAGTGGATTTTGCCCGTGAACGTTTAAAACTGGTGATTGACCAGCTGGATGAGCTGTTTGTTGGCACACTGGACAGTTTCAGCCAAAAGCTGCTGCGCGAGTTTTCCTTTGAAAGCGGCAAAATTGAACGGGCCGATATTACCGATGATGCCAAAAGCTATACTTATCAGTTGATTCATGATGTGTTGCGTGAATGGATTCAGTTGCAGCCGCAGAATGTGGTCGATTATCTGCTGCTGAATCAAAAGCTGAAGTCGCAGGATGCCTATGTTCCGGTGGTGGAAAATAGCCTGAACTTTGCCTCGGCACAGTTTCAGGAAGTGCAGGCGCCCGAGCTGGATTTAAACCAGTTTGAGCAACTGGTGGATGAATTTATTCAGCTGGATTTAAGCCTGATTGCTGGCCTGAGCGATTATTATTCGGCAGAGGGTCAATATCATTCGGTTATTGGCAAAAAATGGCGTACCGATGGCTTGATGCAACGCAGCTTGTGTGACGATTTACCGGCTTTTATTCAGGCTTTGGCTGAACAGCGCTGCTATGCCTTATTTGCCCCACATTTTGAAACCACCCTGAAAAATCTGACCGATCTGGCGACCAAAAAAGTTCTGAATAAATGTGCAGAAGAGGTGTTGCATCAGTTTGAACAGCATCCGGTGATGCAAGCGCTAAAAAGTTTTTGCGAAGCTTTGTCCCAGCTCAATCTGGATCTGGATTTGCTGGATGCCTATTTGAAGTTTTATTTAAGTCAAGAAGTGAAAAAACGCCTGCCGCAAGTCCTGCAGCAGAAAAGCGAAACCACTTTTGCCCAGCAGATTCGCACGCTATCAGAAGCCTTGCAAGGCGAGCAGGGACTACGCTTTGCCAAGTTTGTGCAAGCCCGTTATCCCCTGATTCTGGTGGATGAATTTCAGGATACCAACCAGGATCAAGACAATATGCTGGCGCGGATCTGGCGCGACCAGAAACGCTATATGCAGGGCTGCATGATTATGGTCGGAGACCCGAAACAGGCAATTTACGGTTTCCGTGGCGGCGACATGCTGACCTATAACAAAGCCCGTGCCGATGTGCTGTCCAAACAGGGGCAGCAATACAGCCTGCGCCATAATCACCGTTCGGTTAAAGTGCTGGTGCAGGCGGTGGATGCCCTGTTTCAGCGGCAGATGGATTTTGGTGAAGAGGTGATTTATAGCCCGGTGGAAGCCGGTTCACGTCCCCATCCGGCACTCATCGATGCGCAGGGGGAAAATCATCAGCCGCTGCGCTGGTTATTATTGAATGATAAAAAGCATGAGCCGCTGCAGGTGGCCTGGAAAATTCGTGATTTACTCAATCAGGGTATTGCAGAAAAACTCTATCTGGCAGAAAAAACCGGTCCCAGATACCTAACTGAAAATGACATCGCGATTTTATCGAAAAGCCATGACGGTCTGGATAAAGCCCAGTATGAACTGGAACGTCTGGGCATTCGGGTTAACCGTCCTTCCAAGCGCAGTGTGTTTGACCATGCGGTTGCCAAGGATGTGGGGGCAGTACTGGCAGCCATCATGCATCCGTATGACGAAGGCAAAATCAAGCGTGCCTTGCTCAGCCGTTTATTGGGTTTCAATTTACAGCAATTGATACAGCTGGAAGCCCAGGCCGATGGCTTGAGCCAGTTCATTTACGACTTCGACTGCATTCGGGAAATGTGGCTGCAAAAAGGCTTTTTAACCGCGTGGCAATACTGTCTGAACCTGTTTCAGGTCTGGAAAAATCTGGTCGCCACCCAAAGCCGCGATAATGAACGCAGCGTGGTCAATCTGCGTCATCTGACCGAATTATTGTGTCAGCACAGTGAACAGTATCAGGGCGCGCAAAAGCTCTATCACTGGTATCTGAAACAGCTGCAATCTCCGGCGGAACGCGAGTGGGAACTGGAACGCAAACTGTCCAACGAGGCCGGGGTGCAGCTGATGACCATCCACCAGTCCAAAGGACTGGAGTTTAAAATTGTGTTCCTGCTCGGGGCGGATAAAGATTTTCGGGAAATGAACAAGACCCTGAACTTTTCCACAGTCGAACATGTCCATCCGGTGACGGGAAAAGTGGACATCCAGCGGGTGGTGGCGGTGAATGACAAGAACCTGCTGGAACAGGCCGCGATTGAACAGCACAATGCCCGTGCCGTGGCAGAGCAGCATCGGCTGTGGTATGTGGCCCTGACCCGGGCCAGCCATCGGGTCTATGTCCTGTTGCAGGATCAGGAAGGCAAGTCCAGTCATGGTCTGGCTTTCTGGCGTGGGCAAGACTTTGCGCATCCTGCCAGTGCTGAAGAAGCATTGCTCCATGAAAGACCGCTCAAGCTGCAAGCCAGGCAGCAGGAGCTGTTGCCTTTACAGGCTTTGCAATTTCCAGCACAGCGTTTTTATCCACGTTCCAAAACCAGTTTCAGTGCCTTGGCCCAGCATTTAAGCCGTAAGCAGGCCATGGATGCCTTGGCGGTGAATACCGAACAAATGCCGAGTGCAGCAGATGAAATTCATGTCGTTGAGCTGCTTGAAACTGTTGCCCACCAACCGCTGTCCTGGATCAAACGCAATTTCCCGATGGGCACCGTGGCGGGAACATTCCTGCATGAAATTTTTGAACATATCGATTTCCAGGACCAGCAGGATTGGCCTTTAGAAATTCGCCGCCGTTTTAAGAATGATTATCCTGCTTTATGGCAAGAACTTTTGGCAAAATATGAGCAGGAGTTTCAGCAGGTCGATGAAGAACAGCTGATTGGCTGGATGGGTGAATGGCTAGCCGAGGTGTTAACAACGCCTCTGCATCAGGATTTTCAGCTCAATCAGCTGAATGAACATGAATATCTGGCCGAATTTCCCTTTTATCTGTCCCTGTCGGACCATGTCCTGGCCATCCAGCGTATCCATCAATTGTATGCGGAACATGGCATTGACATGCTGGATTTTAACCCGGCCAATTCGGCACGCTATCTCACCGGCTCCATCGATTTGGTGTATTTTGATGGCCAGCACTATCATATTGCCGATTATAAAAGTAACTTTTTAGGCACCGATCAGTCGCATTATCTGGAGGTGGAAATTCGGCAGAGCATGTCGCAGGCCAGCTACTGGTTACAGGCCGGTTTGTATCTGGTCGCGTTGCACCGCTATTTAACAGTCCACATGCAGGACTATGACATTGAAAAACATTTGGGCGGCGCAAGTTATCTGTATTTGCGCGGTATGAACGGACAGGCGGAACAGGGCTTTTATCACTGGAAGCCAGAGGCCGAATTTATACTGCGGCTTGATGCGATTTTGGGCTGTTTTGCTGAAGATAAAAGCAGCAAAAGTGCCTGAATTGTCAAAATTAGTATATTTTAAACAATAGATTAAGCTGTGGATAACTTTGAGGATAACTGTGTGGAAAATAAACAATATAAAGATGATCAAAGCGCTGCATGGATCAGCACTTGGAGTCGGTTTATTCGCCAGCAGCCGTTTAGTCATGCAGCACAGCAGGAAAATAGCAGCGATATTATTGAACAGGTTCTGGACGCGGTTCAACACGGTGACAGTTGTATTTCTGCAACTCGGCAGCAGGCGGATACACTGCATGATTTAGTAGTTTTGGCTGAAAATGTCGAGCAAAATATCGCTCCCTTTGTGTTCGATCAGCAGCATTTGTATCTGTACCGTTACTGGGCGATGGAGCAGTCCCTGGCTCAGCAAGTGCTCCGTCTCAAACAGCAAACTATTCCCGCTGTCGATCTTGCCGCTTATCCAGATTTATTGACGGATGAATATCAGGTTCAGGCCTTGCAGATGGTGGCGAAGCAGGCACTGAATATCATTACGGGCGGACCCGGAACCGGAAAAACCTATACTCTGGCGCGAATTATTGCCGTGCTGAATCAGGCGATGCCAAATATTCGCATTGCCATGGCTGCACCGACCGGTAAGGCTGCACAGCGCATGAAAGAAGCGCTGCAAAACTCACTCAATGATGAAAAACTGCAAGACCTGGTGACGGATGAGCTCAGGCAGCTGAATCCCATTACCATTCACCGTTTATTGGGGTTGGGAAACAGTTATCAGCCACGTTTTCATGCCCAGCAGCCTTTGCCCTATGACGTGATTGTGGTGGATGAAGCCTCGATGCTGGACTTGAGTCTGGCCAATATGTTGCTGTCGGCCGTACCGGATCAGGCCCGCCTGATTTTACTGGGCGATGCTGACCAGCTGGCCGCAGTGGACGTGGGAGCCGTGTTGGCCGACTTACAAAATGTCCCGGCTCTGGCTGAAAATCGCGTTCATCTGGTGAACAGTCGCCGTTTTAAAGCGGGGGCATTGATTGGGCAAATGGCACAATTTATTCAAAAACAGCAATCTGTGCAAACGAATGCAGCATTACTCGAGCAGTTTGCCAAGCAAGTGGTTGCTCCGGGTGAAATCCGGGCGGTGTCCTTGCAGGCTGAAATGGCGGATCAGATCCAGCTGGAATATCTTCCTGCTCATTTGTCCAGGCAATTTGACCGGACAACGTATTACGACAAACTGATGTTGGGCTACCAGCCTTATATTGAAGTGCTGAAAAGCTATTTAACCGCTGATGAACCTGAGCTTTGGGTCGCTCAGGTGGTCAAGACCTTTGACGATTACCGGATTTTGGCGGCTATTCGCCATGGTGCCTTCGGTTTAGGCCAACTGAACCAGCAAATTGAACAGCGTTTACTGGAGGCTTTATCGCTACTGATGAGCAAGCAAGGCGACTGGTATGTCGGTCGTCCGGTCATGATGACCTATAACGATTATCAACTGGGCTTGTCGAACGGGGACATCGGGATCTGTTTTAAGCGTAGCCGAGATGGACAGTCACAGTTTGAGGTTTATTTCCCGAGTCTGGAAAAATGGGTGCCTGCAACCCGCTTACCGAAAAGTATTGAAACGGCATTCGTACTGACCATTCATAAATCACAAGGTTCGGAATTTACCCATACCGCAGTGGTGTTGGATGAGGCTGCGAAAAATTTGCTCAGTAAAGAATTGCTGTATACCGCAATTACCCGTGCCAAAAAAGTGGTGAGTGTGCTGGCTGATCAAGAGGCTTTTGTACAAGCTTTAACCATCAAAACCATAAGAAAAAGTGGTGTGTTAGATAAAATTAACAATTCACTAAAATGTTAATCATAAATGAATAATCCGGTTTTTTGTACGAAATTACTTACAACGATTCGAGAAATTGGCGCATAGAGCTTTAGGAATGTTTTTGAGATGATTGCTGCACATAAAAAGCTCAACACGGAAAGTTGAGTAAAATCGCCATCATATAATAATAATGTCGAAAGACAGCGAACTTACAATGAAGTAAGGATAAAGAGGAAACTTACAGCCGCTAAGCCTTGTAGTTTTGGGAGAGACTACAGGGCTTTTTTATATGCACAATTAAGCGATTTATTACAAAAATGATTGGCTGAAATGAACACTATTAAATGATTGTGGTATAAGTCAAAATAAAATATAGCAGACAGGTGCGCTTTTGTATAAGTTAAATTTTTGTTTGATTTTAAGTATTTGATTTAATTGCATAAGATAGGTTTTTGGAGTTGTGTGGAATATAAAAAATAATAATTAGTGTACGAAAATACTTACAAGTAGATACGAGAAAGTCGACTTTTTTACACAATGTTTTGTGGCAGAATCTACCACATAAGGAAGTAAAGCTTTACACACGGAATGTTTATAACGATAAACGCGAAAAGCGTAAATTATGACTATAAATAAAAGAATAATAATTAAAACATAAGAAACTACAGCGCAAAAAAAAGCCCAAGCCCAGCTTGGGCTTTTTTCTATCCTCCATCCATAAGAAAAAATCAAAATAGGTGTTTTTCATCTGTAATAGAGTTTTCCGGTTTTTTTGAATGAACGTTAACAGGCCAGGTATAAATTCAAAGTAGAATCAAAGAAAGGAAAAAATAAAGCTTTTTCAATCGATTGATATAAAAAGATGAAAAGCGGTTTCTCTTTTTGCAATCCCCCGGATTTTCCCTTAAAATAACGCACTTGCTGTAGTGATGCACGGCAGTCAATTGAGAAATCAATTGATTTCTATCAAATGTAATTTTTAAGCATCTCGGAGAAATCGAATGGCTTTAACAAACGCAGATCGCGCAGAGATCGTTGCTAAATTTGCTCGCGCTGAAAACGACACTGGTTCACCTGAAGTTCAAGTAGCTCTTTTAACTGCCCAAATCAATGATTTGCAAGGTCACTTTAAAGAACACAAACACGACCATCATAGCCGTCGCGGTCTTATCCGTATGGTTAACCAACGTCGTAAGCTTCTTGACTACCTTAAAGGTAAAGACGCTACTCGTTACAGCGCTTTGATCGCTGCTTTAGGTTTACGTCGTTAATTCGATTAAACTTATTTTTTCGGATTATTGCATGTTAAATGCCGTATTACTGAAAATTAAGAATATACCTGGCTTTGGTTAGGTAATGGGGAAGGGGCGATTGTTTCGCTCCTTCTTTGTGTTTAAAAATAGTGTATTCATACATTTTTATAGTCTAGTGAGGTCGGCTTCTAAGCTTTGTCATTTATGCAGTCGATGTGAATGCCAAACCTTAGGGGTCTCCACTAGAATAACTGTTCAAAAGAACTAGGAAAGAAAAATACATGTCAATGTTTAATATTGTTCGTAAAGAATTTCAATTTGGTCAACATCAAGTTGTACTGGAAACAGGTCGTGTTGCGCGTCAAGCCAACACCGTTCTGATTACTATGGGCGGTGTAACCGTACTGGTTGCCGTGGTTGCTCAACCGACTGCTAAAGCAGGTCAGGACTTCTTCCCACTGACTGTTAACTATCAAGAAAAACAATATGCTGCTGGTCGTATACCGGGTGGTTACGGTAAACGTGAAGGCCGTGCGTCTGAATCTGAAACTTTAATTTCACGCCTGATCGACCGTCCAATCCGTCCATTGTTCCCAGAAGGTTACTACAACGAAATTCAGGTCACTGCGACCGTTGTATCTTCTGACAAGACAATGGAAGCTGACATCGCTGCAATGCTGGGTACTTCTGCTGCGCTTGCAATTGCAGGTACGCCTTTCCGTGGTCCAATCGGTGGTGCGCGCGTTGGTTTAATCAACGGTGAATACGTTCTTAACCCGAACAATGAACAGCTAAAAGAATCTGACCTTGACCTGGTGGTTGCGGGTACAGAATCTGCAGTATTGATGGTTGAATCTGAAGCGAAAGAACTTTCAGAAGACCAGATGTTGGGCGCTGTGCTTTTTGGTCATGACGAAATGCAAATTGCGATTCAAGCTATTAAAGAATTTGCTGCGGCTGCGGGTGCAACAGAATCGACTTGGACTGCTCCTGCTAAAAACGAAGACCTTCGCGCGAAACTGAAAGAAGCGTTCGAAGCAAAAATTTCTGAAGCGTATACGATTGCAATTAAACAAGACCGTTATGCAGCATTGGATGCATTACAAGCTGAAGCAGTTGCCCAGTTCGTTCCAGAAAATGACGAAACCGGTATTGCAGATGACTTGAACGAATTGTTTGAAGATCTTAAATACCGTACCGTACGTGACAACATCTTGTCTGGTAAGCCACGTATTGACGGTCGTGATACCAAAACCGTTCGTGCCCTTGACGTACAGGTTGGCGTTCTAGATCGTGCACACGGTTCTGCATTGTTCACACGTGGTGAAACTCAGGCCTTGGTCACAACGACTTTGGGTAATACACGTGATGCGTTAATGGTAGATACATTAGCGGGTACAAAAACTGACAACTTCATGTTGCACTACAACTTCCCTGCATACTCTGTAGGTGAAACAGGTCGTGAATCTGGTCCTAAACGTCGTGAAATTGGTCACGGTCGTCTGGCGCGTCGTGGTGTTCAAGCGGTTCTTCCTGCAGCTGACCGCTTCCCGTACGTGATCCGTATTGTATCTGACATTACAGAATCGAACGGTTCATCTTCAATGGCTTCTGTATGTGGTGCTTCTTTATCACTGATGGATGCAGGTGTTCCACTTAAAGCACCAGTTGCCGGTATTGCAATGGGTCTAGTCAAAGAAGGCGAGCGTTTCGCAGTGCTTTCTGACATTCTGGGTGATGAAGACCACCTTGGCGACATGGACTTTAAAGTTGCAGGTTCTGCAAACGGTATTACTGCACTTCAAATGGATATCAAGATTGAAGGTATCACTGAAGAGATCATGGAAGTTGCATTAAACCAGGCATATGCAGGTCGTATGCATATCCTGAATGCGATGAACCAGGTGATTTCACGTGCCCGTCCTGAAATTTCGATGCACGCGCCTACGTTCCAGGTGATCAGCATTAACCCTGACAAGATCCGTGACGTGATTGGTAAAGGTGGCGCGACGATTCGTCAAATCACTGAAGAAACCAAAGCGGCAATCGACATTGAAGACAACGGTACAGTTCGCGTATTTGGTGAAACTAAAGCTGCTGCGATGGCTGCGGTTGCAAAAATCCAGGCGCTTACTGCTGAAATCGAACCAGGTACAATCTATACCGGTAAAGTGATCCGTATCGTTGAATTCGGTGCGTTTGTGAACATTCTTCCGGGTACTGACGGTTTGCTTCACATCTCTCAAATCTCGAACGAACGCATTGCCAATGTTTCAGACGTATTGTCTGAAGGTCAGGAAATCAAGGTTCAAGTTGCTGATGTCGACAACCGTGGTCGTATCAAGTTAACCATGAAAGACATCGAACAAGCATAAGTGTTTGAATTTCACATGACTAAGCTCATGTGAATCAAAATGATGAAAAGCCTTGAGCTGCGCCAAAGGAATTCCTTTGGTTGGCTCAGGGCTTTTTTGTGGGCAGTCATAAAATTTGATTTCAAAGATGCCAATTCAATTGTATGTTATTGCTTAACGCTTTCGCACCGCTGATAATTTTATTGCAGATTGAATTATTGAAATTTCCATCAATTAGACAATAAGAAAGCACCCTAGAGAATTGTTGATATGCAGGTTTATTATTTCTACCAACATCCCACCGAACAGCATATTTTTGTACAAAAAGACCAAAATGCTACTGCTGAACCGGTCTTCCTGTGGATTGATTGCACCCGGGAAGATGTGGTGAATCGTGCGGATGAGTGGCAAAAAGAAATCTATCAATATACTCAGCTGATATTAAATGAATTTCATGTGAAAGATATTTTAAATCTGGAGCATCCCTGCAGCTTCGATACTCTGGAAGATTATGACCTGCTGATTTTCCGTAAACTGATCACTCCGGATGACGATATAAAAACCGGAGCACAAGCGCTGGAACAGCATGAAAAGATGTTTGGTCTAGCCACCACACCGGTGAGTTTTATCATGACGCCTCAAGTGCTGATTACGGTACGTGAACAAGGCAACAGGGCAGTTGAGAATTATATCTCACGGATAGAAATGAATTTTACCCGTTCTGTGCAGGAGCAAAACAAATCACGTAAAGTTTCTACTACACCTTTAGATTTGGCTTTACGCTTGCTGAATAGCATTGTAGATGGCTATTTAGATTTGCGTGTACCTTTGACCCGACGTGTAGAGTTCTGGCAGCAAGAATTACTGCAGGGCCATCGCAGATTTACCAAATGGGATCAGTTATTACAGGAAAGCATGTCTTTTCAGCAAGTAGAAAATCTCTGCGAAGAACAGATTGATACCTTACAAGAGCTACGCGATGAAATTGTCGATAATTACCCCCATTTAAAAGGCAAGAAAAAATCTGAACGGCAAGACATTATGCTGGTACGGATGAATGATTTAGTTAGCCATGTCGAACGAATTCAAAAGCATACAGTTCGACTGCGTGCTTCCATTCAGGCAGCCATCGATTTGCATTTCTCTGCAATTGCCAACCAGACCAATGAAAATATGCGTATTCTGGCCATTATTACCGCGATATTTGCCCCTCTAACTTTATTGACTGGGGTGTATGGAATGAATTTTGAGTTTATTCCAGGCTTAAAATCTCCAACCGGGTTCTGGAGCATGCTGATTGTGATGCTGCTTACTACATTACTGCTGGTTTATTATTTTTATCGTCGCCATCTAGTGGGGCGTGGGGAAAAGAGCGTCATCGATTTACTGGCCCAACAGCATCAGGATCAACACGTGAACCTGTTCTGGTTTTTAAACTATCAGCCGATTAAGCAATCGGTCAAAGAAACCATGAAAGAAGTGGAAAAACTGACCAAGTTTAAATAGTAGGTCAGTTTTTATCATATTTTTATCCAGACTTACTGTGTTTGCTGTGCCATCAGTACAGCTCAATTAAATCCAGAATGGTCTTGGCCATTGGCTGTTTGCGACAAGATTACCCTGCTTGAGCATTCTGGGACAGAATTTTATAAATTTCATCTTTCATTTTAAGTTTCTTGCGCTTTAATGAATCAATATCATCATTAATTAAATTCACCGGATTAAGCTCCAGCTGGGCGATCTCCTTATCAAGTTCCTGATGACTCTCAAATATTTTTGCGAAATGAGGATCATCATGCCGTAGTTTATGGATCAATTCCTGATGTTCAGGAAACATTCTCTTCACTTTCTTATTGCATTCTTTGGTTTTCATAAGCCTAGATTATTCTCCAGCGTTGAATTTCAGAATAAAATAACCACCACATACCTGATCTATAAAAGGTACGGTGGAGACAGCAAAGTAGCCTTAATTGCCTTTTACATTTAAGTGCTTGACCTGTTTACGTAATTGTTGCACTTCATCAATCAAATCGAGCATCATTGCCACCGCAGAAAAGCTGGCATCGAAGTCGCGCTGCAAACGGTAGGCCCGACGTGCACGCGAAACATCATCACCAAAAAATTGATGAATTCTTTCTTCTGGACGCGTGTCCAGAATATCGTATTCAAGGAGTTGTAAAACCCATTCCGGACTTTGCCCGCACGCATCAGCAAAATGCTTTAAATCAAAACTGTAATGTTCATCAATGACATCTGCAGGATTAAACTCATCAGATATAATTTCACGATAATGAATAGTCGTCATGATGTTCTCCTTAATCATTGCGCGGCTTAAATGTTGCAAAAGCTTCGGAAAAAGCTTGATAAGCCTGCTGTTCATGTTCAGTTTGCGCAGTTGGATACACAATATTTAAAACCAGGTAAAGATGACCCGGGACTTTGCTTGGAATTCCTTGGTCCTTAAGCCTTAACTGTTGACCGGTTTTGGCATTTTTAGGCACATTTACCTGAATTTTTTTACCTTCGGGCGTAGAGATTTCAATGCTTTGCCCTAGTGCAGCTTCCCAAGGGGAAATATTCACGCTGTAATAAATATCGGCCCCTTCAACCCGAATCTGGGCAGTATCCTTATAGTGAATTTCAATGTACAAATCCCCATTTTTGCCGCCATTAATGCCACTCTGACCTTGGCCATTCAGACGAATGTGTTGACCTTCTTTCATGCCTTTGGGGATTTTCACCTGTAAGGTCTTGCGTTGAACTTCAGGTTCTCCATAAGCATTTAAAGTGGGAATCTGCAAGGTAATCCGTTGGGTTGTACCGTGATAAGCAATTTCAGGATCAATTTCTATACTGGCATGCTGATCTTCGCCTTGATAACTGCGCTGTTGCTGTCTTTGCTGGTTCTGGTATTGATAGTTACTACCACCAAAACCCGAACCAAAACGTCCAAACAGATCTTCAAAGCCACTAAAACCGGAATGTTGCTGATTAAAGCCCTGCCGATAGAACTGGGTATTGTCAAAACCACCGGTTCCTGTCTGTGCCCCGGATTGATAAAAAGCTTCAGGATGATCCAGCTGAAAATCATATTCGGCTTTTTTTTCTTCGTTGCTTAAGGTGTCATAGGCAACATTAATGCTTTGCATCTTTTCTTCAGCATCACTCTCTTTGCTAACATCAGGATGGTATTTTCGGGCCAGTTTCCGGTAAGCTTTCTTTATTTGATCCTGTGTGGCATTGCGACTAATGCCAAGAACTTCGTAATGACTTTTAGACATAAATAAGAAGATAAAATTGATTATGTTTTAATCATTATTATGCCTTTCATAAATTTGAAACAGTATAGATCTGTACCTTATTGTTTCAAATCATGACAAAAAAGGCCCCTAAATAGGGACCTTCGCAAATTATGAATAAGATCAATGTTTAATCCAGGTCACACTACGACCAATCACCGATACGCCGACAAAACCACGAATGGTTAAACGCTTACCATTGCTGCTTAAACGTGCCTTGCCTTTGTAAACTTTGCCGCCAATCGGGTCAAGTACGCGACCATTATTAAATTCACGTGGATTATCTGGATTTTGTTTAAATCCCCAAATAAAAGGTAAGCCAATAAATGGTTTATTTTTTAAGTTGCCCGGACAGTTTGTACAGATGACCATCTTTTCTGTACCCGGCACACTCCGGGTTTCGACGATGATACCTTCATAGGTGCCATCCGGTTTTTTACTGATTTCTACATCGGCACGTGAATAACCAGTACGATCATCAATGGTTTTCCATTTGCCGACCAAAGGGTCATTATCGTTTGCTGCAAAACTGAATGAAGATAGGGTTGCTAATAGTAGTCCTGTCACAACACTTTTATATACATTCTTCATTAATTCCCCCTGTTGAAATGAATGTTTTATATTTTTAGAGTAAAACGCCTAATTTATAGCGATAAGTATCTATAAAATCAAATGATTAAATTGCTAAATAAGTCACATAAACAAAGGGGAGTGTTGTGTGGTTTATTTTTTAATTTCCTTTTGATTAAAAAACACCCGAACTCGATATTAAAGATTTAAGATTTTATTCAATGAATATTTTACCGGAATGCGGAATATGGTTTTTCATGAGGAAAAATTATTATTTTTATAGGTTTTAATCATGAAATTTATCTTTTGATATATCTAAGTGAATAAAAAAGAATAATTTATGGATTGGCTATAGAGATGAATGTTGCACTGGATTTTGGGATTGTAAATGTGGAGGATGCACAAGTTTCTAACAGGACAGAGATAAAAACTTGTGCTGAATGAATAGCATGTTAATCCACTCTAATCCAGGAAACGGTCCGGCCGAGCAAACTGGCTCCAATAAAGCCGCGTAAGGTCAGGACATTGCCTCGTGTATTGAGACGTCCCTTACCTTGATAGACATGACCTGAAAGGGGATCAAGTACCTGACCATCAATAAATTCATCTGTCTTTTTAGGATTTTGCCTAAATCCTGACAAGATCGGTAAGCCAATCAGAGGGGCATTTTTGAGTGCACCTTTGCATTTTTCACAATGATCAATGGCGGTACGGTTTGGAATGGCATGGACCTGGATAATTGTTCCCAGATACCCTCCATTTTCTTTCTTGGTGATCAGAACGTCAGCACGAGCATATCCTGTTTTATCATCAATCGCTTTCCATGTACCCACTAAATCAAGGGCTTTTGCATGAATAAAAGGACAGGTCAGCAGTAATAATAGACTAAGCATTATTTTTGTGTTCATGTGGTCAATATTTCCAATTATTAATTTATTTTTATGCATTAAATATAAAGCATTATTTGAGATTGTTTTGCTTTATTTTGAAATGAAATTTTACGCTAAAATATTTAAAATACAAGTGTAAAAAAATGAGGTAAAAAAGGATAAGAAAATAATGGATTTTATTTTTAATTTTTTGCGAAGATAAAAAAGGACAGCGATTATAGCTGTCCTGATGTTGTTCACTTGAATAAAATCAACTGAGGTGTTTACCAAATAACCCAAAAGCTTCTTCGGCAGTAAATGTGTAGCGGGTGCTGCAGAACTGGCAATCCATGGTAATCGGATTCTGGAACTCTAAAGTTTCACGAACTGCCTCTACACCAATTTGAATCAGGGCATTGGCACAGCGTTCTTTAGAACAGGTACAGCCAAAGCTTAATCGTTCAGCTTCGGGTAAACGCACATCTTCTTCATTATACAAACGGTAAAGAATTTCAGTCGGTTCAAGATCTGTGAGTTCTTCCGCTTTTAAGGTTTCAGTCAGCATGGTCAGGCGTGGCCAAAGGTCTTCATCCACACGTTGCTGCTCTTCTTCACTATTGCGTGGCAAGAGTTGAATCAGCAGACCGCCAGAGCGTTCAGCTGTACTCGCCAACACAATTTTTGTTGGAATTTGTGCTGATAAATCATAATACTGCATTAGACAGCCAGCCAAGGTATCATGCTCAAGCGCAATAATACCCTGATAGCGTTCGCCGAATTCAGGCTCGATATTAATAAACAGTACCGGATTGACCAGGGCATTAAACACCGTACTGCTGTTTTCCGCCTGGAAAAAGCGTGGATCTTCTTCATAATCGGCTGATGCGCGTAACTGGCCTAAATGATTACATTCCGCCATTGCCCATTTAAAGGTGCCCGCTGCCTGAATTTGCAGGCTGATCCGGCCTTTAATTTTCAGGGTGCTCGCTAACAAGGCGGTAGCGCTGAGCATTTCCCCCAAAAGAATTTGAATGGCTTGCGGATAATCACGCTGCGCGAGAATTGTTTGCAAAACGCTTTCCAGATGGACGACTTCACCACGAATCGGGCAATTTTCAATATAAAAGCGTTGACGTAATTCAGACATAAATTTCTCCAATAGCCCGTGTTAATGGTGTCTATATTGTAAAACACAAGCTAGTTACTATCATCTCTTGTGACATCAATACGCTGATGTTCTAGACCGCGTTGTAAATTGACGCCAGTAGGTTCTTGACGAATTTGTGCATCACTTTCAAATAGATGTTCCAGTTCTGCCAGTGCATTACGATGGGTTTCATAAATTTTCTGTTCATCAGTATAAACCCGTTGCTGTTGAAGCAATAATTTCTCATCGTAATCACGGAACAGTTCAATACTCTTATACGCATCTTCTTCGCTGATCTCTAATTCACGTAAAGCACGATAAGCCATGCCCAGCGAGGACAGATAGGTTTCACGCCAGATCTGTTCGACCCCCAAATCCCGCAGTAAATGCACATGATGGCGGTCTCGGGCGCGCACCAAAAGTTTCAGATTGGGATAGTTTAAACGAATATGGCGCGCCACATTCATGGAGTCTTCAATATCATCAATCGCCAGGACAAAAACTTTGGCGTGTTCAATGCCTGCGGAACGTAAAATATCGGGTTGTGTGGCATCACCATAGTATACCGTGCCGCCATAGTTGCGTACGAAATCGACTTTTTCCAGGTTACTGTCAATGGCGGTAAAAGACTGGTGCTGTAAATGGGCAATACGGGCAATGATCTGTCCGAAACGGCCAAAGCCGGCAATGATCATCGGGTTGTGGATGTCTGGAATTTCATCATAGACCGGGGCTTTTTCTTTATCTATTAAAGGAATAACCCAGCTGCTGATGATCCAGTACAACATTGGGGTGAGTACCATGGAAAGGGTCACAATCAAGGTCAGAGGTTCAAGCATGGCTTGAGTGAGTACTTTTTCACTCATTGCGACTTTCAGCACCACAAAGGCAAATTCACCGCCTTGAGCCAGACAGGTCGCAAGCAGCAAGCTGTTGCGCCATGAATAGTTTAAATAGCGGGCAATGGTCGTCAGGGTCACGCTTTTGACCAGCATTAAAATGAGTGCACCGCCAATAATCAGCCAGGGCATATCCACCAGCAGTGACAATTGGGTGGTCATGCCCACCGTCATGAAGAATAAGCCCAGCAGCAGCCCTTTAAACGGTGCAATACTGGCTTCAAGCTCATGTCGGAATTCAGAGTCGGCCAGCAACACCCCGGTTAAGAAAGCGCCGAGGGTCGTGCTGATACCGAGCACATCCATCAATGCCACCACGCCCAGCACAATAAATAAACCGACGGCGGTAATCAGTTCATGCGCGCCACTTTTGGCCACAAAGCGAAAAAAAGGACGCATCATGTAGCGGCTAAACAGGAACAGGCCGCTAAAAGTCGCAATAATTGCGGCAAAATAGGCCACCCCATGATGGGTTGATTCGGTACCTGCCAATAAGGGAATAATCGCCAAGAGCGGAATGGCCGCAATATCCTGGAACAATAAAATTGAAAAAGATTGTTGCCCGAAGGTGGTATTGAGCTGCTGCTTTTCTGAAAGCAGCTGTAACACAAAGGCGGTGGAGGACAGTGCCAGCGCCATACCAATGACAAAGCTGGCAGAAAGGTTTTGGTTTAAGACAAAAAAAGTCAATATGGCCAGAATCACCCCGGTAATCCCGACTTGCAGGCTGCCCATCAGGAAAATGGATTTGCGCATTTCCCACAGCCGTTGTGGACGCAGCTCCAGACCAATAATGAACATCAGCAAAATCACGCCAAATTCGGCCAGTTCCTGAATCGCTTCCGGATCACTGGCAATATTGAATACGCTGGGACCGAGCAGAATACCTGTAAACAAATAGCCGAGTACCGTGGCAATGCCAAAACGCTTGGCGAGCGGCACTAAAAGTAGCGAAGCACCCAGAAAAATCGTAATTTGTAACAGTAGCGACATCGGTTCATCCTGGACTTTATTTTAATGTCAACAAAATTAAGCAAAGCATGAACGTGGACTTAGCTTAATTCCTGAGGATCTATATCGAGGGTAAGTTTCATGGCTGAGGGCTTTTGATGCAACATATTTTGCCACCAGCCACGGATATAAAAGTGTAATCGGGCCCGGTCCTGTGACAACAGCACCATATGTGCCTGATAACGTCCGGCCTTACGTTCCATCGGGGCAGGAATCGGCCCCCAGATATCAATCAGGTTTTCCGAAACCTGTCTTAAAGCCTGGGCATGCTGCTGTAAAAATTCCTGGTTCTGTTCCTGACTTTTCGATTCACAGCGAATTAAGGCGGCATAACGAGAAGGGGGCAATAATGCAGCCTGACGTTCTTTTAAGGTCTGTCTGGCAAAATGCCGGTAATCCTTGTCAATTAAGGTATTTAATAGGGGGTGATCCGGTCTCAGGGTTTGCAAATAGACTTCACCTTTGCGTTCACCGCGTCCGGCACGCCCGGCAACCTGTACGATCAGTTGCGCCGTGCGTTCGGTGGCACGGAAATCGACACTGAGCAGGCCGGAATCAATATCTAAAATGGCCACTAAAGTGACATAGGGAAAATGATGTCCTTTGGCCAGCATCTGGGTGCCGAGCAAGATCACCGGTTCACTTTTCTGAATCTTGTCATAAATTTTTTGCCAGCTGCCGACCCGGCTGGTGGAATCGCGGTCGACCCGAATCACGTCGAAATTGGGAAAAAGCTGTTGCAGATGTTCTTCCACTTTGGCTGTGCCCATGCCAATCGATTTTAATTCGCTGTGATTGCATTGCGGGCAATGTTCCGGCATACGATGAATGGTACCGCAGTGGTGACAATGCAGATGCTGATAGGGCTGTCGATGCACGGTAAAATTGGCATCACAATGTGGACATTTGGCCTGCCAGGCACAGCTTTCACAAATCAGTACCGGTGCATAACCGCGTCGGTTTAAAAACACCAGCACCTGTTCTTTTTTGTCTAAACGTTTTTGAATTTCATCGATCAGGTTTTGGCTAATGCCATGCTGTTTTTGCGCAATTTTCAGGTCAATCAAATGAATCTTCGGCATCAGTGCAGCACCGGCACGCTGATTAAGCTGCAAACGGGTCATTTTCCCCGATTCAACCAGCGCATAACTGTCTATGCTAGGGGTCGCCGAACCTAAGATAATTGGACAGCTTTCAAGATGGGCCCGATACATGGCGACATCGCGGGCATGATAGCGAAAACCTTCCTGCTGTTTAAATGACAGATCATGTTCTTCATCGAGAATGATTAAGCCCAGATTTGGCAGCGGCGTATAAATGGCTGAACGGGTCCCTAAAATAATCGAAGCCTTGCCGGTTTGTGCAGCCTGCCAGGCTTGCAGGCGCTTGGAATCATTCAGTCCTGAATGCAGCAGTACAATGTTGCCATGAAAACGTGACTGGAACCGGCTGATGGTCTGCGGGGTCAGGCCAATTTCAGGCACTAAAACCAGGACCTGTTTGCCCTGTTTCAGCACCTCTTGCATGATTTGCAAATACACTTCGGTTTTACCGCTTCCGGTCAAACCATCCAGTAAAAAGGCCTGATATTTTTTCTGGGCTTTTAACACCTGTTGAATGGCTTTTTTCTGATCTTCATTGGCGGTTAAGGGCATTTGTGCCAAGGTGACGGGCTGCGGACTAAAATCCTGATGTTCCAGAATACACTCCACAACCGCCTTTTTTTCCAGCGCTTTGAGGGTCGCCGTTTCAATTCCGGCTAAATTTAAAATATTTTCCGTGGTGCCTTGAGGATGTAATTTCAGCACTTTATAGGCTTGTTGCTGTTTTTCAGAGCGCGTCAGCTTGTCTTCGGCATGCAAATCCAGCACTTTCCACATTCGGGCCAATAAATTATAGGGTTTGCCCTGACGTAAAAATGTCGGCAGGGCGCTTTGAAAAACTTCGCCAACCGGAAATTGATAATATTGTGCGGACCAGGTGAGCAAGCTTAAAATTTTTCGATCTAACAGCGCTTGATCATCCAGCAGTTCAGATATGGCTTTGAGCTTAAAACGCGGATCAATCGGGGTATCGGCCGTTAATTTTTCAACAATAATACCCACCAGATTTTGCCGTCCAAACGACACGGCCACACGTGCCCCAACTTCAGCTTGCCGGTATTGTTCAGCCGTTAAGGTGTAGTCAAAACAGTCATAGAGATGTACGGGTACGGCAACACGAATGCGATAAATGTCGGCTGGAGTCGATGGTGTATTTGGCATAAATAAAGGTCAAATGGTCCTGATCAAATTTCGTCGTGCTAAGGATAGAGTTATGTTAGAGTGAGCAAATCATTTATGTATAAGAATATGAATGATTTTGGTGGTCAGACGCAACCGCGCTGAAGCAAATTTTAGAAAATTAGAGCATCACAATGCCTGCATATCAATTTACTGCCATTGATGCTTCAGGGAAGCAGCAAAAAGGCGTGTTAGAGGGTGATTCAGCACGTCAAATCCGTCAACAGCTCAGAGACAAAGCGCTTATTCCTGTGACGGTTGATCCTGTGGAGCAAAAAGATAAGCATAACTCAAAACGCTGGTTTCAGAAAAAAATCACGGCCTATGATCTGGCCCTGTTTACCCGTCAGCTTTCAGTTCTGGTGGCAGCCGGAATTCCTTTGGAAGAGGCGCTGCGGGCGGTAGGCAAGCAAAATGAAAAAGCCCATGTGCAAAACCTGTTGATGTCCGTGCGTTCAAAAGTACTGGAGGGGCATTCTTTGGCCAATGCTTTACAGCAATCCGGACGTTTGCCCGAGCTTTATATTGCGACCATTGCCGCTGGTGAGCGCTCAGGACATCTCGATTTAATTCTGGATCAGCTCGCAGATTACACCGAAAACCGCTTTGCCATGCAAAAAAAAGTGCAGGGTGCGATGATTTATCCGGTTATTCTCATGCTGATGTCCTTTGCCATTGTGATGGGGTTGATGACGTATGTGGTGCCTGACATCGTCAAGACTTTTGACCAGAGCAAGGAGGCATTACCGTGGATTACGGTCGTGCTGATGAAAGCCAGTGACTTTATTCGTGTGGCCTGGCCGTTTTTGCTGATCGCCAGTGTGCTGGGTTTTATTACTTTGCTTCGTTTTTTAAGAACATCCGCCGGGCATTATGCGTTTGATCGTTTAACGCTCAAACTGCCATTATTGGGTAAATTATCACGTGGTATAAATGCAGCACGTTTTGCCAGCACCTTATCTATTTTGACTCAGTCTGGCGTACCTTTGGTGGATGCACTTAAAATTGGCGCCGCGGTGAGTAATAACTGGGTCATCCGTGATTCGGTCAATTTGGCCGCCGAGCGAGTCACCGAAGGGGGCAACCTCGCGACACAACTGGAACGCAGTGGTTATTTCCCACCGATGATGGTACAAATGATCAAAAGTGGCGAAGCATCGGGCGAGCTGGATCGTATGTTAGAGCGTGCATCGACCATGCAGGATCGGGAAGTGACTACACTGATTTCTACTTTGCTGGCATTGCTTGAGCCTTTGATGCTGGTCTTGATGGCAAGTATTGTGCTGGTGATCGTGATTGCAGTGATGCTGCCAATTGTGAATATGAATAATATGATTTAAACAGAAATAGAGTAAATTCTACGAAAAATCGAAAGTGAATCAAACTTTCTAAAGATGAATGAGAGAAATTGAATGAAAAAGACTGAACCGGTTGTGAATGAAATCTCCTCCTCAAGCACAGCTTTCGGACTTGCGGCACACTCGAGTGGCACTCGAGTGAATCGTGCCTCAGGCTTTACCCTCATTGAAGTGATGGTGGTGATTGTAATTTTAGGTGTATTGGCTGCACTGATTGTGCCTAATGTGATGGGGCGCGGTGAAAAAGCCAAGGTTGATACCACTTCCATTACCTTGAAAGGCGTTGCCGGGGCTTTAGACCAATACAAACTGGATAATGGGAAATATCCGTCCATGCAAGATGGCGGTTTAGATGCCTTGGTAAATCAGCCGGCTTCGGCTAAAAACTGGATGCAGGGCGGTTATGTCAAAGGTGGTTATCCGAAAGACAGCTGGGACAATGATATTCAATATGTGATTCCCGGTGCTGAAGGTCGGGCATTCGATTTATATTCTTTTGGTGCCGACGGTAAAGAAGGCGGTGAAGATACCGATGCCGATATTTATTATCAGCCTTAATTAAAAATCCTTAATTATTTTAAGGGTATAAAATATATCACTTCACTTCATCTGGTTATTCAATAAAGGATGAAGTGATAATAAATCTTAATTATAAAATATATATTAAAATATTGAATTTAAAAGAAATTATATAATAATCATGATTTAAGATTTATAATAAGAATGATTCCCATATTTGTTGATTACAATAATTGTAAAGTATCCAGATATATAGTCTTTTTATTTAATTAAAACTGAGCATAATATTCTTAAAGGCATTTTTTAGCCAAGGAGAATGGAATGAAAGCATTTATAATATCGGATGAAATTAACCAATTTCATTGGGCAATGCTCAAGTCTGTTCTTTTAATTTTGAGCTTACTTCCCATCAGTCAAGGCATTTTAAACTTATGGAATGCGACGGAAGGCAGTAGCCAGATTATGGTCGGATTTTTTGCCATCAGTTTATTCAGTGCCCTGTTTGTACTGTGCTTTTGGTCTGCATTAAAAGCGACTGTATTAAAATTAAAACAAGAACAGTCTTCAGTTTTAGAACAAAGTATAGTGAGCATTTATCGTTACATTCCCATGTTGCTTTTAGCAAGCATGATTTCTTATCTCGTCACACAATTATAAAATCCAGTGCATAAAAAACCGAGATAAATATCTCGGTTTTTTTAATTACTTTTAAAAGGCTCCTCCCTTTGGAAAAGGGAGGTTGGGCGGGATTTGTGGTGGCTTGTGAAAATACTTAATCCCCCTCCTTGCGCAGTGTACTGCTCACCTTTTCGAAAGGGGGACTGTTTCTCCCTTGAAGAAGGGAGCTCAGATGGAATTTCAACGCCGTGATTTAAACGAAACATCCACCTTACGTGGGCGGAAGCGCCAACCCAGCAGTAATAGCAAGAATGACACAATCAATACTGGCCAATCACTGAAGCGCATATACAGGGTTTCCCCCTGCATCGCAGGCAGTTCACCACGAAGAATTGCAGTTTGGTCGGTCGGTGCCTGTTTGACAATATGTCCGTGATGATCGATAAAGGCCGTCACCCCGGTATTGGTGGCACGAATAAACCAGCGTCCATTTTCTTTGGCACGCATCTGTACCATCTGCAAGTGCTGCCAAGGTCCGGCCGTACCGGTAAACCAGGCATCATTAGACACCGTCACCAGGTAATCGCTTTGACTGGCATTGCGACGGGTCAGGTTGGGATAAGCCACTTCATAGCAAATCGCCGCACCCAGTGCATGATTTTTCACATTTAACGGTTTCTGGTCGTGCGCTCCGCGAGAAAAACCGCTCATGGACGGATCATTTTGCAATGCAGGCAGTACCCAGCTGAGCCAGCCAGATAAAGGCACATATTCGCCAAAAGGAACCAGACGCTGTTTTTTATACAGACCGTTCGATTCATCACCGCTTGCCATAATGCTGTTGTAGTACATCGGGTGTTGTTCAATTTGTGATTCTTTCAAATCCCAGTAGGGGATACCCGTCACCCATGCTGTTCCGGTTTTATTGGCCTGAACTTTCATGGCATCTAAAAACGGTTCAATATCCGTCTGGAACATTGGAATGGAAGATTCCGGCCAGACGATCAGATCCCGTCCCCATTCGGTCCGGCTTAGATTGGCATAGATCATCAGGGTTTTGATCTGGTATTCGGTCAGCCATTTCAGGTCTTGCGGAATATTGCCCTGAATCAGGGAAACGGAAAGCGATTTTTCAGCTTTTTTTTCAACAAATTGAAGATAAGAAGCTCCCCAGGCACCCAGCAGCAAGATGGCTGAGGGGATGATCCAGAACACTCGCTTATTCAGAATTTCCACCAGCGCACAGGCCAGTATAATCACCACAAACGATACACCGAAAATACCGAATAAGGGCGCATAGCTATCCAGGAAACGTTCGGTAAAGGCATAACCGACAAATAGCCAGGGGAAACCGGTAAATACCCAGGTTTTGGCCCACTCGAAGAATATCCAGAGAGGTGCAAAAGTCAGGGGTGTTTCTGGGAAAAAGCGCCGATAGATCCAGGTTTGCAGTGCGGTAAATAGCCCCATCACCAAGGCCATGAAGGCAATCATCAGTACGCTTAAGAAAGCACTGGTATCCCCATAAACATGGATTGAGGTATACAGCCAGAAGGCCCCGACAAACCACAAGCCAAAGCCATAAGCCCAGCCAATGAAAAAAGCCTGTGGAGCAGAGCGTTTACGCAGCGAAGCATAGAGCAAAGCTGGCGACAATATGGCCAGCCACCAGTAATAATAAGGTGCCAGTGCAAAACTGAACACGGCACCTGAAAAAAGCGAAATTAAAAAGGGATAAATAAAAGGGAGCTGCTTGTGTTGTTGAGATGAATTTAACAGCTTATCAAAGTAAGTTCTCATTTACGGACAGCTCGAATCAGATGAATAGTACGTGCATCTGCTTCTAAAATGGTAAATTCCCAATTTTCAAGTTCAATCACTTGACCTTGTAAATCGCTGACTAGACCCATTTCTTGAAGCAATAAACCGCCGACAGTTTCTACTTCATCATCGGAAAAATCAGCATCTAAAACATTGTTAAAGTGTTCAATTGGTGTAAGTGCCTGAACCAGCCAGGTATTCGCCGTGTGTGGATCGTTATCGGGAATAATGTACTGGGCTTCTTCATCGACCTTGTCGTGTTCATCTTCAATTTCACCGACAATTTCTTCCAGAATGTCTTCTAAGGTGACCAAACCTGAAGTCGTGCCATATTCATCAATCACCACTGCAATATGGGTCTGGGTGTTTTTCAACATCCGCATGACCTGATCGGAACGGGCACTTTCCGGCACAAACAGCGGTTGGCGCATTAAGGCGCGAATATCTACTTTGGAGGTAGGTTCGGTCAGGAAAGGCAACAGGTCTTTGGCCAATAAAATGCCGACCACATTATCCGGTTGATCAGATGAAAAAACAGGAAAACGTGAATGTGCAGATTCTACCAGGACATGCAGAATATCGAGCAGCTGATCATCTTCTTGCAAGCTGATCATGGCGGTTCGTGGGGTCATGACCTCACGAATCTTGGTTGCCGGAAGGTCAAGCACGCCTTCAAGCATGGCAACAGTATCGGGTTCTAAAAAACGACGTGAATCTTGTACTAATTTTAACAGTTCGTCGCGAGTTTCGGGTGCTGTACTCAGCCATTTGCGTAAGCCGCGCATGCCCCACGACGGGCCTGATTCCTCGTGCATGATCTTTCCTAAAGACGCTTAATATCTAAAAAATGTAATTTTAATCATACCGTAGAAAATACAGTTGTCTATCGCTAATCTTCATCTAAATCAGAGTTAATTAGGTCAGAAAACCAAGCTATCTCCTTCATTTTGCAGCATATCACCGGACCTTTATGTTTATGCTAAAATAACCGCAGATTTTAAACCTGAGTTTTCTGATGTCTGAACCCTCTGTCATTCCAAGCATTCAATTAAATACCCGTGGATTACGTTGCCCTGAACCGGTGATGATGCTGCATCAGGCGATTCGTAAATCCAAGTCTGGCGATGTGGTGGAAGTATTTGCAACAGATAATTCAACCTCTTGGGATATTCCGAAATTCTGCATGCATTTGGGACATGAGCTGTTATTGCAGGAAGAATGTTTAGATGAAAACGGCAATAAAGAGTTCCATTATCTGGTGAAGAAGGGTTAATGATTTTTTTATTTAAAATACGTGATTAGAGATGTGTGATTGAAAGATTGATTCATCACTTACGACTTAAATTTTAAGGTGTTTTAATCTCTAAAAATAAACCCGCTTTTTAGCGGGTTTATTTTATATCTCAACTGAGACTCATTACATATTCGGGTAGTTTGGACCACCACCGCCTTCCGGCGTTACCCAGGTGATGTTCTGTGAAGGATCCTTGATGTCACAGGTCTTGCAGTGTACACAGTTGGCTGCATTGATCTGGAAGCGTTTCGAACCGTCATCATTTTCCATGATTTCGTATACCCCCGCCGGGCAGTAGCGCTGTGCCGGTTCATCCCATTTTGGCAGGTTGACGTTCACCGGAATCGAGGCATCGGTCAGCTTCAAGTGTGCTGGCTGGTTTTCTTCATGTACCGTGTTGGATACAAACACCGAAGACAAACGGTCAAAGGTCAGCTTGCCATCCGGTTTTGGATAGTTCGGCTTGAAGTTCACCGCATCCACGGTTTTCAGTGCACCGAAATCCGTCACCAGGTCGTGCAGGGTAAACGGCACCTTAAACACGTTCTGGTCGATAAAGTTAAATGCACCACCGAGCCACTGGCCAAACTTGTGCATGGCTGGACCAAAGTTACGCGAGTTGTATAGCTCTTCTTTCAGCCAGCTGTTGTTAAACTTGTCGGTGTAAGCAGTCAGTTCTTTGGCAAACAGGTCTTCGCCTTCCGTAACACGCGCAACCGCCAGGTCACCGCCTTTGGCCACGCCTGCAGCAATCGCTTCAAATACCGCTTCACCGCAGAGCATGCCGGATTTCATCGCGGTATGCGAACCCTTGATTTTGGCAAAGTTCAGGAAGCCGGCATCATCACCAATCAGGCTACCACCCGGGAAGGTGAATTTCGGCAGCGAGTTAAAGCCGCCTTTGGTCACGGCACGCGCACCATAAGAAATGCGCTTGCCGCCTTCCAGATACTGCTTGATTAAAGGATGGGTTTTCCAGCGCTGCATTTCCATAAACGGATACATGTGTGGGTTGGTATAGGACAGATCGACGATCATGCCCAAAGTCACCTGATTGTTTTCAGCGTGGTACAGCCACCAGCCGCCTGACGAACCGGTTTCGTTTAACGGCCAGCCGGCACCGTGCATCACCAGACCTGGCTTGTGTTTCGCCGGGTCGATTTCCCACAGTTCCTTAATGCCGATCCCGTAGTGCTGCGGATCTGAATCTTTATCGAGGTTGTATTTGGCAATTAAACGCTTGCCGAGGTGGCCACGGCAGCCTTCAGCAAACAGGGTGTATTTGGCATGCAGTTCATAGCCTGGAGTGAAGTTATGTGTCGGTTCGCCATCCTTGCCAATGCCCATGTCACCGGTCTGGATGCCTTTTACCGAACCATCTGCATGATAGAGAATTTCCGATGCGGCAAAGCCCGGGAAGATCGACACTTCCAGCTCTTCCGCTTTTTGGCCCAACCAGCGCACCACGTTGCCAAGCGAGATGACATAGTTGCCGTCGTTGTGCATGGTTTTAGGCACCATCCAGTGTGGGGCTTCCTGTGATTTTTCATCCGAGAGCAGGAAATAGGTTTTGTCTTCGGTTACCGGTACATTTAAAGGGGCACCTTCTTCCTTCCAGTTCGGGAATAGCTCATTCATGGCACGTGGTTCCAGTACTGCACCGGACAGGATATGCGCACCGACTTCAGAGCCTTTTTCCACCACACAAACCGACAGATCGTTCAGGTTGTTTTCAATTGCAAGTTGACGGATCTTGATCGCTGCAGAAAGACCGGCCGGTCCTGCACCTACGATGACGACGTCAAACTCCATCGATTCACGTTCGATGTGTTCCATGTAGGATTCCTCATATGATTAGAAGGTGGCAACCGTCATTATTCCGGTGCTGCCATGAGTATTCTGTGTGCCCAGACACAATTTTAATATCGTGCCTTTTATATTGTGGGCTAGTATAGTTTTAAACCTCGATCTAGCCAATTGGCTGAATCATATTATTTTTCCGTCAGCAGGGTCTTTAGTCATGATTAATCAAAATAATTCACCAAATCCGACGAAAAAAGTAGCTATTCCCGATGATAAAAATTTAAAAGGCATTGCACAATACTTAAAAGATGCACAGGCCGGTCACAAAAGGTCAATACCCCCATTGGATCAATTCAACCCAAAGCATTGTGGGACAATGGATTTAAAGGTAAAAGCCAATGGAGAATGGTGGCACGAAGGTCAATTGATTAAACGACAAGCCCTGATTGACCTGTTCTCAACCGTGCTCTGGAAAGAACAGGGCAAATTCTACTTAAAGACCCCGGTTGAGCAGATTGAAATTGAAGTAGAAGATGAGCCTTTATTTGTCAATCAGGTGGATCAGGTCGAGATTGATGGAAAGACTTATATCCAATTCACCACGACCACCCAGGATATTGTGATTGTGGATCAGCAGCATCCGATTTTTATGCGTGAATATGAAAGTGAATTGCGTCCTTATGTACACGTGCGTTTTGGCATCAATGCATTAATTCAACGTTCTGCTTTTTTTCATTTAATTGAAATGGGACAGCTGCTTGAAAATGACAAAAATGAAACCATTTTAAGCTTACAAAGTGGCGATTTTTACTTGCAATTGGGCACCTGAGGTTTAAGCTTTGATCTTCCGATTTCTTGAACTGCTGAAAGTGAAACGATGACAGCCATTCATCCTGTTTATCCTTTAATCGATCCAATGCCTAAGGCACACGCTGATGCACCCATCGGGATTTTTGATTCTGGAATAGGTGGTTTGTCTGTCGCACTAGAAATTGCCAGACATTTACCCAAAGAACGTATTGTTTATTATGCCGATACTGCACATGTACCGTATGGCCCACGAAAAGATCAGGAAATTCGTGAACTTACAGCGCATGCCATTGAGTGGTTGTATCGGAAGGGGTGTAAAGTCGCAGTTGTTGCATGCAATACCGCGTCTGCATTCAGTCTGGATTATTTACGTGATTATTATGGAGAAAATTTTCCGATTATCGGTCTGGTACCGGCACTAAAACCGGCCGTTTTGCAAACTAAATCCAAAACCGTGGCTGTGCTTGCCACGCCTGCAACCTTTCGTGGTCAGCTGATTAAAGACGTGATCCAGCGTTTTGCAATTCCCTCCAATGTGCAGGTTATTCCTGTCACCTGTCTGGATTTGGTGCCTTTTGTGGAAAGTGGTGCACAGATGAGTGAGGCATGTTTAGCGACCTTAAAAGCAATTTTGCAACCTGTGGTTGATCAGGGAGCCGATTATTTAGTTTTAGGTTGCACACATTATCCCTTCCTAAAATCTGCAATTCAGTCTATATTTGGTCAGAAACTGACATTAATTGACTCTGGACTGGCAGTTGCGCGACAAACAGCCCGTATTTTGATCAAAAATCAATTGTTATTTGAGCAAGAACAAAATAATGGCTTACGCATCGAGTGCTATGTGAGTGGCAATAATGCAGAAAATTTAAAAACTGTGCTGCAGTACCTGATTCAAGAAGATTTGACTTGGGATATTCATAATATTGGTGTTGAATAAATAAACAAATGCGGCTAGTCTTTTGAAATATATTAAAAAATTTTTATATTGGGGTCGCTGAATTATATCCGGACTGCTCAGGATGTATCAGTCAGGATGTAATAAGCAATTGGAAGAGGATAACCAATGCTCGATAAGCGTTATCAGGTTTTTATTTCTACTTCTGGCAGTGAAATGCAGCCGGAACGCATCGTTTTGGCTCAAACTTTAGTGGGCATGGGTTTCTTTTCTTGGGGATTAGAACAGCGAACGCCATTAAGCACTGCATTTGCACGTCGTCAGATTGATGATTGCGACTATGTGGTCCTGCTGGTAGGCAGTCAGTATGGTGAACAGTCTGTGTCAGGTGTGGGTTATATGCATCTGGAATATATTTATGCCGTCACCAAACAGAAACCGATTATTGTCTTTATGCATGAAGACCCTGCATCACGTGATGAGTCTTTACATGATCAAAAACCTGAATTGCGCGAAAAATTTTTAGAATTCCGCAAATTATTACAACAAGAAGTGGATCAGATTTTTACTTACCGTAGCCTGCGTGATCTGGAAATGGCCGTACGTTTTAACATGCCACAAATGTTGGAGCGCTATCCGGTATCGGGATGGGTTCGACCGCAAAACACCCAGGCTTTGCATGATCAAATTGATCAACTGAAAGCCAAAATTGAACAGCTGGAAACCGAAGTCGGAAAACGGGAAGTAGACCCGTTCCTGTCTTTACCTAAAGTTTCCATGAATGAACTGTTTTCATTTGAATATCGTATGCATGCTTACCAAGATGGTAATTTTAAAGAACTGAAAATTCAGAAGAAACTTACCTGGGCTCAGCTCCTGTCTATTTTGGGCAGCATGTTTGTCAATCCAACACCAGAAGAATATTTTTCCAAATGCATCAATGATTATTTGAATGAGACGGGTCTGGCAGATGCCAGGATGGAAATGCCACGTGCCCATGCTGTTGCCCGTGCACAAATTAATATTCGTGCCTTACACAATATTAAGCTGCAAATGCGCCAAAATGACTGGATTGTGCCGTCAGGCCGGGATGACCGTCAACGAATGCTCTGGCAGCTGACCCTCAAGGGACAAAAGCTACTTGAAAGTAATTTGCTGGATAATGATCGTGTTTTTCAATTTAAATCTGCGTTTTAATCCATATAGAGAAAGTGCAGAAAGCTGTTAAAGTAAAGCAGTTCATTTCTATTGGAAAAGGGTTTGATGTCTTCTGCACCTAAAACGAAAGTCACGATTATTTTGGCCAATTTGGGTACGCCGGACCAACCCACGGTCCCTGCAGTTCGTCGGTTTTTGAAGCAGTTTCTGTCCGATCAGCGTGTCATTGAAATCCCGAAACCGGTCTGGCAAATCATTTTACGGCTGTTTATCTTGCCTTTTCGTCCCAAGCGTGTGGCCCATGCCTATGAAATGGTGTGGCAGCAAGATTCTCCCATGCGTGAAGTGCTATTGAATCAAGTCATTGAAGTAAAGAAAGCATTGACCGGACAATATCCTGAATTTGAACTCAATATCATTCCTGCCATGACTTATGGCAATCCAGGAATTGATTCTGCCTTGAATCGCTTGTCACAGGATATTCCAGATCACATTATTTTATTGCCTTTATTTCCACAGTATTCAGCCACCTCAACAGCACCTTTATATGATGCCCTGGCAAAATGGATTTTGACGCAGCGCAATTTGCCCGGTCTGTCCATTATTCGCGATTATTATCAGCATCCTGCATTTATTCAGGCGCTAGCACAAAGTGTCCGGGACTATCAGGCCGTACATGGCCAGCCAGAAAAACTGTTGATGTCATTCCACGGCATCCCTCAGCCTTATGCAGATAAAGGCGATCCTTATGCAGAACGCTGCCGTGTCACGGCACAATTATTGGCCGATGCATTGGGCTTATCCGGGGAGCAATGGGCCATCAGTTTCCAGTCGCGTTTTGGAAAACAGGAGTGGGTAAAACCTTATACCGATGCCTTGCTGGAAGAATGGGGCAAGCAAGGGGTGAAATCGGTTCAGGTCATGAGTCCAGCCTTTTCTGCAGACTGTCTGGAGACTCTGGAAGAGTTAGCGCTGCAAAATGCTGAAATATTCCAGTCGGCAGGTGGTGGAGAATATGCCTACATTCCGGCATTAAATTGTCGTCCAGATCATATCGCCTTGCTCAGCACACTGCTTCGGGCTAATCTTGATGGATTAAAGCAAACATTCGCTTACTAATTTCTCTGAGGTTTCATTATCATGCTGCAAGTCAAAATTGTGCCAGTCACGGCATTTCAGCAAAACTGTTCAATTGTTTGGGATGCTGAATCTAAAGAAGCCATTTTGATTGATGCAGGCGGTGAAGCGGAAAAACTACAAGCCGAGGTGGAAGCTTTGGGGCTGAAAGTAACAGCCTTATGGTTGACCCATGGGCATCTGGATCATGCCGGTGCGGTAGGTGCTTTAAGCAAGGTCTGGAATGTGCCGGTAATTGGTCCGCACAAGGAAGATGCCTTCTGGCTCGACATGATTCAGGAAGTATCACAACGTTATGGTTTTCCTGTTCCTGAAAAGGTAGAGGTGACTCAATGGCTTGAAGGTGGAGAAGTCTTAAAACTGGGACAAGAGCAATTCGAAGTCCGTTTTGCTCCGGGTCATACGCCGGGTCATGTGATGTTCTATAACAAAAACTATGGCCTGTTATGGACAGGCGATGTACTGTTTAAAGGGTCTATTGGACGGACCGATTTCCCGCGCGGCAATCATCAGCAGCTGCTTGATTCCATTCAACGTGAATGTTTTAGTTTGCCGGATGAAACGCAATTTATTTCCGGTCATGGTCCATTAAGTACCATTGGTTTTGAAAAACAGCATAATCCCTTCGTAGCAGGTAAAGCGGGTTAATTCTTTTTTGTTTTTCCTGTACGAGATTGATGAATTATTGCATCAATCTCGGTGAAAGGGTCCACTGCGTAGCTGTTTTAATTCCAGTGCAATGATAATGGCTGCTAGTATGAATAAAATGCCAATCGCAATAATAATGCCATCATGGGTATAAATTCCAAAAATCAGCCCCACAACACTGAAGCTGACAAACAGAAAAAATAGAATTTTTAAGCACCAAAGACCCATGGGGCTCTCCTTTTTATAGCTTTTAAAATTTATTGTTGTTCGTTTTTATCGTGATGAGGCTGTTATAGCCCAACTGTACTGTTTTTAAGTTTAGTTTTAAGTGTTCAATTAAGAAAAATTTTATTGCTATTCTTGTAGAAGGATTATAGTTTAAAAAGTGAGTACAGGTTATTCTTTTTATCGGTAAACGATATGAATTTAACAGTTGTAAAAAACTGTTTTTAAGTTGTTTTTGTGGGTAAATTTGAATTACGTAATGAAGAAAATAAGAAACAAATTTATAGGCACATGAACATTTCTCTATAAAAGGCTGACTTGTATCACGTGATTTATAGTTTATTATTTTGAGGGATGAATTGTGAAGTGACTATTGATAAAAATAGCCCTGTTTATATTTACTATTCTCATGTTGGCATGTTTGGGTTTGGGGATTTATAGTCAGGATTTACTCATCACGGCGATTGGTATCCTTCTGATTTTTTGTATTATTCTTTTGGTTTTAGAATATAAGAACATGCTTTCCAATCCATTTGACTAAGGTGGATCAATCCATTTTATCCACCTTTAGACGAGTTTTCCTGCGGATCACGCAAGACGATTAAAATTCATCTTGTTCGCCACTATTATCTGCTTGCGGTGCATCCTGAGTCGGCAGTTTATATTCATCACTGGCCCAGGCTCCCAGATCAATCATTTTGCAACGTTCTGAACAAAAAGGACGAAATTCATTGCCTTCCCAAGTGGATGGTTTGCCACAGCGTGGACACGGAAAAGTACGCGGCATGTTATTCTCCGAAAAAAATAAGGATTCAATTAGGCAAATACAGTCGCTCTTGCTAGACTTGAGCGGATTTTTGTTAGTTTGATCTGATTATGCCAATTCGTCAATTTCAAGCACAGCGTATGCATGCGCCTCGTGATTTTCAAATGATTCGCCCAGATCCAGTTTGTGTGGAAATTGGTGCCGGTAAAGGTAAACATGCCTTGCTGTTTTCAGCTCAAAATCCTGAAAAAAAATTGATTGCCATTGAGCGCACACGTGAAAAATATCTGGCCATGCAAAAACAGCATGCTCTGGAAGGACAAAAGAATTTACAGGTGATTCATGCTGATGCCATGCCGTGGATTGTGCATGCATTATTGCCTGCTCAAGTGCAGCAGTTTTTTATTCTCTATCCAAATCCTGAACCGCATAATCCGGCACAGCGCTGGTTAAACATGCCATTTTTTGAATTTCTGCTGTCACGCTTACAGCCGGGTGGTACCGTCACTTTGGCCAGCAACATTCCTGAATATATTGCAGAAGCACAGCAGCAGTTGATTGAAGTCTGGAAATTGCCTTTTGTCAAAGAAGTGATTCCAGGCACATCGGCGCGTACCCATTTTGAAATTAAGTATCTGGAACGCGGGGAGTTGTGTCAACAACTAATCATCAGCAAGCCGGAAGGCTACACTACGCGCTTTGATCATTTCCTGCCTTTGCAAGGCCAAAATCCGGTTCAAGCCGTAACTTCAGAAACTGATATTAAAAACGCTGAATGAGTGGTTTATGAAAAAGCGTGTTGCAATTATTGGGGCAGGTCCCGCAGGGTTAATGGCTGCAGAAGTCTTGAGCCAAGATGGCTATGAGATTCATGTCTATGAACAAAAGCCATCTGCCGCACGCAAGTTTTTGATGGCAGGTAAAACCGGGCTGAATATTTCCCATGCCGAGCCGATTGAGCAATTTATTCAGCGTTATGACCAGGCAGAATGGCTGGCGCCTTGGGTAAAAAAATGGGATGCCCACTGGATTCAGCAATGGATGAAGGGTTTGGGGATTGAATCCTATATCGGCTCCTCAGGACGGGTGTTTCCGGTTGAAATGAAGGCCGCACCTTTACTGCGTGCCTGGTTGAAACGTCTGGCTGAACAGGGGGTGATATTTCATTATCGCCATCAGGTGTTGAATTTAAAGGCTCAGCAATTGTGTATCCGGGATTTAACCACCCAGCAAGAAAGCGAACAGGGTTTTGATGCCATCATTATGGCTTGTGGCGCGGTATCTTGGTCTCAACTGGGCAGTGACGGTGCCTGGCAGCAATGGTTGCCCGCGCAGGACATTGAAGCCTTTCAGGCCAGTAATGCCGGGGTGGAGCGTACCTGGTCCAAGTTTATGCAGCCGGTATTTGGCCAGCCTTTAAAACGTGTGGAAGCTTGGGTGGATGATCAGGCTAAAAGCATGGGGGATATTGTGATTACCCATTATGGCCTGGAAAGCGGGCTGATCTATAAGCAAGGGCGTGCACTGCGTCAGCAGCTCAAACAGGGCCAGACCATGCAGCTGTATCTAGATTTAATCCCCGAGCAAAGCATGGAGCAATTGGCGAAAAAATTACAACCAAGTAAAAAGCAGTCACTAAGTAATGTCTGGCGTAAGGCGGGACTGGATGTAGCCAAGGCCAATTTAGTGCGTGAACTGGTTAAAAAAGACGTATGGAACGATCCGCTGGCTTTAGCCCAGCAGATCAAGCATTTGCCTGTTGTTTTAGCGGGATTCCGTCCGATCGAAGAAGCGATTAGCTGTGCGGGTGGGGTAAAACGCGATGTTCTATCGGAACAGTTGCAATTGAAGTCCAATCCGCATGTGTTTTGTTGTGGCGAAATGCTGGACTGGGATGCACCGACTGGAGGCTATTTGCTTACCGCCTGTTTTGCGACAGGTCGTGCTGCAGGCGATGGTGTACATGCCTATCTGGTTGCACAAAAATAACAGTGGATCATGCGGCCGGTTTTGAACTGCTATTTAAAGCATGCTAAGTTGCATACTCAATCTTGATAAAAAATGCAGCAGTTATGTCTGAACAAAAGCAATATACAGGAAGTTGTTTGTGTGGCGGTTTGCGCTATGAAATTCGGGGCGAAATTGGCGACATCGTACAATGCCATTGCCAGCGTTGCCGTAAGGCCAATGGCAGCGCCTTTGCTACCAATGCCCCGGTGAAAAAAGCCGATTTTCACATTGTGCAAGGTGAACATTTACTGAAAAAGTTTCAGTCCAGCGAAACCACGCAGCGCTGTTTCTGTAGCGATTGTGGCTCGCCCATTATCAGCATAAAAACCGATACGCCTGATTTGTATCGCCTGAGAATCGGTACGCTGGATACACCGCTGCAGCAAAAGCCAACGCAACATATTTTTGTGGCGTCCAAGGCCGAGTGGGATAGCATCTGTGATGACCTGCCACAATATAATGAACGACCTTAGTCATGCTGAAACCTGCGGTTAAAAGATTAAGGGATTAAAAGATCAAGGGATCACCGGATCCCTTTTTTATGCCCGCAATTTTAGTAGCCAGATTCAGTGGTTTCGGATTTGGCTGCCTCAGCTTTTTTTGCTTGGGCCTGATTCATGTCCGGATATTGGGATTGCCAGTGTTCCAGCTGTTCCTGGGCATGTAAAAATTCACCCAAGCCTTTGGTTTGATTTGCTGAATTTTTAATCGGCTCTGCTGTTTTTTCTTTGTTTTCATCATAGAATTTGGCCTGATTCTGCCAGTATTCTGCCATCAGCCCTTGAATATAACGCCCTTGCTCGGTTTTCAAATCCAGTTCTTTGAGCATGGTTAAAGCCGAGTAAATATTGTCACGTTTACGGTTATAGGCAAATTCATCCGTCAGTGTACCCTGATCCTCCATTTTGACCAGTTCATCTTCCATCTCGTCACTCATTTGGCTGAAACGCTGGTCGAAGTCGGTCAGTAAGGCAATATCATGTTGATCTTCTGGCGTTTTTTTAAATTCTTTTACCGGTTCGGTAATCAGTTCCTGCATGACCTTATCTTCAAGCTGAATCTTGTCACCTTGAGATACGGTATCTGGCTTACGATCACAGGCACTCATCAGTACACTTGAGTACAGTAAAACAGGAAGACCACAGTGTTTGAGTTGAAATTTTATCATGATGGGTTCCTTTATTTCTGATCAATTTTTTTAAAGTCATAGGCATAAGTTACATAGGGAAATGCAATTTCATCCTGGGGATGCTTGCCTGTATACTCTAAAACGATCTGTTCAAATTCAGCTTTTAACTGCTGCTGTTCTTGTGCGGACATGGCGGCAATAAAACTGGTAGAGAGCAGGCGTTTGGACACCACCTGTTCCACAGTGCCAACATGCTGCTGCTGAAACGTTTCGGTATTTGCTAACTGAAACAGCGCTTGCTGTTCAAAAACCTTTTTCCATTGGCCGCTGTGATAACGTGGCGTATTGCCCTCCAGCGGTTGAATGCGGTCTGCCAGCGCTTTGACCCAGTCGACCTGAACATCGCGCTGATTCCAGATCAGTGCCAGATGCCCGGACGGTTTGAGCGCTTGATGAATTTGCCTTAATGATTCAAGATTGGCAAACCAGTGAAAGGATTGTGCGCAGATCACAGCATCTATACTATGTGCCGTTAACGGCAGAGATTCACTCGATGCCTGCAGCGTTTGAATGTCGGGATAGGCATGTTGCAATTGTGCCAGCATGGCCTGAATTGGCTCAATGGCAATGATGTGTGAGGTCAGCTGTTTTAAATAAGGTAAGAATTTGCCAGTACCCGCACCCAGATCAACCACCTGCGACTGTTCATCCAGTTGGAGCTGATCACGTAGCCAATGGACGATGTCTTGTGGATAACTCGGCCGTACTTGTTGATAAAGTTCAGCAGCAGAACTGAAGCCTTTTTGAGCAGCAGGATGAAGTGATTGTGTCATATTTTGCGCTTTTTAATCTTCATGGCATCTATAAAATAACATAGTCGCTTTTCGTAAATAGGCAAGGTGTCTATTTGTAGTATTGAATCTGATAAAGGGCCGATTTGCTTCGGTGTGGAAATGGATAAACACATTATTTTTGAAGACGAACAAATTCGTGCAATCTTTCTTAAAGGCTCATCGGATGAACTGATTTTCTCTTTTGGCGATTTAATTACCCGGGCCAAAGGACTGTCGATTAATGCCGAAAAATCCCTGCATAAATATGACTTTAACGTAATTGGCATCATGCCCAAGCAAAAGTCCTGGTTTCCTGAAAGTTCAATGCGCGAGATGTTTGCCCAGATTCAGGAACTGATTGCGCCGTTTAAAAACCGTATTGGCTATGGCGGTTCCATGGGCGGATATGCGGTCATCAAGTATTCCAACCTGCTGGATTTAAAACGCGTGGTGGCTCTGGTGCCGCAGTATTCCATCAATCCTGAAGATGTCGAAGACCCGCGCTACAACATGTTCTTTGATCCTGAACAGAATGCCAATATGCACATTCAGCCACAGGATGTTGCAGCTGAACGTGAATATATTGTGGTCTATGATCCTTATTGTCCGGAAGACCGTGCGCATTATTTAAAACTGGAACAGGTGCTGCCAAAAATTCAGACCCTGAATTTACCTTTCACCGGACATGATGCCATTGCGGTTCTGGCCAGCTCGGAATTGTTGCGTGACTTTTTGCTGCACAAGTTTGATGCCATCTATTTTTACCGCAAAATCCGTCAGGTGAAAAAGAACAGCAAGTTTTACTATCGCAAAGTCATTGAAAATCTGTTGCCCCGGCACCGCAATGCCTTGGGTTCCATTCTGGTCAATAATGATTTGCAGCTGGACAGCCAGTTTTTTGATGCCAAGCTCAAAAACAATTTACTCAGAGAATTGCTGCGCAATAAACAGGTCAGTCAGCAAGATTTACTGAAACTGGGCATACAGGTCAATTTGCCACAGGAAAGTCGTAGCCAGTTACTGGACTGTTTTGGTCATGGACTGGTATTTAATGTGATTAGCCAGAAGATTGAAAGCTATGCCGCCAGCGCCATTGCCCTGAACCATAAATTTCTGATTCCGATCTTTGCCAAAGGCAGTGGATTGGTACAAATTGCATTGAATGATGAGCGTTATATTGTGGCCATGAATGACCGGCAGGTGATGAAACTGTTCAGGGAACAGGACGCCTTAACAGCCGGTATGCATCCCTTGGTCATTAAAAAATATAGTGATTTTTATCTGCTCAGTTATAAGCATTTAAACTTGAGCAATAACGAATATGGCAGTCATGAGTTCTTGGAAGATACTCCGCAAACGGCGCAATTTGTGACCCAGCCTGAACCGGTATCTGCCCTATAACCTAACAGATTCAGGGTTGAGCATATGCCCGATTTGTTTTAATTTTGATCACTTGCTTTATCTTTAAATCGGTCTAAGATAGAGCGGTAAGGCAAGTTCTCATGACTCAAAATTAAACAATAAACAAATAACGGGTGCTTAAGGATGAAACGTGATTTTATACCGGCTGTACTTTTAACCCTCATCTCTATATCCATACCTTCCTATACTTTTGCACACAGTCTATATCCGACTTATATCATTATGGGCGGGGGCATGCTTGTTGTGTTTGTTCTGGCAATCTATGTGTTCTATGCAATCCGCAAGTCAATTCAACTGCATATCAACAAACCCACCAAATAGTGGGTTTTGTATTTTTAATCTCTAAATTTGGTTGAAAAAGAATGTAAAACTGGCTTTTAATGTCTGGGCAATAATTTTTAGATATTCATCAAACTCAGCCAAGGAAAGCAGCATGAAAGCCGTATTTTTAGATTATGAATCGCTGGATAAAAATGATCTGGATTTCAGTCAGCTTGAAACTGTATTTGATGAGCTGACACTTTTTCCAGCGACGACTCCGGCACAGCTCCTCGAGCGAGTGCAGGAGGCAGAGGTCATTATCAGTAATAAAGTCGTGGTCGATGCAGCGACCATGCAGCAATGTCCCAATCTCAAACTGATTTTAATTTCCGCAACCGGCACCAATAATATTGATCTGGTTCAGGCACGTAAGCAGGGCATTGTGGTGTGCAACTGTCAGGGTTATGGCACTGCCGCAGTGGCTCAGCATACGTTAAGCTTGATGCTGGCTTTGGCAACCTCATTACTCAAATACGACCGTGCCGTAAAGCAAGGCGAGTGGAACAAGGCTTCACAATTCTGTCTGCTGGATTTCCCGATTATCGAACTTTCCGGCAAAACGCTGGGTATTGTCGGTTATGGTGAACTGGGACAGGCTGTGGCGAAGCTGGCGGATGCTTTTGGCATGAAGGTCTTGGTCGGGTCATTGCCGAACCGTCCAGCTGATGCCAGTCGAATTCCTTTTGCAGATTTATTGCCCCAAGTCGATTTCCTGAGCCTGCATTGTCCTTTAACTGAAGACACCCACAATTTAATTGATGCCCACGCCTTCGATGCCATGAAACCGAGCGCATTTCTAATTAACTGTGCACGTGGTGGAATCGTTGATGAAGCCGCCCTTGCCGAAGCCTTACGCCAGGGCAAAATTGCCGGTGCTGCCACCGATGTGCTTACGGTGGAACCGCCTAAAGACGGAAATGTACTTTTGGCCGATGACATTCCCAACCTGATTATTACTCCGCACAGTGCATGGGGCAGTGTGGATGCACGGCAACGGATTGTGCAGCAGATGCAGCAGAACGTGCAGGCTTTTAAAGCAGGACAGCCGATTCGACAGGTCAATTAATCTGTATTAAAAAAGCCTCTCTATGAGAGGCTGATTGCTTATAGTCAGCTTGATTTATAAATTGGGCTTGGTTTTACCTATGCCACTTGTACTTGAGCAGCCAGTCATATGCAGCTGCAAATTAATTATTGGTTGAAGATTCGCTTAGCGGGTGAGAAATAATCGGTGCGGGCTGATCATTTGGACTGCCAATAATATTATCCTTGGTTTCATTTATTTTATGATTGACCGTGGCTGCTGCGTGTTGTGACTTTTCTTTGGCAATGGCCGATTTTTCAGTGGCAAAGTCTTTGGTTTCTTCCCACGCATGTTCTACCTTTGGTTTTACCTTGGCGATCCCTTTTTGCGCAGCAGTATCCACCTTTTCCACCGTGTTCTGAACCTTCTGCTGTGCCTTATGACCGAGCACTTTAAAGATATTAGGGTTGTCTCCGTAGGGTGCAGACTGGTTGTGCTCTGAAGTGCTGTCAGGAGTGGCTGTGCCTGTTTGAGCCCAAAGTGGAGTAGAGAGCAAAATTGCACTGGTCACTAATACCGTTTTCATCATTTTCATTGTGGGTTTTATTCCTGTTTTGGCAATGCGTTTAATCTGTTCTATTTGATTTTATTTTAAGAATGAATTGAGGAGAAAACGTGAAATGTGGCGAAATTAATACAGATTTATTACATTTAAGATCAATCCGGGATTCATGAGGCAAGAAAAAAGCCCATTGACATGAGCTTTTTTCACGAGATCTGAGAGATGAATTTATTCTTCATACTGATTCGGCGTTTTAATCGTAAATCCTGAATATATTCTTCCTGAATAGATGCCCAGCTCTGCATGCGTTTTACCGTTAATGTCCATATTGCTCGGGTGTGAACCGTTGCTATCCGTGCTGTGTTGTGAATTTTTACTGACAAAGTTTTCGTCCGCAGTTTGAGTTTGATTCATCTCTTTATTAACATTTTCCGCTTTATCAGCAGTATTTTGCTCACTGTCTTTTGCTTTTAGCTCTGAAGCTGCGTTGGGGGTTGGGTTGGCGAAAAGGGGAGTACAAGCTAAAAGTGCAGTGCTAATCAACATTGTTCTGATTGTTTTCATAGCTCGATTTATCCTTGCATGATAAAACTCGAGTGTTTACCGAGTTATAAGATCACTATCTTAATCGGTCCAATTTCTAAATTTTGAATTTAAGAATAAATTCCAACGTTTTAGCAACAGCGAATTAACAATCTGGACAAATATGTGAATGTGATTTTTGGTTATTCTTTTTTAGTTTTTGAATTTAAAAATTTTTTTCAAAAAACATAATTTGGCCTGGATACAAAGTATTGATATGTAACATTTTAGAATAAATAAAGATGAGCGGTAGTTGAATGGAATTGAAGCGAATGAGGAACTTTTTATTGAAGGGGAAGAAGAATCACCGAATCCATATAGAATCGGTGATTCTGGGTGTATGAGTCAGGCATTAGTTACATTGTGCTAAAGCATCTTTATGAAAATAATGGCGTAGCGCAAGGAAGTTTTTTTGCACTGCAGCATCATTCAGGTCAAAGTTAGTGGCTGTACTTGTACCATCTGTAGCAAACACGGTCGAGCTGCCCGTGATGAGGGTATTGCCCTTAAATGACCAGTGTTCTATGGCTTTTCCCGCTGGCAGGTTGCCGGTAAATTCGATCATGCATTTGTTGGTAAATTTGGTTAGTTTGGCTTTGTTGTCGATGGTGTTTGGATAGACTTCCAGATTCTGAACTTCTTGTAGGACACCTGTTTCAAGTGTGGGAATAGTGGGAGCAGTGGTACACGCCGTAACAGCAATACTCGCAAGACCAGTCAAAATAAGCATTTTAAGTTTCATGTGATTCTTTCTTGTTGAGTGTTGTTAGTTTGAGTATATGAAATTCAGATGAAATTGCCTATGATCTAAAAACTAATTTTTAAACAATACTATATTCCTATAGATATAAATATGGATCACCTACTAGACTCTTTAGATCAAATAGAAAATTTAGAAGATCAGCTGCGTGATCATATTAATCGTGGAGTTCTTCATTACACATTATTAAATAATAAGCACAAGTGGTGGATGCTATGTAGTGCTTTAGATGTATTAGGAGATACTTTCATAGCCTTTAAGGATTATTTGCAAACAGATTTCCCTAAAGAAACAGGGCTGAAATACATTTATTGCTATGGAATTTTGCAATGTTTTATTCTTCAACAAGATAGTTTGAAGCATCTATATGAAGTATTCGAAGTTCAGTGGGAAACAACTAGTGAGCTAAAAAAGATCCGTAAGGTTAGGAATGCTTCGATTGGTCATACAGTTCTAAATAATGAAGGAGGAAGAAGCGAGAAAGAAAAGAATGAATTTAACAATTTTATTTCTCGTATCACTATTAATAAATTAGGTTTTGACTTATTGAGATATTCAAAAAAGGCAGAACATACTGTTTATGAAGAAATTTCTATTCATAAATTACTTAAGAAGCAACTAGATGAAGTAATAGTTCTGTTGAAAAGACTAAATAAAGAAATAATTGTTATGGAAAATGAAGTTAAAAAGAAATTTGAAAATGAAAAATTAGTTGACTTGCTGCCGATTTCTTATTGGTATGAAAAAATTCATAGTATTTATGATGAGCAGAATAAGCTCTTTGCTTATACGGCTCTAAATCATATCCAAGAGCAATATGTTGACTTGAAAAAGTCTCTCGAAAATAGATTATTACAGAACGAATATTGGTTTAATGAAATTGAAGATTATCTAGTCGCAATTGAGTTAATGAGAAAATCACTGCTAGAGAATGATGATCAGGCGGCACGTATATATAATTTTTATCTTGATGAAAAAAATGACTATTTCAAAAGCCTAATGGCTGAAATTGATGAAAAATATGAAATAAAAAACCCGCTCTAAAGCGGGTTTTTTGAATTAATCAGAACTTAATGCTGCAACACTGAAATATCAGCCACTTTGGTAAACAAGCCACGTAACTGAGCAAGCATACGTAAACGGTTTGCTTTTAGGTTAGCATCATCTGCCATCACCATCACGCCATCAAAGAACGCATCTACAGGCGCACGCAGGGCAGCTAAAGCAGACAACGCAGCTGTGTAGTCTTTGGCAGCAAATAACGGCTCAACCACAGGCGTAATTTTCGCAAGTTCAGCAAACAATGCTTTCTCGGCATCTTCCACTAGGTTCGCTTCAACCACAGCACCAGTCGGCTCTGCTTCTTTAGCTAGAATGTTGGCAACACGCTTGTTGGCAGCAGCAAGTGCAGCCGCTTCAGGCAAGTCACGGAAGTGATTGACCGCATTGACACGCTTGTCAAAATCAAGCGGAGATTTTGGTGATAACGCTTGAACCGCTTGAATCACGTCAACAGCAACGCCTTGGTCTTCGTATTTGGCACGGTAACGACCTTCCAGGAATGCAACAGCGTCCGCCAAAGTCTTGTCGTGATCTTTCAATACATCGCCATAGGCAGCTAAAGCAAGTTTGATCAGGTCTTCAATTGACACATCAAGCTCGTTTTCAGTCACTAGACGCAAAATACCAATCGCAGAACGACGCAGTGCAAACGGGTCTTTCGAACCTGTCGGCGCTTGACCAATACCGAAAATACCGGTCAAGGTATCCAAACGGTCGGCAAGAGCAATCGTTGTCCCGGTTTTGGTTTTTGGTAAAACATCACCGGCAAATTTAGGTAAGTATTGCTCGCCTAATGCTTCCGCAACTTCATCATTTTCGCCTTCAATGCGTGCATAGTAAGTACCTGCAATACCTTGAAGTTCAGGGAATTCACCCACTAGCTCAGAGGTTAAGTCGCATTTCGCAAGTAGGGCAGCTTTTTCAGCATCAGCAGGGTTTGCACCAGTGATCGGCGCTAATGCTACAGCCAACTTCGCAATACGTGTCGATTTGTCCCACAGTGTGCCAAGCTCAGCCTGGAATACCATGTTGGCAAGTTTCTCTTTACGAGATGCAAGCGGTTGCTTTTGATCTTGCAAGAAGAAGAATTCAGCATCAGAAAGACGTGGACGAACAACTTTCTCGTTACCTTCAATAATTTGTGTAGGGTCTTTCGACTCAATGTTTGACACCGTAATGAAGTACGGTTGAAGTTTATTGTCGCTATTGACCAAACAGAAGTACTTTTGGTTGTCCTGCATGGTGGTGATAAGCGCTTCTTGAGGAACTGCTAGGAAGCGTTCTTCGAAGCTTGCACGTAACGCAACAGGCCATTCCACCAGTGCAGTCACTTCGTCACGAAGGTCACTTGGGACAATGGCAATCGCATTGACTTCATCAGCCAGAGCTTTTACTTGCTGGTCGATGATGGCTTGACGCTCTTCAAAAGACGCAACCACGTGAGCAGCTTTTAACTTCGCCAAGTATTCATCAGCATGGTTCAGCGTAATGGCTTCAGGCGAATGGAAACGGTGCCCATAAGTCACGTTGCCTGCCTTGTGATCCTGAATGCTTGCATCAATCACATCGTTGTCTTTAAGCAACACGACCCATTTTACCGGACGCACGAATTCGGTACGGCTGGCCGCAGAACGCATGCGTTTTGCGATTGGCAGGTTGTCCAACGCATTTTGTAAAATTTGCGGTAAAAGTACGTCCAGGCTTTGGCCTTTGACATCTTTTAAATAGCACACTTTTTCAACTTTACCGGCCTGGAAAGTCGAAACTTGATCAACCGTGATGCCCTGACCACGCATAAAGCCTTCCAAAGCTTTGGTTGGTTTGCCTTCCGCATCAAAAGCGGCTTGTTTCGCAGGGCCATCAAAACGTTTTTGTGTATCGGCTTGGGCGCCTTCAACATTGACAATTTTCAATGCGAGGCGGCGTGGTGCTGCATAGGCTTCAATTGCATCAAATGCAAGACCAGCATCTTTTAAGCCTTTTTCGGTTTCGGCCTGAAGGGCATCACGTAATTTTTTTAAGCTTTTTGGTGGAAGTTCTTCACAGCCAAGTTCAAATAAAACAGTATGTTTAGACATTATTTGTTCTCCGCCACTTTTTCTGCTTGAGCTGCTTCTGCTTCAACTTGTGCTTTTAACTGCGCCAATACTTCATCACGTAGATGCGGTTCCGCCATCGGGAAACCCAGTTTCGCACGTGCTGCAACATAGCTTGTTGCAATTGAGCGTGCCAAAGTACGGACACGCAAAATATAACGCTGACGTTCAGTGACTGAAATCGCACCACGGGCATCCAGCAGGTTAAAGCTATGCGATGCCTTGACCACCTGTTCATAGGCAGGCAATGGCAGTTCTGCTTCCATTAAGCGGGTTGCTTCAGCTTCGTAGAAGTCGAACAGTTCAAACAGTTTGTCGACCGGGGCATATTCAAAGTTGTAAGTGGATTGCTCTACTTCGTTTTGATGGAATACGTCGCCATAAGTGACCGTACCGAACTGACCTTTGGTCCAGACCAGATCGTACACCGAGTCTACACCTTGCAGGTACATCGCCAGACGTTCCAGACCGTAAGTAATTTCACCAGTCACCGGATAGCATTCCACACCACCGACTTGCTGGAAGTAAGTGAACTGGGTCACTTCCATACCGTTCAGCCAAACTTCCCAACCTAAGCCCCAAGCGCCAAGTGTTGGCGATTCCCAGTTGTCTTCCACGAAACGGATGTCGTGGGTCAGGGTATCAATACCAATGGCTTTTAGCGAGTCAAGGTAAAGCTGCTGGATATTGTCTGGGTTGGGTTTAAGCACCACCTGGAACTGGTAGTAATGTTGCAAACGGTTCGGGTTTTCACCATAACGGCCATCTTTCGGACGACGTGAAGGTTGTACGTAAGCCGCGTTCCATGTTTCTGGCCCTAAAGCACGCAGGAAAGTGGCAGTGTGGAATGTCCCTGCCCCCATTTCCATATCGTAAGGTTGTAACACCACACAACCTTGTTCAGCCCAGTAGTTTTGTAAGGCAAGAATTAAGCCTTGAAATGTATCAATATGCGATATGGCGCGACTCATGTAGCATCCATTAAAATTAGAGAAAAATTGGCTCTAAGTATAAGGATTTTGTAGGGGAGTGGCAAAGGTTTAAATATTGATGCACTTTTTTAAATCGTTAATACGGTTTCTAATTTCTATAGCGCAATTGGGTTGTATATTTTCTGCCACTTCGCAAAACATCCAAGCAAATTCTAATAAGCCATTATCGGTTAATGGTTTTGGATCAATAGTGATATTTTTTTCATATGCTAGAATAAAAATGTTTGCAAAAAGCATTGGAATTTTTTGAAAGTTTTGAAATTGATTATCATCTAAATTTATTTGCTTTTTGAAAATATCACCGATTTTTACAAGTTCAAGCATTTGCTCTTCATCAGAAGATTGGCAAAGATGAATTATTTTTTGTGTTATTCCTTGTAAAATAAGAGAAGTATTAAAATCCTCAACTTCTTCTAAAAGCTTTATAAGTTCTGGTTGTGATAAAAGTTGCCTGTAATGCTTAATTTTTTTTGTAAAATAATTTTGTTTAGTCCCAGCGGTCTGGAAATTAATTTCTCGTTCGTATAGGGCTAATTCAACATTTGGACTTTCTATAAAGTCTAAATTACAGTTCAAAAGATCTGCAATTTGCATAAAAATATTATCGGCATCCGCTTTATAAATAACTTTGCACTCTTCATCACTTTCTAAGAATTGATGGCTACTTTTTTGTAGCACCTGCTCATTATATTCAAGCCAATAAAGCCAGTTGTTATAAGGGCGTAATTCATTTAGAGCATCCATCAAAGGATCATTTTCACCACTATAGCCTGCAACAACCCAAGTTTTCGAGCAACCTGTGGAGCGAACAATTTGGGTTAAAGTTTCCTTATGTGCTTCAAGCTGATCCGTTGTATTACGTTGTACAAAACCTACATGCTGACCATTTAAATAAACAATACTCGGGTCGTGTAAAAGTTCTGCATTAACTTGACCCATTGCACCCAAATCATAAATTGCAGGGAAAGGGTACATGCCGACCATATAGCAGGCATGAATTAAAAGAGGATCGAAATTGACAGTGAGAATACGACTGAAATAACCTTGTTTTAAAAGCTCAGCAATTGCAATATGAGCAAAATTAAGTTTTGCTTTTTTAATACCCTTAGTTTTATTTCCTTCAATAAACCATTTAAAAAGTTCTTTCCGCTTAACGTTCGATAACTTTGTCATAATGTCATTGTATTGCAGTTGGTTAATGTCTTCTTGAGCAAGACATTGTTCTTCTTCAGTAAAATAATCAGGAAAGTTCTCAATCGCGATTTTCATGAGTTGCTGTGCAGGTGGGATGCCTGCTGAAACAGAAATTCCAGCACCAACTAATAAAATTGCACCACCTTGCTCTTTTGCATCTTTTAGTGAAGCAGCTAGGTGTTTAAGTAATTCTTCGCGATTTTGTGTCATTGATTTTTTATAAAGTCATAAATTTATCTTTATATTATGGCTAAGGTTATGTTTTTCAAATTTATATTTAAGAGATCACAGATTTATTGATAAATATAAGATATAAAATAAATACACCTTTAATCTTCAACCTTCTATAATTTGCAGCTTCTTCCCCAAAACAATAAAAGGCGTGCCGTGTTTCATTCCCGACTTGAATGGCTGAATACTCTAAAACCCAATTTCAAGGTTCTTCCCCTGAAAGAGCGCCTGCTGTGCGGTCTGGGTGCATTACTTGGACTGACACTTTCATCTTTCATAAGCTGGTGGATGCTGGGGGATATCAATGCATGGTATATCGCACCGATGGGGGCATCTTCGGTGTTGCTGTTTGCCGTGCCTGCCAGTCCCTTGGCACAGCCATGGAATATGGTGGTGGGAAATATCATTGCCGGGATCATTGGGGTGACCTGTGCCATGTATATTCCTAACCTGACCGAAGCTTTTAGCGTGGCGGTGGGGATGTCTATTATCTTGATGATGACTACCGATTCATTGCATCCGCCAAGTGGGGCGGTAGCCATTACTGCCGTTTTGGGGGGAGAGGCAGTCCATGAGCTGGGATATCATTTTATTTTTTATCCGGTGTTATTAAACTCCATGCTGTTGTTGGTGATTGCAATTGTGTTTAACCGCCTGCTTGGAAAACAATATCCGCAAATGGCCCAGATCAACCAGCGTTCTAAAGACCCGACACCAACGCAAAAAGTCACCATTCAACCGCAGGATATTCAGGCAACGCTGGATCAGCAGACCGAGCTGCTGGATATTAGTGAATATGACTTGCAAAAAATCATTCTGGCAGCCCAGGAGAAAGCCAATGCCCGCGGCATAAGCCAGTTTAAGTGTCAGGACATCATGACCAAAGACGTGATTAGCTTGAATGAAAATGAGGATATCCATTCTGCCCTGGATAAATTCAAGCACATGAATTTAATGAGCCTGCCGGTGATTAATGCCCAGCAGCAACTGGTCGGCACGCTGGCTTTATACGAAGTGGTGGAATGGTTTAAACGTGCAACCGATTTAAGAACCACATGGCAGCGTCAGGTCAAGGACATTATGGTTCGGCAGGTCATCACCGTAAAGCCGGAGCAACCGATTCAGGATTTGGTGCCTTATTTTGTCGAGCGCTCGTTTAACTATATTCCTGTGGTGGAAAAGCAGAAAATGGTGGGCATTATTAGCCGTGCCGATATGATTGCGGCATTGAACCAGCAGCTGAATGTGGCGGCATAAAGCAAAAAACAAAGCAAAAAAAAGCTACGACTGATTGGGGTAAAAGTCGTAGCATAAAACGAACTCAACTCATGGAGTTCAACGGGTTGTTAGCGATTTTGATCCGGATTTACCGTACGGATCGGGTTGTTATATGCCGGTGTCTGACCAAACATGGTATTGGGCTGTTTGGGGATCACAAGCCATAAGATTAAATACACCAGGATTCCCGGGAATGCTGCGCTCATGACAGAAACAAGAATAAAAATAATGCGCAGTAAAGTCACATTCCAACCAAAACGTTCAGCAATACCACCCATTACACCTGCAATCATGTTTTGACGCTTAGAGCGATATAAACCAACATTGGCCATCTAGGTCTCCTTAATAGAAAATAGCAAAGCAGTTAAAACAACTCGCTTATAAATAAAAAATGGAGATGAATGATTCTTTTTAAAGGGCCACACCATAAAAAATAGTTAAGTTATGTAAATGTAAGTGCGTATTGCGATGTCGTGATTTAAAATGTTCTTCGGTTAAATAAGTTGATTTATATCAATAAAAATCAATAAAATAAGCTTTAATGTATGAGTGTAAATTAAAGATCATTTCGTTGTAGCTTATTTTTTGTAGTGGCAAATATGGCTAGGGACAGCCAAAGAACGTTTAACGCCCTGGAGGGAAAAGGTGGTTCAAAAAACGGATTATTACGGCTGTTTCTTGGTGGTGATGTGTGCAGCTTTAATGGGCTGCAATAAACCTCTGGAAGATTCTGTCGCACAACAAATCAGAAAAGAAACGTCAGCTCAGAGTGGTGAGCAGGCTAAAAGCCTGACCGATGTTGCGGGGCGGGCGACTGTTCCGGTAGGGGAAACCGAGCCAGGGCTTAAAAATACCATGCCAAAAAGTGCCCAGCCCTATATTGGCCGTTATCAAGCTACGATCAGCTGTGAAGATCCTTTTGTCAGATGTAAAGAGGGTACAGCAGATTATGTGATTAATTTGCTGGAGGATGGGATTGCCCATCGCAACCTGATCCATTCGGGGCAAATCAGCTTCGCTTCAAACCCCTATCACCGTCAAGATCGCTGGTCTTATGATGTGCAAAATCATCAGGTGATTTTGTATCGCTCAAATGGCGTAGAATTTTTTTATAATATTGATAAAGATCAAAATCTGGTCATGGATCTGGACAAGATTGCACATGCATCCGCCTTAAACGAGCAATATTTTGCCGAAGGCAATCCTTTTCCACAACAGGCTTACCGTTTGCTTAAGGAGAAAGCCAGTTAAAGCAGGGGATACTGGCTTGATTGAGCCAGACGGATAAAAAATGTTTTAAAGGTGCAGTATTTTTTTTATATTGACGTGTAGAAATAAGATGAATAATAAAGAAATTTGGTGGGTTGTGAGGGACTCGAACCCTCGACCAATAGATTAAGAGTCTACTGCTCTACCAACTGAGCTAACAACCCTGAGTAAGGATTAGTGAACCTAAAGCATCGCTTTAAGGGTTCACCCGAGTGCAAGAAAAAATCGAAGATTTTTTAAAAATGCATTCAAGCATTGTGTTTTGCAGCATCGGTGTAGCAAAATTTCGAGAATGGCGAATCAACCGAAACGGTGTGGTTTGTCTTGGTCGGAATATTGCAGGTTTCGTTTCTATTGTAGTACGGAAAGTGTAGTACAGAAAGAAGCCCTAAGAAAGAATGGTGGGTCGTCCGCGATTCGAACGCGGGACCAACGGATTAAAAGTCCGCTGCTCTACCAGCTGAGCTAACGACCCATTCAGAAAGAGTGCTTTAAAAGCTAAAAAAGCTTCGTGTCAGAAGCCTTCAAAAAGATGGTGGGTCGTCCGCGATTCGAACGCGGGACCAACGGATTAAAAGTCCGCTGCTCTACCAGCTGAGCTAACGACCCATCTCTAGATCAATCAAAATAAGTGGTGGGTCGTCCGCGATTCGAACGCGGGACCAACGGATTAAAAGTCCGCTGCTCTACCAGCTGAGCTAACGACCCTGAACCAACATTCAGCGCTTGTCTGAATGTGCAGTGCAAGAAAATAAAAGCTTTCTAAACACCACTTTGTTTTGATGGAGCGTATTGTAGCAAGTTATCAAACGAGCGCAAGTAAAAATTAGCAAACTTGTTGATGTTTGATTATAAATACAACAAATTTGCTTAATCTCGTAAAAAAACAACGGCTCTGCAATTAAAAACGGTATTGATAGGCTTGAATATTGTTGAATATTTCCGCAGTTAAATCACAATATTCTGTTGCATTTGGCAGGAGTACCAGCAAACGCTCATCGGTCTTGTCGGGATCAAAAGCCTGCTCTTTCAGTTTGTTCTTTTGATATTTAAATGTGCCTGTGGTTTCGACTTGTGCCTGAACACGCAAAAATACCGGAACTGCATAAGCTGGCAAACATTTTTTAAACTCGCTTGCCATCTGCTTCAAGTCTTGGGTGGTTAATTCTGCACCCTCATTCAAGGTAATGGCTGCCATGCCGGCACGTCCATTGGTATGGGGGATTTCCACCCCGTAAACTACGGCTTCAGCAATTTTTTCATATTCACTGAGCACATTTTCAACTTCAGTGGTAGACACATTTTCTCCTTTCCAGCGGAAAGTGTCGCCCAGACGGTCTACAAACTGGGCATGACGGAAACCGATATCGCGTACCAGATCACCGGTATTAAAGAATGCATCTCCATGTTTAAACACATCTTTCATAATCACGGACTTATTTTTTTCCGGATCGGTATAGCCGTCAAAAGGTGAACGGCGGGTAATTTTGCCCACCAGTAAGCCGACTTCACCTTTTTTGACTTTTTTACACCAGCCTTTGGCATCTCTCACCGGCTGATTGCTTTCCTTATCAAATTCAATAATCGCATAAGGGGTTGGTGAGAAGCCGACCGTGTTGTCAAAGTTAAACACGTTACTAAAACCCACATTGCCTTCACTGGATGCATACAGCTCAAGTACTTCTTCAATCCCGAAGCGTTCCTTGAATTTGTCCCAGATATTCGGGCGCATGCCGTTACCGATCATTTTAGTGACCCGGTGACCTTTTTCCAGTTCAGACGGGGGGGCATCCATTAAATAGCGGCAGAGTTCACCGACATAACCAATGGCCGAAGCATCAAATTTTTTGACATCTTTCCAGAAAGCAGAGGTCGAGTATTTGCGGCGCAATGCAAAAGTTGCACTGCTTGCAATCACGCCACACCAGCACACCACAATGCCGGTGGCGTGATACAGCGGCAGGGTGCAGTACATGACATCATCAGGTTTTAAATCCAGCACGTGACCATAGGTGCCATAAGCCAAAGTCCAGCGGCTATGGGTGAAAATGACCGCTTTAGGCAGGCCGGTCGTGCCTGATGTGTAGATGTAAAATAGACCATCTTTACCTTGAACGGTGTGTGTGGTCGGGGTATTGAATTTCGGAAATTGATCCGCTTTTTCTGCAAGATTGGTCCAGCCTTGCGGTGCTGTGCCGGCATCCAGTTGCGTGGCCTGATCGGCGAACCAGTGAAAACGGTCTGCTGCCAGTTCCAGATCTTGGCGAACCTCTTCTACAGCTGCACGGCATTCTTCACCGGCAATTACGGCAATTGGCTTGACTAGGTTTATGCTGTGGGTCAGGGCCTTGCCGCTTTGTGAGGTATTGACCAAAGCAGAGGTAACGCCAATTTTTGCCAGGGCAATAACGGTAGCAATCAGCTCCGGACGGTTTTCTACCATCACCGCAATCACGTCGCCTTTTTGCGCACCGAGCGATAAATAAAAGTGTCCAATCTGGTTGGCCCATTCATTCAGTGCTTCGTAACTGAATTTCTGATCTTCAAATAATAAAGCCGTGCCGTGCGGATTGTGTCTTACCGCTTTTTCAAAGGCAATTCCCAGGCCTGCTGGAGTATTGGATGTACGCAAATAGGCCTGTTTGAGACCACTCAATAAATGAGGGACTTTGCTGATAAATTTAGGTATTTTGGCTGCAACATCCGCAATACCGATAAGATCGCTCGGTGTAGTGTGGTTCATATGAATCCTATTATTTTTCGTAATCCAATACAGTCTATTTGTTCGCAATATGCTTGCTATGATTTGTACACTTGTCTTTTAATCGTTTCAGTCTAGTGCAATCAACCTAATCTGACAAAAGTATCAAAAAAAACCCAGTCACCGGAATGACTAGGTTTTTTTATTTCATTGCACGAGAGCTAATTTTAGAACAAATTATGACTCATTTGCAGAGGTTGCTTTCTTTGGTGGACGGCCGCGAGGACGACGAGGACGGACAGGTTTATCCGTTTCTTCACCTTCGGTTTTTTCAGCTTCTGCTGTAGCCTCGGCCGGAGTTTGTACATCCTGCTGAACAGCTTCTACCGCCAATTCAGCTTGTACCGGTTCTGCGGCCTGTTCAGTTTCCACTGGCGCTGCTACCGTTTCTGCAACAGGTTCAGCCACTGCTTCAGTTGCTACTGGTTCAACGACTGCTTGAGTTACTTCGGCTTCGGCCACTTCGGCTGTCGGCGTTTCTGCTTCTGTTACAGCAACAGTTTCGGCCGGAGCAGTTTCAGGTTGGTTATGCGCCTGCTTTGCTTGCTCTAAAGCCTGTTCTGCAGCCTGTTTTGCCAAACGGCGACGTTCACGTGGATCATTTGCCACGCGTTTGTCCGACACCGGTTTTGGCGGCGTCAAGTCAAGCACGGGTGCAGGTTCTGCTTCAGGGGCGGCTTTGGTGACTGCTACATCACGTGTTACCGGTTGTGCTGGTATTTCAGCTTCGGTTGCCTGAACAGAAAGCGTTGCAGCATACTGCTCGGTAAATTTAACCAAGGCACGGTTGAATGTTGGAATTAAACCGAACTGTTCAATCAGCACGGAACAATCTTCACCATAAACATGGCGAATGAGACTGATCACGGTGTATTGACCCAAAGTTGGAACCTGAGAAGGGCTTAACTTCGGTGCCTGAGCCTGTTTTGCCTGAGCTTCACGTTTTTGGCGACGACGCATACGAGGGTCGTTGCTGGCACGCTTGTCTGCAGAACGTGGCTTGTGTGGCTCATGAGTTTCAGTTGCAGCAGGTTTTTCTTCCTTCGCGACCACTGGCTTCTCGATGACTGGCGCTTGCGCTTCAGCTGCTACCGGAGCTGCTGGAGGAATAGATGCTTCAATCACAGCAGGTGCTGAATCTAACGCAACAATTTCACTTTTCGCCTGATCGACATTAACCACCAATGCAGTTGCAAGAACTTCCTGACGAGGTGTATCAATCACTTCGACTTTAGGTTGCTGTTCATTCACAATTGCAGCCGGTGCAGCCGGTGCAGCTGATTGCGCTGCCTGTTCGTTCAATACGCTTTGATCGCGGTGGCGATTTGGGCGTTCCGGACGTTGCTGGTTGCGACGGTCACGGCGTGGCACAGCATTTTGTTCGGTTTGCTGATCAGCCTGTTGACGACGAGAAGGGCGCTTGTTTTCACGTGAATCCTGGCGCTGTTCTTGGCGTTGCTCATGACGGGGAACCTGAACAATTTCTTCATGCACCTGATTTTGCTGATTGTCATGCTGAACTTGTTCGCGTTGCTCTTTAGGCTTGTTACGCTTTTTATTGTGACGCTGCGATTTTTCTTCTTTGTCAGAATATTTATCTGCAACTTCACGAGGTTCCTGCTTGTTGCTTGCAGGAGCATTTGGCGTTAAGTAAGCATTACTGCTTGTTGTCGCAGCAGGTGCAGGTGCAGCAGCTGTTACCACCTGACCGAATTGACCACGGCTTACGGCGCCAGCATTGACCATTTGTTCAATAGCCGCAGCAGCGTTGTTTGCAGTACGCGCCTGATCTACAGTTGCGGCCTGTTTTTGTACAAACAGGTTTTCTAACCAGGCACATGGACTGGTCGACGGTGCAGCAGGGGCAGCGGCTTGAGTTTGTGGTTGAACAGCATGTTGCTGCTGTTTTTTCTTGTTGTTGCGCTCTGGCTGGCTTGAAGCTTGTGGAGCAGCTTGCTGGGCTGGTTGCTCTTCACCTAAATGCCATTCAGACGCTTCATAACCTAACTCTTTTTCACTTGAACGGGTGGCTTCGGTACGTTCATAGCTGGTTGGGGCAAAACCTTCAGGGTTATACGAAATTTCGTAATGTGGTGTTTCCAGGTGCGGGTGAGGCAATACGGTTACACGGACATTTGACGTTTGTTCTAAGTAAACCAGGCTGTGACGCTTTTCATTCAATAAGAATGCTGCAATTTCAACCGGAACTTCAACCTGAACTTCACCGTGACGTTCACGCAGTGCAATTTCTTCCACTTTACGCATGATTGAAAGTGATAAAGAGCGCAAGTCACGTACCATACCGGTACCATGACAGCGTGGGCAAACGTAACCTGTTGCTTCTTCCAGCGATGGACGCAAGCGTTGACGGCTCATTTCCATCAAGCCAAAACGGGACAATTGACCGAACTGGATACGGGCACGGTCGCTTTGGGTGGCTTCACGCAGTTTCGCTTCCACCATGCGCTGGTTGCGGTCTTTGGTCATGTCGATGAAATCGATCACTACCAGACCACCGATATCGCGTAAACGCAGTTGACGTGCAATTTCTTCGGCTGCTTCCAGGTTGGTGTTTAAAGCAGTGTCTTCAACGTCATGACCACGGGTCGATTTAGCCGAGTTAATGTCGATTGAGACTAAAGCTTCAGTCTGGTCAATCACGATTGAACCGCCAGAAGGAAGTTTTACTTCACGCTCATAAGCCGTTTGAATCTGGCTTTCAATACCGAAGTGAGCAAATAAAGGCTCATTTAAAGTATAGGTTTTTAACTTGTCGATTTGACGTGGCATGACTGCTTTCACGAAGTTATAGGCTTCGTTATAGGCTTGTTCCGAGTCAATCAGGATTTCTGCAACATCATCACGTAAATAGTCACGAATTGCGCGAGTCACTACACCGGCTTCTTGATGGACCAGCATTGGTGATGGACCTGAACTTGCCGTGTTTTGGATTTGCGCCCAAAGATCCATCAAGTGCTGTAAGTCAAGCTGCAGTTCTTCTTGCGAGCGGCCAATACCTGCGGTACGCACAATCACGCTCATGCCACGCGGAATATTCAATGAAGCCAACATTTCTTTCAGTTCTTCACGCACTGAACCGGAAATCTGACGGCTGATACCGCCACCTTTCGGGTTGTTTGGCATAAGCACCAAATAACGGCCGGCAAGCGAAATGAAGGTAGACAGGGCAGCACCTTTATTGCCACGTTCTTCTTTTTCCACCTGTACTAAAAGTTCGGTACCTTCAGTGATCAATTCGCGGATATTTGAAGTTTGGCGAGGATCTGCCTTGTAATACGAGTTTGCGATTTCACGCATAGAGAGGAAGCCTTGACGGCCTGCCCCATACTCTACAAAAACAGCTTCTAAAGAAGGTTCAACGCGAGTCACGTGACCTTTATAGATATTGGATTTTTTTTGTTCACGGGTACGATTTTCTAGATCGAAATCGTAAAGACGCTGACCAGTGACAAGTGCAACGCGAATCTCTTCGGCATGTGTTGCATTAATCAACATACGTTTCATGGGTGTAACACCTAATAGTGATACACAGCAGGACATCGCTATACACGTAGCGAACATCATACATTACGGATCAACACCCAGATCTCAAAATGACGCAATTGTGGTCTGAGCTTTTTTACCGGCCTTTTTTTGGGCTTCGGTTTTTGATTCACGTATTGAAGATGGCAATACGGCTTCAATCTTATAAACGATTAAAGTCACCTGAACGATTCACTGGCGGACTAACGGTGCATTGGATGTGAGTAACTTTCACTGTCACGTAGCTTGAAGATCGTCCCTTCATTAATTCATGATCGGGCATCTTGATACGGAATTATCATCGTATCGGTGCTTTATGTGCAGATCCAATGCATCAACGTTGTAGCCTGAATGCGACTTCAGGGTGCGACTAATCTGATGTGTATCAGTTTACGTTTAAAAACCAACTAGGTTGGCGACATATTTTTTAGGGCAAACTGATTTATGTACGAAGTACAATTAAACGCAACAGTTTGCTTTTTTGCCGATATAATAAGCCTTCGGCGTCGGCATATTCTTTAGGGACCTTTCCGTATTTAATGTGAATGGTGAAATTTAATATTGAGCTTCAAAAAAAGATTGAAGTAATTAAATTTTTTCACACTAACGGCGGTATCCGTGCGCTGACTATATCAAACCTTGCATCATCTGCCTATGGGCTAAGCTTATCTTTCTTGTGTAAAGCATAGCCTAAGTGATCAGTTTTTAATCAATTTTAGTATTTTTTGGGTCATTGTAACTGTATGAATTCTACGCAAGAATGGCAAAGTGTCACCTGGTTTGAAGTGGACGAACATCAATTGGGTCAACGCATCGACAATTTTTTATTTTCCAGACTGAAAGGTGTGCCTAAAAGTCGGATTTATCGTTTAATCCGTGAAGGACAGGTGCGGGTCAATAAAAAGCGCATCAAGGCAGAAACCAAACTGAATATTGGCGACCAGATTCGCGTTGCACCGATTCGTTTTGAAGCGAAAGATGAAACGGCGGCACCGGTCTCGGACAAGGTGGCTCAAAGCCTGCTCAGCCGTGTGGTGTATGAAGATGAAGGGCTGATGGTGGTGAACAAGCCCTCAGGAATTGCGGTGCATGGCGGTAGCGGTGTGGCTTATGGGCTGATTGAAGGTCTGCGTGCGGCTACCGGCAAAAAATATCTGGAACTGATTCACCGTATTGACCGCGACACCTCTGGTCTGGTGATGATCAGTAAAAAGCGCAGCACTTTAAAAACACTGCAGGATATGCTGCGTGAACACAAAATCAAAAAAACCTATGCCGCGATTGTTAAAGGGCAGGTGAGCCTGGATCAACAGCTGATTGATGCACCTTTGCACCGTTATGAACTGGCCAATGGCGAACGCCGGGTTCGTGTGTCTAAAGAAGGCAAGGACAGTAAAACCCAATGGAATGTGGCTGAGCGTTTCATGCATGGCACATTGGTGTATGCTTCACCGCTGTCTGGCCGTACCCATCAGATTCGTGTGCATGGCTTAAGTATTGGTCATCCTTTAATTGGTGATGATAAATACGGTCATCAAACGGAATACAAAGGTCCAAATCCACGTCGTCTGTGCCTGCATGCCATGCGTCTGGAAATTCCGGGCTATCCTGTGATTGAAGCGCCATTGCCGGAAGATATGCAGAGTCTGGTGGCGCAACTTAGAGCACAGAAGAAGGATTGATAAAAATCCATCTTAACCCTCCTTTATTAAACCACTACAGAATTTCAGTTCTTTAGAAAAAAGAAGCTAAGAGGGATGACCTCTCCCTAACCCTCTCCTTTAAAAAGGAGAGGGGACATCACGTAAAATATTCTGTCATTAACTCAGACTTCGTGTAGTCAGTATTTTGATTTAGTAAAAAATGAATGACTAAGCAAAAGGGTTTCCCTCTCCTTGTAGGAGAGGGCTAGGGAAAGGTGAACAATTAAATACTGAATCAAATACTAGGAAAGCATTTATGAACACACCTGTAAAACTGGTCATTTTCGATTGGGATGGCACTTTATTTGATTCGGTCGGTCAAATCGTGGCGAGTTTGCAGTTCGCAGCACAACAATTCCAGCAACCCTTAACCGATGAAGATGCCAAAAGTATTATCGGGTTAGGTTTACCGGAAGTCGCACAGCGTTTATTTCCGGCAGTGCCTGAATTGCATGCCGATATTTTACAGTCTTATTCAGAGCACTACGTTGCCAACTCAACGGGTGATCAATGGTTTGCTGGTGTTGCCGACATGCTGGAAGCATTGGCTCAAGCGGATGTAAAACTGGCAGTCGCTACAGGCAAAAGCCGTAAAGGTCTGGATCGTGTCTTGAAGCAGACACAAAGCATGGAGCTGTTTGCCGCGACACGTGCGGCCAGTGAAACCCGATCTAAACCCCATCCTTTAATGCTGGAAGAAATTTTGACCCAAACGGGTGTCCAGGCTGAACATGCGATTATGGTTGGTGATACTTCCTATGATCTGGAAATGGCACAAAATATTGCCATGCCGCGTATAGGAGTAAGTTATGGCGTGCATACGCCTGAAGTCCTTGCCCGCTATCATCCGCTGGCCATTGCAGAGGATGTCGCAGATTTGCATCAGCTTTTATTAAACCAGGTGAATTTAAAACAGGCGGTTTGAGCTCAGTGTAATCGGTTAAAAGGAGGATTTAGATTCTCCTTTTTATTCTTATTTCATTTCATCTAATGCGAATAGTCCCTTAAAAAATGAAGGCTCATGATGTTCCGTTGCCAGGTGGACAGGTTTATCTTGATATTCAAATGGGTCGTGAGGGAATAGAAAAAGGCAGTGTAAAAAAGTTTTTGGCAGTAAATAAACTAAAGCTGATGCTGATCAATCACTAGAATTTAAAATATTAATCTTTAATAAATTTTATTTATATCTGCCCGCTCGAATAAATGAGCTGTATTAAAAATGGGCAAAGTATCTAGTCTTTTAGTCGTAGATGGATGGCTCTTTTAGAAATCTGGCAATCTGAGCCGAAGCTTGGATGAGAAAGCGGTTTTTATATTTAGTTCATATGACTGTTTTTTTAAAATAAAACCAAGTCAATTTATAGGAATTAGCTATTGTCATAAATAAAATAAGTATTGGCATAAAAAGCGCAATTTTCCGATTCTAAAACCGTTTATACATATACGCGTTTGCCAAGATGGGCAGCACCCATTTGCTGATGGCTTTGATCAGTTCACAGATTTTTTTTCTCGTTGTTCATCGCATTTCCATCGATAACGGTATAAGTCCAATTTTTGCAGTTTAAGGAAACATTGATGTCGAATTCTGCTGTTGTTGAATCAGTTGCGCAAGCATTACGTGACGCTGAATTATCAAAAACTGCGATTGCACCGATTCGCCCGCAACTTGGCGGTGAAAGTGCTGATGTGGATATCGCATACGCAGTTCAGGAAGTAAATACCAAACGTGCAGAGGCTGAAGGCCGCCGTTTAACCGGTCGTAAAATCGGTTTAACCTCTAAAGTTGTGCAAGCACAGCTGGGTGTAGACCAGCCGGACTTCGGTATGTTGTTTGCTGACATGGCTTATGGCGATGGCGAAGCGATTCCAGCCGGCCTGTTGATTCAACCTAAAGTTGAAGCAGAAATCGCGTTAATCATCAACAAAGATTTAACCCAAGAAAAACACACTTATGCAGACATTATCAGTGCAACTGAATATGCACTGCCAGCTGTAGAAGTTGTGGATAGCCGTATCGAAAACTGGAAAATCAGTTTAATTGATACTGTGGCAGATAACGCATCTTCTGCGGCTTATGTTCTTGGTTCACGTCCTGTGAAACTGGAAAATTTAGACCTCGTTAACTGCAAAATGATCATGAAACGCGGCGAAGAAATCGTGTCTCAAGGTGTGGGTAAAGCATGTCTGGCTAACCCGTTAAACGCAGCGGTTTGGCTGGCAGATGAAATGGTACGCCGTGGCCGTCCTTTACTTGCAGGCGACATCATCCTGACGGGTGCATTAGGTCCTATGGTTGTTGCCAACCCGGGTGATGAATTCGTGGTTGAAATTGAAGGTTTTGGTTCAGTAACTGCTGCATTCGCTGCTGAATAAGTCCAGATTTTAAGAGCGTTTTTTAAGAGAAATTGTTCATGAAAAAGATTAAATGTGCATTGATCGGTCCAGGTAATATTGGTACTGACTTGCTGTATAAATTACAACGCAGCGAATTTTTAGAGCCAGTATGGATGGTGGGTATTGACCCAACTTCTGAAGGTTTGGCACGTGCTGCGAAAATGGGTTTGAAAACCACAAGTGAAGGTGTAGACGGTTTACTTCCTCACGTTCTAGAAGATGACATCAAAATTGCATTTGATGCAACGTCTGCCTACGTTCACGCTGAAAACAGCCGTAAGTTGAATGAACTTGGCGTGTTGATGATTGACTTGACGCCTGCTGCGATCGGTCCATTCTGTGTACCACCAGTAAACCTGGAAGCTTTGTTAGATGCAGGCGAAGTACCAAACGTAAACATGGTGACTTGTGGTGGTCAGGCGACTATTCCAATGGTTGCCGCAATTTCGCGTGTTCAACCGGTTGAATATGGTGAAATCATCGCGACTGTATCGACTAAATCTGTAGGTCCGGGCACACGTAAAAACATTGACGAATTCACCCGTACCACAGCCGGTGCGATTGAAAAAGTCGGTGGTGCTAAAGCAGGTAAAGCGATCATCATCATTAACCCGGCTGAGCCACCACTGATGATGCGTGATACGGTTCACTGCCTGGTTGAAGGTGAGCCAGATCAGGCTGCAATCACAGAATCTGTGCATGCGATGATCAAGGAAGTTCAAAAATATGTACCAGGTTACAAACTGGTGAACGGTCCTGTATTTGATGGCAACCGTGTATCCATCTTCCTGGAAGTTGAAGGCCTGGGTGATTACCTGCCTAAATATGCCGGTAACCTCGACATTATGACTGCAGCAGCTGCGCGTACCGCAGAAATGTTTGCAGAACGTGTTTTAAGCGCAGTTGAAGCATAAGGAGCATCTTCATGTCTAAGATTATTATTAATGATATGACTTTACGTGATGGCATGCACCCAATGCGCCATCAAACTACACCTGAGCAAATGGTTGCGATTGCAACGGCTCTGGATGATGCAGGTGTACCTTTAATTGAAGTGACTCACGGTGACGGCTTAGGCGGTAACTCTGTGAACTACGGTTTTGCTGCGGCAACTGATGAAGAATATTTGAAGGCGGTGATTCCAAACCTGAAACAGGCTAAAGTGTCTGCACTTTTACTGCCAGGTATTGGTACCGTTGACCATTTGAAAATGGCGCATGATGTTGGTGTTGCAACCATTCGTGTTGCAACGCATTCAACTGAAGCTGACGTTTCTGAACAGCACATTACTGCTGCGCGTAAACTCGGTATGGACACTGTGGGCTTCTTGATGATGGCGCACATGGCTTCTCCAGAAAAACTGCTTGAAGAAGCACAAAAAATGGTGTCTTACGGTGCAAACTGTATCTATGTGACTGACTCTGCAGGCTATATGTTGCCTAAAGATGTAACGGATCGCGTGGGTATTTTACGTGCCAACCTGGGTTCAGACATCGAAATCGGTTTCCATGGTCACCATAACCTGGGCATGGGCGTAGCAAACTCGGTTGCAGCGGTTGAAGCGGGTGCAAAACGTGTCGATTTGGCCTCTGCCGGTCTGGGCGCGGGTGCGGGTAATACACCGCTTGAACTGTTTGTTGCAGTTGCCAACCGTATGCAGATGGAAACCGGTGTAGACCTGTTTAAGGTGCAAGACGTTGCGGAAGATCTCATCATTCCAATGATGACCCATCAGATTCGTGCCGACCGTGATGCAGCAACTTTAGGTTATGCAGGTGTTTACTCATCATTCCTGTTATTTGCTAAACGTGCTGAAGCGAAATATGGCGTGTCTGCACGTGAAATCCTGATGGAACTTGGTCGTCGTGGTACAGTCGGCGGTCAGGAAGACATGATTGAAGACTTGGCATTGACCATGTCTAAAGCCAAAGAAGCCAATGCTTAATTTATTTTAAGTCAAAGCGAAAAAGAGCGTCCGGAAGGGCGCTTTTTTTATGGCTGGACCTTGATTTGACACTTGGCTTTATAGATAAAAAATATCATGAAATAGTTGTAATATATTAATATAATCAATTGCTTAAGTGATTTTTCGACTGGGTTAAACTTAAAAGCGATTAATCAGTTTTTTTTTGCGGTCAAAAAGCCTGAATTATTTGAAAATAAACCCTGAAACAAAGGTTTAACAATAATGAAATGAAAGGAAGATAAAATGACTTATTGTTTAAAGTTCTTAACGTGGGCTTAATCTTTAAAATAAAAACCAGCGGAAATAGCCATAAAGGCAATAAATCTTAATACTCTGGTCGGATTTCGTTTCTTGTGATTGTTGAGCATGATGGCGCCATAGCTTAATTTGATTACTAAGGAATTCAGCCATGCGTCGTCAAAACTTATGGATAGCAATGCTTGCTGCGACAGCAACTTTAGGAACAACTGCATCGAATGCAGATTTTGTTGACGACAGTAATGTCCAATTAAAATTTAAAAACTTTTATTTAGACCGTGAATATAACCAAGATACAGCTGGAGTTTATAACCCAGGTTATGGCAACTGGACTCAAGCAGTCACTTTAGATGCTAAATCGGGTTATCACGATATTGGTGCAGGCATTCAAGTGGGTGCTGATTTATTAGCACAATATGCGATTGGTCTAAAATCACGTGGTAATGTGAATGACATTCATATGCCATACAATGAAAATGAGAAGAAAACTGAACGTGATAATGCTAAGTTAGGTGCAACTTTGAAAGTTAAAGTTTCTGAAACTGAATTAAAAGTAGGTGACTTACAGCCAATGTCACCTGTGGTGTTCTTTGATCCATCGCGCCAATTATTAACCACTTATAGCGGTGCTTGGTTGGAATCTAAAGAGCTTAAAGATACGAAGCTGACCTTGGCTTATATTGATGGCATCAATGCACGTTATGACAATCAATATCAAGATTTGACCTTGTTCCCACAAAATGATTTTGCTAAAGCAAAAGCGGCGAATAAGTCTACTGATGATGGCATGTACATTGTTGGCGTAGATCATCAATTTACACCAAAATTGGGTGGTAGCTACTGGTATGCAGATGTCACCAACATCTATCAACAGCATTATGTTGCTGCGAACTACAAAACGACTTTGGCTGAAAAAACCAAACTAGATACCCACGTTCGCTATTTTGACAATAGTGAATCTGGCGATAAACTATATGGCAAGATTGACAGCCAAGCCGTTTCTGCAGGTGCTAAAGTAAATCACGGTATGCACACTGTTCAGTTGGGTTATCAACAAATGTTTGGCGACTTTGGTGATGTCGCACTGTTCCCTACATTGGGCGGTTGGGTAGCACAACCATTCCTAGATAACTGGTCTGTTGCAAGTTTCATTCGTAAAGATGAGCGTTCATGGAGTTTAGGTTATACCTATAATTTTGCTGAAGCAGGTGTCCCTGGTCTAACTGCGACAGTACGTCACTTCCGTGGTGACAATATTGATCTAGGTGCAGGTAAGAAGGAAGGCAAAGAAAACGAAAATAACGTGATCGTAAACTATGTTGTACCTGAAGGTAAGTTAAAAGGCTTAGGCTTCAACTACATGTTTATCGATACCAACTATAACTTCGGTAACGACCTTCAAGAACACCGTGTAGCAACAACTTATACTTATAAGTTCTAATTAAGTGGTGTCATAAAAAAGCGGCTTTAAATCAGTCGCTTTTTTTATGCTGTGTAGAAAGCTATTTTTTATTAAATGCCTTAATAAAAATAAGGGTTTGTTCTTTAATAAAGTTTTTAAAAACAAATAGTTAAATTATCGTTTTTTTATAGTATTTGATCGTAAATTTGTATCAGTTTGACCGCTTTGAACAGGTAATATAAGGCGGTAAAAAAGTAAATTTCACCGAGTCAACTTGACGTTAAATTCTGAATCAAGATGGAAACGCAAGCTAAAGACTGTACGAGGAGTATGTATGAGCACTGTTCAAATCCCTGAATATACAACAGATCCATTCTTTGGCTTAGAAGACAAATGGATTGAAACTGCAGAAGGTGAGTTGACTCACTATCACGAAGTGGGTGAAGGTACGCCTATCCTGTTCTTGCACGGTTCAGGTACCGGTGTATCTGCTGCGGCAAACTGGTGGCTAAACCTGCCATCAATTGGTGAACAGGCGCGTTGTATCGCTATCGACACTATTGGTTATGGTCAAACTGTAGTAGCGCCAGGTACAGCTTACGGTATCCGTGCCTGGGTAGACCATGCGGTGCGTACTTTAGATGCACTGGGCATTGAAAAAACCTGGTTGGTCGGTAACTCGCTCGGTGGCTGGTTGGCATTCCAGTTGGCTTTAGACTACCCTGAACGTGTACTTGGTATCGTATCTATGGGTACAGGCGGTGCAAAACAGACTGCTGCGCTGAAAGCACATGCCAACCCGGTATTGACTGAAGAAGGCATCAAGAAAACATTGTCGATGTTCGTGGTAAACAAAGACCTGATCACAGACGAGCTGGTAAAAGTACGTTTTGCTTCTGCTGCAAATGACTATGCATCGAACCGTTTGATGGACGTCGTGGGCGCACGTGACCGTGACCGTTTCGAATTCCCGTTAGACTTCGAAAAAATGAAAGACATCACTGTGCCTGTATTGTTGATTCATGGTACTCAAGATGTGGTGATTCCTGTATCTCGTACCTGGGATATCCTGAATATCGTACCGAATGCTGATGCACACATTTTCAGCCAATGTGGCCACTGGTCTCAAGTGGAAAAAGCGGATGAGTTCAATACTGTCATTAAAAACTATTTAACCGCTCGTGGCGTTTAATTTCGCTGTCTAGCAAATCAAAAGGGTGACTTCGGTCATCCTTTTTTGTTGCTGCTCAAGGACTGATAAAGTTCGCTGCGACATTGATGGTGATGGCCAGAATGGTGGTATTAAATCCATAGGCCAGTAGCAGGTGCAGGGTGTTTAGAACCCGCATTGCGGAGTGGGTAATGGAAACATCCGCCGTTTGTGCGGAAGTCCCGACGATGTAACTAAAATATAAAAAGTCGGGATAAGTGGGCTTAGGGGTTTTGGGAAAATCTAGCCCGCCTTCATTATTCCTGTCGAGTGCCAGATAAAAGTCATGCGCATAATGAATCGCAAAAATGGTATGCATCAGGAACCAGGCGGAGGTAATGGTCACCATGGATAAAACGATATGAGCGGTTTGAATGAGCGTGTTGCTCGGCAAATTATTCACTTCAATAATCAGCGCGATGAAGCAGATGATTAAGGTCAGCAGCACCAGAAAAAGAATCAGCCATTTACTGGCATCCTGTTCCTTGGCACGTTGCAGGATATGCGCATGGTCAATGTGCCAGAGTTTTTTCAGGGTGAAAAATAAATAAGCATAAATGACAATATTCCAGCTCATTAACAGGCAGGTGGACCAGCTCCATGAAGTCATCACCTGAAAAGCAGCATACAGCACAGCAATAAAGGGAAAGGTCAGAAAGAAATAAAGATGGTGCTGAATCCCGGTTTTTATACGGCGTAGAGGATGCATAATGATCAACCCTTTATTGTTATTGTTGTTTTTTAACATTTTAAAAAAGTTGTGGAGAATTTATTAGACTTAAGTTGTAATTTGCGATGATGAAATGTCATTTATGAGGAATGAAGGAAACAAGTTGTACGTTATTCCCTATCAATTCAGCATTGCCGATAAGAAAAAAGCGTAAGACTTAAGTCTAGTCCGGTCCAAAAATACACAAATTGTAATAAAAATAGCCACCATTATTTTGCTAATAAATAATGGTGGCTTTAATTCAGTGCAAAAGTGTAAAAGTTTTTTTAATTACGGTTAATGTTTAGATAAAACACATGGGTCAGTAATTCAATAAATTTCTTCACTGCAACAGAGCTGCTGTTTTTATGGTAACTCACATACAGGTCGAGGTAAGGCAGTTCCACATCCAAGGGGCGAATCACGGTATTTTCCATGGTCAGTGGCGCAACATAGCCCGGCAGAATGGTGCAGCCCAAACCTATCCCTACAGAGTTGATGTTAAACAGGATGTTATCGGCTTTTTGCACAATATTGAATTCAATCCCATTGGCATGGGCAAAATCCATAATGGCATTATGCAAGGTTAAGGACTGCTCGGCAGCAGGAATAATAAAATCTATACCATTCAATTCTTTAACGGGAATGCGTTCATACTTAGCCAAAGGGTGGTCTTTCGGTAAAATAAAGATCAGCGGCTCGCGTAGCACGAATAAACTTTCAATTTCATCACTGTTAAAGTTGTGTCGGGTAAAGGTGATATCCAGTTCACCTTTTTTCAGCAACTTCATTTGTTCATTATTGTTTAAGCTGAGCAAATCAATTTTTAAATCAGGGTTTTGCACGCGCAAGTTCGGCAGCACATAAGGGAAAATTTTCATTTCCGCCACCGGAACAAAGCCAATACGCAGCATTTGCTGTTTGGCTTGGGAAACCTGGCGTGCCATGGCAATGGCTTTATCTGCCTGTGCCAGGGTTAAGCGGGCTTGCTCGAGAAATACGGCACCTTCTTCAGTCAGTTCAACCTTGCGTTTGGTGCGATAAAGCAGTTTTACCCCAACATCTTCTTCCAGATCTTTAATTTGCTGGCTTAAAGAAGGCTGAGCAGTATAAAGCTTTAGTGCAGCCTTACTGAAGTTAAGTTCTTCTGCAACGGTGATAAAATAGCGTAGGTGTCGTAATTCCATATAACTCGTCCAAAAGAGTAATCCAAAAAATGTCTTACTATATTTTTGTAGCAGTATAATCTATAAACAACTATTAGGTGAAGATTATTCTGCCATTTAGAAAATAAATGATCTTGCATTTTTTATTAGTGTTTAAATATATAAAGCTAAATTTTAAATAATTCATAAAATATCTTAATTAAAACAAAAAAAATATTTCCCCAAAACTGGCTAAAAATCCATTATCGCTGAAAAGTTGAGTCTATTTACTTTGTGCCGTTACTGGTCACAGGAGAGCTTTTCATGAGTGGAAAAATTGATGTGCGCGAAATCGACGCTTTAGTCGATGCACAAAATGGACGTATCTCACCGTCAATCTATACAGACCCAGATCTATATGAATTAGAACTTGAACGTGTGTTCGGTCGTACCTGGTTATTCCTTTGCCATGAAAGCCAAATTCCTAAGGCTGGTGACTTCTTCAATACCTACATGGGTGAAGATCCAATTATTGTGGCACGTCAAAAAGACGGCTCAATCAAAGCATTCTTAAACCAGTGCCGTCACCGTTCTATGCGCGTGAGCTTCGCAGACTGTGGTAATACCCGTGCGTTCACTTGCCCATACCACGGCTGGTCTTACGGTATTGATGGTTCTTTAAAAGACATCCCGCTTGAAGAGCGTGCTTTCCCGCATGGCGCATGCAAAGAGCAGTGGGGTCTGGTTGAAGTAAACCGTGTGAAGTCTTACAAAGGCTTAGTCTTCGGATGCTGGGATGAAACCACCCCAGATCTGGAAGAATACATGGGTGACATCGCCTGGTATCTCGATGGCGTATTAGATCGTCGTCCGGGTGGTACTGAAATCATCGGTGGTGTACACAAGTGGGAAATCGAATGTAACTGGAAATTTGCAGCTGAACAGTTCGCATCTGACCAATATCACGCATTGTTCTCTCACGCCTCTGCGATTCAAGTATTGGGTGCAAAACCTGATGACGAATCATCTAAAAAATTAGGTGCTGCGCAAACAGCCCGTCCTGTATGGGAAACTGCGAAAGACGCGATCCAGTACGGTTCACGTGGTCACGGTTCAGGCTTCTTCTTCACAGAAAAACCAGATGCAAACGTATGGGTTGACGGTGAAGTTGCCAACTACTTCCGCGAAACTTACGAAGAAGTGAAAGAGCGTTTAGGCGAAGTTCGTGCTTTACGTCTTGCGGGTCACAACACCATGTTCCCAACATTGTCTTGGTTGAACGGTACTGCAACACTTCGCGTATGGCACCCACGTGGTCCAAACAAAACTGAAGTTTGGGCATTCTGTATTGCCGATGCTGAAGCGTCTCAGGAAGTGAAAGAAGCATTTGAACGTTCTGCAACGCGTGCCTTCGGTCCTGCCGGTTTCCTGGAGCAAGATGACTCTGAGAACTGGATCGAAATCCAAAAAGTATTACGTGGTTATAAAGCACGTAAGAATGCCTTGATCATGGAAATGGGTAAGGGCAACGAGAAAGTTCGTGAAGATGGTATCCCGGGTATTACCAACTACATTTTCTCTGAAACTGCAGCACGTGGCATGTACCGCCGTTGGGCAGATTTATTGATCCATGAAAAATGGGAAGACGTGGAAAAAGCAGCTGACGAATACGAGAAGGAGCTTATGAAATGAGTCAGATCAGTTTAGAACTTCAACATCAAATTAGTCAGTTCCTCTATCGTGAAGCAAAGCTGCTTGACGACTGGAAATTCCGCGATTGGTTAGACGTATTGGCAGAAGATATTTCTTATACCTTGCGTACCACACCGAACGCTCAAACTCGTGACCGTCGTCGTTCGATCGAGCCACCAACAACTTGGGTATTTAACGATACCAAAGACCTGCTGGAACGCCGTGTTGCCCGTCTTGAGACAGGTATGGCATGGGCTGAAGAACCTCCTTCACGTACCACTCACATGGTGTCTAACATCATCGTTGAGGCAACGGAAGTTGAAGGTGAATACGACGTTTACGTAACGTACTTGTTGTACCGTACACAGAAAGAGAAAGATGTCACCATCTACTGTGGCAAGCGTCACGACAAGATCCGCAAAGTCGATACTGCTCAAGGTTTCCAGATCTTCAACCGTAAGATTACCCTTGATCAGGTGACTTATAACTCACATAACCTGAGTGTGTTCTTCTAATGAATAAGATTTTTGTTTGCCAAGTTGACGAATTAGACGAAGGCGAAGCGTTGAAAGTAGATTGCGGCGTAAACGGTATCGAAGCGCTTGCAGTCTTCAACAATGGCGGTGAGTTCTTCGCAATGAACGACCGTTGTTCACATGGTAACGCTTCTATGTCAGAAGGTTATCTTGAAGATGACGGTACTGTAGAGTGCCCGCTTCATTCAGCGCGTTTCTGTTTGAAAACTGGTCAAGCATTATGTTTACCAGCAACTGATCCAATCCAGACTTTCCCGGTGATTGTTGAAGATGGTCAGTTATTTGTAGAAATGGCAGGAGAGTAATCATGGGTTGGCTACAAGGCGAAGTTGCACTCATCACTGGTGGTGGTTCAGGCTTAGGCTGGGCACTGGTTGAACGTTTCCTGGAAGAAGGTGCACAAGTTGCGGTTCTTCAACGTTCACAGTCAAAAGTTGATGCTTTGAAAGAACATTTCGGTGACCGCGTGCTTGCGATCGCAGGTGATGTGGCCAGCTATGAAGACAACGTCCGTGCTGTAAACGCAACAGTTGAGCGCTTCGGCAAGCTTGACTGTTTCGTTGGCAATGCCGGTATCTGGGATCATTATGCAGATATCGTCAATACATCGGGTGAGCAACTGGAAAAAGCCTTTGATGAAATCATGGGCATTAATACCAAGTCACTCATCTTGGGTGCTAAAGCTGCGCTGGATGCATTGATAGCTTCTGAAGGTTCTATCATATTTACTTTGTCTAACTCTGCACTGTACTCGGCAGGCGGAGGCCCCGTGTATACAGCATCTAAGCATGCAGGGGTCGGCATTATGAAAGAACTGGCTTACGAACTTGCGCCTAAAGTACGAGTGAACGCTGTTGCACCGTCAGGTATGAATGTGAATATCAAAGGTGCGGCATCATTGGGTCAGGAAAATCTTGGCCTGCTGGATGCCCGCGATCCTGAGAAAATTGCACGTGGTATGCCACTGAACTTCTTGCCTGAACCGGAAGACATGACGGGTTCATACGTGCTCTTGGCATCTCGTCAAAACAACCGTCCTTTGACCGGTGTGTTAATTAACGCTGAATGTGGTCTGGGTATTCGTGGTTTACGTCAACCACGTGCAGGTTTCTTTGACGAATAAAATTCAGTCTGAAATGTAATGGACTTACTCGGTAGCCTGTTCTGGGCTACCTTCCGTTCTGGAGTCTCTCATGGCCGTTAAACTTATTTGTGCGTCGCACAGCCCATTAATGGAATTCGCTTCACCGCAAGAAAAGCATAAAGAACAAGCCGTTCGTGAAGCTTTTGCCAAACTTGCCAAAGAAGTTGAAGACTATAATCCAACGTTAATCATTACTTTTGGTCCAGACCATTTTAATGGCTTCTTCTATGACCTGATGCCAAGCTTCTGCGTGGGTATTCGTGCCAAAGCAGCAGGGGACTGGGATTACGGTAAAGACAATGACCACATTAATGTGCCTGAAGAAACAGCCCTTAATCTAGTGCGTCGTGTGTTGGATGAAGGTGTGGATGTTGCGTACTCATATCGTATGCAAGCCGATCATGGCGTGACTCAGCCATTGCATTTCCTGTGTGGCGGTCAGCTCGACCGTTATCCAACCATTCCGGTTTTCATCAATGGTGCGGCTACACCAATGCCAACGACTAAACGTACAGTGGCTTTGGGCCGTGCGGTAGGTCAGTTCATCAAGTCATTGAACCTGGAAAATGAACGTGTACTGGTACTGGGTACAGGCGGTCTTTCCCATGATCCACCAACGCCGCAAATGGGCTCAGTGCCTCCAGAAGTGGAAGAATTCTTGATTTGTGGCCGTAACCCGTCTGAAGAATCACGTAATAACCGCCAGGCAAAAATTATCGCAGTGGGTCAAAAACTGGCTGCCGGTGATAAATCTGTTGCAGTGCCGTTGAACCCTGAGTGGGATCGTGCATTGCTTGAAACTTTCAAGAAAGCAGACTTTGCGGCCATTGAAGCGATGACGGAAGCTGAAATTCGTGTCGAGGGTGGCCGTGGTGGTCAGGAAGTCCGTTCCTGGATGGCTGCTTTTGCTGCATTACATGAAGTCGGTGAGTATGAAATGACAACTCATTGCTACGAAGATATTAGTGAGTGGATTGCGGGCTTCGGCATCGTATCTGCAGAATTGAAATAAGGATTAAACCCATGAGCCAAAATGCTATCGAAACCATCGTTATCGTCGGTGCTGGTCAAGCTGGTGCTAGCGCCATTTTAGAACTCCGTGCCAACAAATACGAAGGCAAAATCATTTTGGTGGGTGATGAAACACATCTGCCTTATGAGCGTCCGCCTTTGTCTAAAGACGTGATCTTAAAGCCAGAGGAAACCAAAATCGAAATTCTGTCAGAACAAAAACTGGCAGATTTGGGTGTGGAAACCATTCGTGGCAATGGCGTGGTGAAAATCAATGCCGAGGCGAAAACGGTTGAGCTTCAAAATGGTGACCTTGTTGCTTATGACAAGTTGCTTCTTGCAACCGGTGGTGCAGCGCGCCGTTTACCGAACTTCGATGCTTTGGGCAAACACGTTTATACCCTGCGTAACCTTGAAGATTCTCAAGCGCTGGTTCCTGTGCTGCAACCGGGCCGTCGTTTGATTCTGATCGGTGGTGGTGTGATCGGTCTTGAGCTGGCATCATCGGCACGTTACAAAGACTGCCAGGTGACTGTGATTGAAATGGGTCCTATGGTCATGGGCCGTTGTTCACCACGTATCCTGAGCGAATTCCTGCTTGAGCAGCATCGTCAAAATGGTGTGGATGTACGTCTTGAAACCAAGATTGCAGACTGCAAGTTAGACGGTGAAGAAGTGGTTGTGACTCTTGAAGGTGGCGAAGAACTTCGTGCCGACGCGGTGGTTTACGGGATTGGAATTGTGCCAAATGCACAGCTTGCAGTAGATGCCGGTCTGGACGTGGATGTTGCGATTCAGGTCAATGAAAACTGCCAGACTTCAAATGCTGATATTTATGCAGCAGGTGACGTTGCGACCCAGCTTCGTGAAGATGGCCAACACCGTCGTGTTGAAACCTGGGAAAATGCCAACCTTCAGGCAGGCATTTTCGCACGTCACGTGATGGGTGTAGAGCATCCGAAAGCAAATCCGGCCTGGTTCTGGACCGATCAGCTCAATATCAACTTCCAGTTTGTGGGCGATATGGCTGCAGCTGAATGGCATATTCGCGGTGAAATGGATGCAGCCAAAGGCGCAGAAAATTCATTCGTCATGTACGGTGTGACCGATGGTCAAATCGTTGCCGGTATTACGGTCAATGCCGCGAAAGAAATGCGTCATTTGAAAAAAATGATCAGCAAAAATACCGCTTTTGAGGCAGAAAAACATCTTGATTTAAGCCTTGATTTACGCAAAGTTGCTTAAGTTTTATTGAGATATTTCTGGACAGACCTATGCTTGCATAGGTCTGTTTTTTATGCGTGGTTTAAAAAACAGCACAACCGCAATTGACGTTCATAGTCTGTTAAAACTTTGCGTAGGTAGTATTTCACTTTTGAAGGATGAGCCATACATGGCGCAAGGTGACAAAAATCCTTTGCTGAACTGAGGGTATATCCCTATACCCCAGTTCAGCGAGCGGCATCCTTGCCGCTAGTCACGATATTCTATTGGCACTGTATATTTCGAACGCCTTTATTATCAATTCTATTCAAATTCTTTTTGAGAATGATATGAAATCATCACTGCCGGTCATGGCAAGTATTTACGCTTTATTGGTATTTATCTGGGCCACTACGCCACTGGCAATTGTCTGGAGCGTGCAGGAAGTCCATCCAATGTGGGTGCTGATCATCCGCTATTTTGGCGCGTCGGTCATTGCCCTGTTCCTGTTAAAGCTGATGCGTGACCCGCTGCCTTTTGATTCGACTTCTTTGAAAAGTTATGTGGCAGGCAGCCTTAATTTAATTGGTGCGCAGCTGTTTATCTATCTGGCCGCCAATTATCTGACTTCAGGGCTAATGGCACTGATCTTCGGTTTTTCCCCTTTAATTGCAGGCCTGATCGGCCATGTGATTTTAAAAACCCAAAGGCTGATCTGGCTGCAATGGCTGGGTATGGCGATTGCGGTTTCCGGCCTGAGCTTTGTCTTTGCCGATTCTGCCGACAGTAAAATCAATCCGCTTGGTGTGGTGTTGATGCTGATTAGCATGGTGTCCTATATCAGCTCGATTTTCTGGGTCAAACAGATTAATGCTCCACTCAAACCGATGTCCCAGGCGACCGGTTCACTTATTGTTTCTGCGGTGGGTTCGCTGCTGATCATTCCGTTTATCTGGCAGCATTTTCCAACGGCTATGCCTGGCGGACGGGCGATGATTGGTTTTATCTTTACCATGATCATGTCTTCCATTGTGGCCATGCTGTGTTATTTCTGGCTGATCAAGCGTTTGAATGCCTCGACCGTGTCCTTGAGTAATGTCATGACGCCGGTGATTGCCCTGGTTTTGGGTGCCACCTTGAATAATGAACATATCAGTCCGAATGCCTTTTTCGGGATTGTGATGGTGATGTTCGGGATTGTGCTGTACTTCTGGAAAGAATGGCGCCAGCAGTATTTTTCTAAGCTGCGTTAATACAACAGGATAAAAAAGGAAGTTTAGGCTTCCTTTTTATGAGCTTGCAATCTGCGTGAATTGTGAAAATGCATCATATTTCATCACAGCGTTTCACATGAAACATCAATATACTTACTGGCGAAATAATCAACAGTTACGCTAAAAACAACAAAAGAATAAACCACGACAACAAAAACATTGAGTACTATGCAAAGAGCTATAAAAATCAAATAGATCTATTTGATAATAACAACGCTTGACAAAAAAACACCCGGGACAAATTTGAATGTCTGATTCGAATAAGATTGTGGTCTATGCAGCACTGGCAGGTAATCTGGCAATTGCACTGGTCAAGTTTGTGGCCGCCTATATCACCAACAGTTCGGCCATGTTCAGTGAAGCTATTCACTCGGTGGTAGACACACTGAACGAAATTTTGCTGCTCTATGGCATGAAAAAATCCCAGCAGCCCGCCAACTATAAGCATCCTTTTGGTTATGGTCGTGAGCTGTATTTTTGGGCTTTTATTGTGGCATTGATGGTTTTTGCACTGGGTGCGATTGTGTCGATTTATCAGGGCATACAACATGTGCTGCATCCTGAAGCAATGCTGAATCCCACTATCAACTATATTGTGCTAAGCATCGCCATTTTATGTGAAGGCACCTCCTGGCTGGTGGCCTTAAAAGCATTCCGTAAGGTGAAAGGCAAGCAAGGTTATTTCGAGGCTTTTCGACACAGCAAAGACCCCACCACCTTTACCGTACTGTTTGAAGATACTGCCGCGTTATGTGGTCTGCTGATTGCCCTGATCGGGATCTATCTGGCCCATGCCTTGAATATTCCAGAACTGGATGGCGTGGCTTCGATCCTGATTGGGATAGTATTGGCAATTTCTGCCATTTTATTGGCCCGTGAAACCAAGGGATTATTGATGGGTGAAACGGCCGATCCAAAATTGCGTAATGACATCTTGTTGATTGCGCAGGGAGATGAGGCGGTTCAGTCGGCCAATGGTGTGCTGACCGAACAGATGGGCGCGCATCAGGTGCTTGCTTCCTTAAGTCTGGAATTTGAAGACAATTTGAGTTCGGATGACATCGAAGCCTGCGTCAACAGAATTGAAGCGAAAATCAAACAGATTCATCCGGAAATTGTGGCATTGTTTATCAAACCGCAAACTAAACAGGTGTGGTTGGAACGTATGCAAGGACGTTTGGAATAAAACGTGATATATATGGCGCAGCATTCAGAATATCGGATTCTGAAGGTTGAGGTCACACTAAGAAATTGAATGGACATGAAGCAGAAGCCTGAGCAATTACACTTTCAACTCCCGACCAAATCATGCTGGTCACATACCTGGCGTCAGCCTTCATTCAAGTTTATGTATTCGAATCATCATAACGGTGATCGATTCTTCAATGCCTTGCCCAGTCCAGCAGGACGTGGACGGGCCGAGCTGATCAAATGGCTGCTCACCCGCAAGTCATCGACCTGGAATGTCGATATCAACAAAGAACATGCCGAATTCCATGCCAGCAAACGCGCCATTCCCCAGAACCGTCCCAACGCCAGTATGGATGACTGGCAAGTGTGGTTTGTGGGCCATGCAACGGTACTGTTGCAGATCGGGCCTTATAATTTATTAACCGATCCGGTCTGGTGCGAATATGCCGGCCCTGCACCGGGCAAAGGTGCCAAGCGGGTGATTCCGGCAGGCATTGCTCTGGAAGAATTGCCGACCATTCATGCGGTATTGCTCAGCCATAACCATTATGACCATATGGACCTGGCCAGCTTGCAGTGGCTGCATGAGAAATTTGCCATGCCGATTTATACCGGGCTGGGCAACGCGTGGTATTTGCCGAAAAGTTTTTATGTGCTGGAAATGGACTGGTGGCAATCGTCTTTATTGCATGAGTTAAAAATTATTTATACGCCGGCACAGCATTTTTCAGGTCGCGGCTTACGTGATCAAAACCGGGCACTCTGGGGCGGTTTTTCAGTGCTGCATGGCAAAGATCACTGTTTCTTTGCCGGAGATACCGGCTACTCACCGCATTTTAAAGAGATTCAAAACCGTTTGGGGGCACCGCGTGTCGCGCTGTTGCCGATAGGGGCGTATGAACCGCGCGAGTTGATGGGCTATACACACATGAACCCGCAGGAGGCTTTCCAGGCGCATCAGGATTTGCATTCCAAATGTTCGCTGGCCATTCATTACCGAACCTTTCAACTGACCGATGAACGTCGGGAACAACCGGAAATTGATTTAAAGATTGCCATGAAAAATACTTCCAAACTGATGACACCGTTTATCTGTGTACGGGAAGGACGGCGTCTGGTGGTTTGATTTTTTTAAGCTTGCTGTTTGCTCACATTTAAAAGTTGAATGGCAAGCATTGAAAGAACGAGCATGGCGATATTCATCACGACCGGGTTAAACGCCGTGCTGAGTTGCATAGGATCGGTGAGGGCAATCAGCCCTAATAATCCGGCTAAACCCAGAATATTCAGCTGATGCAAAATGACGGCTCTTTGCCAAAGCAGAAAACTACATCCAAATGCCATTTCAATCACGCCCGACAGGCTAACCGCCATTTTTGCCAGAGGGAGTTCTAAGCCCAGGTTCTGCCAAATGGCGATTTCTGCATGAGATTGAAACAGTATTTTGGGTATCAAACCCTGATAAATCCAAAGAACAGCAAGGGTGATTTGAATCAGTCGAAGAGGCTTTTCCAAGACGGGCTTATGATTCACGAATGGCAGGTTCCAGAATATGCGGTCTGTTCTCAGCAGTAGCGATCCTGCTTGATCAACATGCTGGAGGATTCTTGCTTGTTATGGCCTCAATATAGCATATTATTTTTAATCAGAAATATGGTCCAAAATCTCAAATCCTGATGATCTTTATCGCGAATTGATAATGCAGTTCTAAAAATTCCACTTCTGGTTGTGAAGGTTGATTAATCCTGTTTTTATTCCCGTTTTAGAATAGGCTTTTTCGATTGTTTTCATTCATATAACTTGCTTTCTATTGTCATAAAAAACAGCTATTTTGAAGATGAGTTAGAAATTTTTAACGGTTCATCACAATGATGGTTTTGTGATTAGATTTGGAGCTTAGATATGAATAATGACACACAAGCTGCAGGAAAATGTCCTTTTCACCAATCCGGTACGGATCACCGCGCTGCCCGCTCAAACCGGGATTGGTGGCCGAATGCGCTCAATCTCGACATTCTTTCTCAACACGACAAAAAAACCAATCCGCTAGATCCCGATTTCGATTATGCCAAGGCATTCAATTCACTGGACCTGGAAGCAGTGAAACAGGATTTACGCGAACTGATTAACAGCAGTCAGGACTGGTGGCCATCGGACTACGGCAGCTATATTGGCATGTTCGTGCGCACGGCCTGGCACCTGGCCGGTTCTTACCGTAAGCAGGACGGTCGCGGTGGTGCCAATACCGGTAACCAGCGTTTTGCGCCACTCAACAGCTGGCCAGATAACGTCAACACCGATAAAGGCCGCCGTCTGCTGTGGCCGATTAAACGTAAATACGGCAATAAAATTTCCTGGGGCGATCTGATCATCCTGGCCGGTACAGTGGCGTATGAAGAAGCCGGCCTGAAAACCTTTGGTTTTGGCGGTGGCCGTGAAGATATCTGGCATCCTGAAAAAGATATCAATTGGGGTGCTGAAGAGAAATGGCTGGATGCCACCAAAAACCGTTATGAAAATGACCAGGACCGTAAGTCATTGGACAATGCGCTTGCTGCGGTGCAGATGGGCCTGATTTACGTCAACCCTGAAGGTGTGGATGGTGTACAGGATCCGCTGCGTACTGCACAGGATATGCGCGTGACCTTCGACCGCATGGGCATGAATGACGAAGAAACGGTGGCATTGACGGCAGGTGGTCACACCATTGGTAAAGCGCACGGTAACGGCAAGGCTGAATTGCTGGGTAAAGATGTTGAAGGTGCGGATGTCGAATTCCAGGGCCTAGGCTGGCATAACCCTGAAGGTACGGGCAATGGCGCCAATACCATGGTCAGTGGCCTGGAAGGGGCATGGACCACGCATCCAACCAAATGGGACAATGAATTCTTCTATTTATTGTTCACCTATGAGTGGGAAAAAACCATCAGCCCGGCAGGTGCGAAACAATGGGAACCGATCAACATCAAAGAGGAAGACAAACCTGTTGATGCTCACAACCCAAATGTGCGCCGTAACCCGATGATGACCGATGCCGATATGGCGCTGAAAGTCGATCCGGAATACCGTAAAATTGCAGAGCGTTTCTACAAAGACCCTGCGTACTTCTCGGAAGTGTTTGCTCGTGCCTGGTTCAAGCTGACGCACCGTGACATGGGACCAAAATCGCGTTATTTAGGTGCCGATGTGCCGAATGAAGAGCTGATCTGGCAAGACCCGATTCCATCGGTGAACTACGTGTTGTCTGAAGCAGAAGTTGAAGAACTTAAAGCGAAACTGTTAAACAGCGGTTTAAGCACTGCCGAGTTAATCAACACCGCATGGGACAGCGCGCGTACTTTCCGTGGTTCGGACTACCGTGGCGGTGCGAACGGTGCACGTATCCGTCTCGCTCCGCAAAAAGACTGGGTGGGCAATGAACCTGAACGTCTGGCGAAAGTATTGGCGAAACTTGAAGAAATTCAGGCTGGTCTTGAGAAGAAAGTCAGCATTGCCGACCTGATTGTACTGGGCGGTACGGCTGCGGTGGAAAAAGCGGCGCAGGCTGCGGGTGTGGACATTCAAGTTCCATTCACGCCGGGACGAGGGGATGCCACTCAAGAGCAAACCGATGTCTATTCATTTGAAGACTTGTTGCCGAAACACGACGGTTTCCGTAACTGGCTAAAAGAAGACTACACTGCGCAACCTGAAGAATTGCTGTTAGACCGTGCTCAGTTACTGGGTTTAACTGCACCTGAAATGACGGTACTGGTCGGTGGTATGCGTGTACTGGGAACCAATTATGCGGGTGCGAAAGAAGGCGTGTTCACAGACCGTGAAGGCGTGTTAAGCAATGACTTCTTTGTGAACCTGACTGACATGGCATATAACTGGAAACCGGTTGACAAAAACCGTTATGAGATTGTAGACCGTGCAACGGGTACAGCGAAATGGACTGCAACACGTGTGGACCTGGTGTTCGGTTCGAACTCGATTCTGCGTTCTTATGCAGAAGTGTATGCGCAAGATGACAACAAAGAAAAATTCGTCAAAGACTTTGTTGCCGCCTGGACCAAAGTGATGAATGCAGACCGTTTTGATGTGAAGAAATAATTTGCATTGAGATGTACAAAACCGCCTTACGGCGGTTTTTTGATGGAGTAAAGAAATCCAAATTTAGGACACTTTCTTTGCAGTTCTAGCTGACCTCTCAATATTGTTTTGTACAGTTTGAGGATTACTAACTAAGGCTATTTTTTAAGAGACTTTAGCCATGAATATGTCTGAGGATCTAATTTCAGCAAATGATCTATCATTTCATTACGTTTAACTTTATCCATCTTAGAAAGAATACTTTTTAGATCGGCATTAATGGATTGATCAGTTGCTCCACGTTTACTTGCTTTTTCATACCACTCATGCCCCAATGTATATTGATGTGTTTCCATGTAAATAGCGCCTAATAATGTACATGGGCGATAATTTTCGGGAGTTATGTGATGGGCCTTAAGAGCGTGCTCAATAGCAACTTTGTATTTATGAAGGTCACGTCTTACTCCTCCAAAGGTTGTAAAGAAAGCCGATAACAAATTTTTGTCTTTAAGCTGCTTATACTCAATTTTTTCTAAAAGTTCTTCAGATTCAAAACTTGCCTGACATTTCCTTAAGTGGCTACTCGCATTGATAGCATTCCAAATGTTCTTAGTATTCTTTTTATATTCTTGTAAATAATAATTTGCTTCTAAGCGATGGAATGTATGGCGAACTTTACTAGTAAAGAATTGTTTGTCTGCTGTATTCAGCCAAACTGCTTCGACTTCAGAAAGCCTTATTTGGTTATCTAGTTTATTTAAAATTTCTGAAAGTTCTTTTGGTAATTTGTTGAGCAAATATTCATCAATATCATATTTTTTAAGTAAAGATTTTAATTTTTGTTTTGCAATATAAATGGGATCTGATTCAAATCGTTTTTGTTTTTCAATAGCTTCTTTTTTTAACGTTTCTTGAAAAATCTTTTCTTCAGCTAGTCTTTCTGCTTCAACTTTACTTATAATTTTTTTCTGAAATTCGGGCAGAAAACTATTTAACGATCTGAGAATATATTCATTAATATAAGCTTTTTCGAATTTGCTTAAGTTCAGTTTTTCTCTATATTTTTTTAAAATATCCTGTGAACGATTCGTTATAGCTAGTTCTGACTTTGACATATCTAAAAAGTACTCTTGGCATAAGGCTAAAAGTTTATTTTCAAAAGTGTGTACATCATTTTGATGAGTTTTATTTTTTACAAGTAAAGCCTTTTCCGTTACTAGGTCAGTTTTTAATTCCTGTATTTTCTTTAAATCATCGAGTTCGATGATTTTTCGTTTTTCAGCTTCAATACGTTTTTTATCTTTCTTCTCTTGAGTGAGTTTTTCTTGCTGTATTTGTCTTTCAATCACTTCTTTTTTAAATTGTTCTTGCTGGATCTTGTCTGTTTCTTGGTTTTTAAGATACTCCTTTCGTGCATGATTATTCGCCTCCTTCTTATATTGATTAAAAGATATTTTGCCTTCAATAAAATTATGTAAAGCATTAAGGTTTTGGCGAATTAGATAGTTTTTTTCGGGTAAAGAGAGACTATCATTTTGTTTCATTTTTAATTTTTGAATGATTTTATGAAGCATACTATGTGGAATCATTGAGCTCTCAATGTGATCTAAATAGTAAAATGAAGCATCTTTTTTCATATCATCAATAAATTGTTGATGCTTTTGGGCATCCTCAATAGATATTTTCCCTCGATAAGTAGAGCGGTAAGTATTTTTAATCAATTTAGGTCTAGCCATCTCAAGTATGTTCTAATGAGTATTTTCAGTATTAAATAATTTTTTTCCTAATCAGTAAACCTATCTTTTTGATAAAAATATGATAAAAATCATATCTAAAGTAATTTATATCAAATAGATTGCCAAATACTATTTTCAAGTTGTCGCCACGCTCCAAACTCAGGCTCTATCAATAACGTCTGCGACACAAAGCCATAACATACCCGTTGTACATTTAAACTCATCCGTTTCAGTTGTTCAGTATCTTCCATAAAAGGTGAAAGAATGCTTTGCCACATCTGCACCATCATCTCATAACTTTTACGATAACTTTCAATATTGGAAATCTGCCGTTCCAGCAAAAAAGTCTGCGCCCATAAGAACTGCTGTGCCTGAATCTGCTCAAGCTGGTAATGAATCACCTGTTTTAAATAATCATCCAGAGCCATATCTGTGGATAACTTGATCAGGCTTTGTGCATAAGTTTTTAAGTCCTCGGCATTGTTTTTCACATGTCTGTGAATGGTCAGCGCAATCAAATCTTCCTTTTTGGAAAAATATTCATAAAACGTACCCAAACCCACACCGGCCAAATCGGTAATCTCCCGAATGGTAATGTCATGTGCAGCACGCTCATGCAAAAGCCGAACAAAACTGTCCTGCAAGGCTTCCTGAGTCAGCTTGGCCCGTGACTGGCGTGGCTTACGCCGTACCTGTATCTGTGGATTTTTCATAAAAAATTAGACTCAATAAAGCCGAACATGCTGTGGCGAATTTTTCTCTATACTGGAATGAAAAGCCCAGAACAACAAGCAGGAAATATAGACGATGAATACATCGAATCAGACATGGATGACCCATCAAATCAGCAACCAGTTTGATGAACTGCAAGATTACAATTTATTTTCATCCGATACGGTTTTACATGAAATATTGAAGCGTTATGGCAGCCATGATCAAGCAACCTTGTGTGATATGGGCAAAGTGGTCGGCTCCGCCGAATATTATCAATATGCCGATTTAGCCAATAAGCACACGCCCATTCTGCATGCCTTCGATACACGCGGTCGCCGTAAAGATTACATTCAGTTTCATCCTGCCTGGCACAAATGGATGGAGCTAAACCGCAAATTTGACAGCCATGCACATCCATTTAACCATGCTGCATCTTCCTCCAAATGGGTGGAGTGGGCAGCGCGTTTTTACTTAAGCGGACAGGTCGAATGCGGCAGTCTGTGTCCAACATCGATGACGCTTGGCAGCATTCCCTTAATGCAGCGTGAACCTGAACTGTGGGCCAAAATTGGCGAAAAATTATTATCCACCGAATATGATGAACGTGACCTGCCGATTGCCCAGAAAAAATCGATCTGGCTGGGCATGGGCATGACCGAAAAGCAGGGCGGTTCCGATGTGCGGGCCAATGAAACCCTAGCTGTTCCTGTCGCTGAATCAGGCCGGGGTAAGGCCTATTTACTGACCGGGCATAAATGGTTTTTCTCCGCGCCGATGTGTGATGCTCATCTGGTCGTCGCGAAAACCGAGCAGGATGGCTTGGCCTGTTTCTTTGTGCCGCGCTGGCTGGAAGATGGCACAAAAAATAATATTCATGTGCAGCGACTAAAAGAAAAAGTCGGCAACCGCAGTAATTCCAGTTCCGAAGTCGAATTTAAAGAGGCCTGGGGCATCATGATGGGTGAGGCAGGGCGTGGTATTCCGACCATTATTGAAATGGCCAATTACACCCGCCTGACCTGTTCTGTGGGCAGTACCGCCATGCTGCGTCAGGCTTTAGTGCAATGTATTGCCTATACCCGTCAACGCAAAGCCTTTGGCAAACATTTAGCCGAACAGCCGTTGATGCAAGCAGTACTCGCGGATTTAGCCCTGGAAACCGAAGCCGCGATGCATTTAAGTTTTCATCTGGCGCATTGTTATGAAACTGACGATGCCCTGTCTTTGACATGGAAAAGAATCATGACCCCGGCTTCCAAGTTCTGGATCTGCAAGCGTGCTGTTGAATTGACTGGCGAGATGATGGAGGTGTTTGGCGGCAATGGCTATGTCGATAACGGCATCATGGCGCGTATTTTTAAAGAAGCCCCGGTGAATACCATTTGGGAAGGGTCGGGCAATGTCATGTGCCTCGATGTATTGCGTGCAATCAGTCGTGAACCTGAATCGATTGAGCTATTGTTTAAAGATCTGGCATCAACTGCATTAGAAGATGAAACCTTGAAAAATGAATTACAAAGCCTGTTCAAACTGTTGCAGCAATCTGCTGATGACTTGCAGTTTATGGGGCGTAGTCTGGTCAGCCGTCTGGTCATTTTGGCTCAAGCTGTTTTATTGAAACGTTATGCACCGGACTATGTGGCGGATGCTTTTATTCAAACGCGCTATAGCGAATTTCATGGCCGAGTGGTAGGTATGCTTGCTGCGCAGCAGGTTGATGTGGAACGGGTACTGGAAAGGGCGTTGGCTAAAGAAAAATAATTTTTATACCTCTCCCTTACCCTCTCCTAAAAGGCATAGGTATCTACACAAATCCCGAGCTTTGCGTTAAATTGAAGAGCATGCTCTTCAATTTAACATCTCTGGCTTAGATCAGCGTCTGGTTAAACGCTATAACAGCCTTGTAAAGCTCAATATGAATCCTCTCGCTTCACTTGCTCCCGCAATCAAAGACCTGGCTTCTGCCCAAAAGTCGAGTTTCGCAACGACACAAGCAGTCTGGCGATTCCTGAATAATGACAAGATTTCTTTTAGCCAGTTAAACCAGCCGATTGAACAGCTTGCATGTGAGCAGATCAACTCGTCACAGCATCGCTATGCATTGATCGTTCATGACTGGTCTCAGCTGCAATATGTAAAACACAATCATAAAACCCAAAGGCTTCAAAGAACCCATCAGTATGATTCAGGCTATGAGTTGCAAACCAGTCTACTGGTTGATGCAGCCTCGGGACTGCCCATTGCTCCGCTGGCCCAGACGCTATCAGATGCCTCCGGCTGCTATTCCACATTCAATGAACACCATACTGGGCGTAAACCGCATTTAGATTCCCTTGCTGAACAAATTCAAAAAGTTGAACACTTTCCTCTTGAGAAAACCTGCGTACATATCATTGACCGTGAAGGTGACTCGATTGCTCACCTGAGGGAGTTAAGCGGTCATGGTTTTCAATGGCTCATTCGAGCAAAGGAAGGAAATCGGATTGAGCATCACGGTAAAATATGCAAAGTTGCAGAAGTCGCAGAACGGGTAGAAACGCAGCAGGTTCAGCCGATTTCTTATAAGGGTAATCAACACATGCTTCATGTTGGAGAAACCGATGTTCGGCTCACCCGTGCAGCAAAACCAAAGAAAAAAGATGATTCAGGCCAACGGGTTGCTCCCCAGCCAGGTGAAGCGATTGCAGCAAGATTAATTGTTGCAGTGGTTAAAGATGCTCAGGATAAAACCGTCGCAAGATGGTCACTGATCAGCAACGTTCTTTCAGAGATTGATGCGGTAGAGCTGACGATCTGGTATTACTGGCGCTGGACGATTGAGTGCTATTTCAAGCTGCTCAAGCATGCAGGCCATGATATTGAAGCATGGCTTCAGACTACCCCTGAAGCGATTTTAAGGCGATTGCTGATTAGCTGTATGGCATGTGTGCTGACGTGGAGAGTACAACGCTGTACGGATGAAAAAAATAAGCAAGTCCGTGCATTTCTGACTCGTCTATCAGGCAGACAGCAGAAAAGAGGCAAGATAGAAAGTGCGCCTGCCATCTTGGCAGGACTTTCGATTTTACTGAATACCCTTCAACTGCTCTCAGAATATTCAATAGATGAACTGAATGAAATTGCAACCATTGCATTAGGTGCCTAAAGATGTGTAGATACCTATGCCTAAAAGGAGAGGGGATTTTCATTTTGAATTGACGATTCATTTATACATTAGCCAGATCTCTATTCGCTTCCCTGAATTCTACTTTGCTAAGGCTTGCACAAGCATAAGGTTGAAACTGCAAAATTTATATTCATTTAAGAAAACCTATTTAACATGTCATTATGAAATTTTGATTTTCATTACCTGTATGTACCAAAAAATTAAACAATGGGCCAAAACCATCAAAAAAGATGTTCTGGTGGTTTGGCTGGTGGCTAAAGACCAGTGCACACCTGTCTGGATCAAAATACTGGCGCTGATTGTTGCGGCATATGTGCTATCGCCGATTGACCTGATTCCCGATTTTATTCCGGTGCTGGGCTATCTGGATGATATTATTATTGTGCCCTTGGGACTGTTATTGGTGATCAAGCTGACACCACAAGAAATTCTAGACGATTGCAGAATTCGTGCCTCGCTATTGGCAGAATGGCCGGTCAACCGTTGGGCGGCAGGGGTGATTATTTTAATCTGGCTGCTTTTTTTGGCCTATTTGACCATGCATTTTTTAAATATGCAGAAATTGTAATAGCTGGGTAGATAAAGACTGAAAATATAAGATTAAGTATTTGAAATAGTTAATTTTTATATAAAATGTATCTCGCTGCAAAAACCGCTTGAATTCTGTACAAAAAAGCGTAATATCAGCTTGCTGTCCAATCCGGATGGTACATGAAAACAGGTGAGTAAAATGGCAAAGAAAAAAGCACTGCCAGAAGTGGTGATTCACAACTTTGTGGCAAAACACATGCATGAGGTCAACAAAAGCCAGGTGTTTGTAGACCGCAAGAAAAATGCAAAACGTGGCTATGACAAGCACAAAAAAGGGAGATACTCAAATGATTATCTCCCTTTTTCTTGCACGGTATTTGCTGTGCTATAACCCCATTTTAAGCACCCAAAATACGGGTTGCAGATTTCACCATATCCCCCAGACCATGGGTCTTGAAGTAATATTCCATCCAGCTTTTCACCATTAGTGGGTTACTCATTTTTAATACACGTTCCAGCTGTTCCTGGGCATCGGTCATAGGGACATGGCAAATGGCTTTACGCACCCGCAAAATATTGCTTGAACTCATCGACAGGGTATTAAAGCCCATCGCCATCAATAGTACCGCTGCCAATGGGTCGCCAGCCATTTCTCCACAAATGCTCACCGGTTTATCATATTTATGACATTCCTGAACCAAGCGGGTTAAAGCGCGTAAAATAGCCGGATGGAAGTGCGAGTAGACATTGGCAACCCGAGGGTTATTGCGGTCAACCGCCAGTAAATACTGGGTCAAGTCATTTGAACCGACCGAGAAAAAATCTACCAGTTCGGAAAACTCTTCAATCTGTAACAGCACACTCGGAACTTCAACCATAATGCCAATTTTGGGCTTGGTAATTTTGACCTGTTCTTCCTCCTGCACTGCGGTCCAGTCACGGTCCAGCAGATAGAGGGCTTCTTCCACTTCACTGACACTGGTGATCATGGGCAGTAAAATGTGCAGGTTATTCAATCCAATACTGGCTTTGAGCATGGCACGAATCTGGGCAGAAAAAATTTCTGGATGATCCAGGGTAAAACGGATACCGCGCCAGCCCAGCGCCGAGTTTTCTTCTTCAATCGAGAAATACGGTAAATCTTTATCTGCACCAATGTCGAGGGTACGCATCACCACAGGTTTATTGGCAAAGTGGCTGAGTTGCTGGCGGTAAATGGCACGCTGTTCTTCTTCGCCAGGGAAGCGGTCACGCAGCATAAACGGAATTTCAGAGCGGTATAAACCGACGCCTTTGGCACCACGCTGTACGCCGCGAACGACATCAATCATTAAACCCGTATTGACAAACAGTTTGACTGCAACGCCATCTGGGGTGATGGCATCTTTGGTTTCGTATTGCTTTAAGTCTTTCGCCAGCTGTTCTTCTTCTTTCTGGATTTCTTTATAGCGGGTACGCAAACGGCGCGGTGGATTGATAAACACACGTCCCTGATGGGCATCGACAATCATCTCGACATCATCCAGGGTATTGATTGGCAGTTCAGTCACACCGACCACAGTTGGAATGCCCAGGGCACGTGCCACAATCACCATATGTGAATTCATGGCACCTTCGGTAGTGACAATTGCGGCAATTTTATCCACCGGTAATTCAACCAGTGCCGCGGTTGAAATGTCTTCCCCGATCAGAATGCTTTCATCGGTCAGTTCCCGATGGCTGGCATCGGCTTCCTGCAAAAAGGCCAGAATACGACGCCCTAGATCTTTCAGGTCGGACACACGTTCGCGTAAATAGTCATCTTCCATTTGTGCAAACAGGGCAATGTGATTATCAATGACAATACGTACAGCACCCTGTGCCCAGTTCCCATCGCGGATTTCAGCCTTAATTTCAGCAGGCAGGGAGTTTTCATCCAGCATGCGCAAAAACACGCTGAATAAAGCCCGTTCCTCAGCCATTAAGGCATCCTGCATTTTTTCATCCAGTGCCTGAATTTCCTGACGCACGGCATTTAATGCGGCATCCAGAAGAGCCAGTTCTTCACTGATGTCATCTGCTTCGCGATCAGGCACAGCAGCCAGATCGGCAGGCGGATAGAGAATTACGGCACGCCCTAAAGCAATCCCGCCTGAACCGGAAACGCCCTGAAAAGTTTTATAAGCAGGCAAATTGCTTGGCTTGCGGAACACATCGATATTACCCACGGCATGAGCATGGGCAATCACACCGGACAGCTGGGCACACAGGGTGACCAGGAATGATTCCGCTGCTTCGCTAAAATCTTGCGGTTCCTTATTTTGCACCACCAATACGCCCATCACCTTGCGGCGGTACATCACCGGAACACCGAGGAAGGAATTATAAATTTCTTCTCCGGTTTCCGGCAGGTACATAAAGCGTTCATGCTTTGGTGCATTATCCAGATTGACGATTTCTTCGCGTTGTCCCACCAGTCCCACCAGACCTTCGCTGGTATGTAAGGAGACATGTCCCACAGCTTCAGGATTTAACCCTTTAGAAGCCATAAGCAGATAACGCTGGTTTCGTTCATCCAGCAGATAAATGGAGCAGACATCCACGTGCATGGCTTCAGCAACCTGATTGACCATGATGTCGAGTGACTCATGCAAACTGGTGGACGCATTGATTTCTTGCACAATGCGTCTTAAGGTGTCCAGTTGCATATTCGACATAAAATCTGCTCCAAAATAAGTTTAAAACTGTTTTTATTTATAACAACATGCTACTAAAAAATCTGCATTTTCATGCAATTTTTTCGAGCTAGAGCGAGGGTAACTGCTGACACAGTTCCACCATCGCCCTCCGGTATACATCGCGTTTAAAATTCACGACCTGACCCAATGGGTACCAATAACTTACCCATTGCCACTGGTCAAACTCGGGTGGGTCTGACAGGTCCAGCTGAATATGCTTTGCTGGCGCTGTCAGCCGGAGTAAAAACCACTTCTGTTTTTGACCAATACACACCGGGTCCGAATCCGGACGTATATATCTTTGCGGCAAACGATAACGCAGCCAACCTTTTGTTTGCGCTACAATTTGAACATGTTCGGGCAATAAGCCAACTTCTTCTCTCAGCTCACGATAAAGTGCCTGTTCGGGGGATTCTCCAAACTGGATCCCTCCTTGCGGAAATTGCCAAGCATTGTGTCCAATGCGTTTTGCCCATAAAACTTGTCCAATGTCGTTTGCCAAAATGATCCCGACATTCGGTCGGAAACCTTCTGAGTCGATCATTTGGCTACCTAAATTTTCTGTAATGTATGGCTTTTTGTTCGGGGATTGTTATTTCTATATCCATCTCGAAAAAAAGCACAGCTTAAATGTTAAAAATTGCTATGATCTTAACGAATTTCTATCGACTAGCGGAGATAGATTTACAATTTTTTTCTTAAATTTCAGTTTTTACGAGTATTTTCATGAAATTGGCTTTATTTGACCTCGACCACACCTTATTAAATACCGATTCAGATTATTCATGGGGTGAGTTTTTAGTAAACGAGGGTTTAGTCGATCCAATCCGACACCGTCAAATGAATGACAAATTTTATGAGGACTATAAAGCAGGGCAACTTGACCCGATTGCCTATAACGAATTCGTCTTTGAATTTTTAACCCAGCATGATAATGATTATTTGACTGAATTACATGAATTATTCATGAAAAAGGTTATTCGTCCACAAATGCGCCCAGAAGGTTTTGCTGCCATTCAAAAACACCGTGATGCAGGACACGAGCTGGTCGGGATTACCGCAACCTCCGATTTTATTACGGCACCGATTTTTCACGAGTTTGGTATTACTGAAATTATTGCCACCAATGCAGAAGTGGTGGATGGCAAATATACCGGTAAAGTCATCAATACTGCGTGTTATCAAAAAGGTAAATTGATCCGTCTGGAACAATGGCTGCAAGGGCGCGATATTGATGAGTCATGGGCGTATTCAGATTCATTCAATGACCGTTTCTTGCTGGAATATGCCGACCATGCCATTGTGGTCAATCCGGATGAGCGTTTAGAGGCTTTGGCCAAAGCACAAAACTGGGAAATTCAGGACTGGTCAATTTAGGCAATTTGTTTTGACGGAGGGGAGAGCCTACGGAATAGGGCGGTTCTCTCCACTTTAATCGTGAAAAATAAAAAATGGATTGCACCGAAATCCTTGCATGTTGGAAGAGGGTTGCTACCGATCTGCTGAACCGGGTTGACGGGGTTATATATCGACTAAGGGACGATAAAATAAGCCTTACCATGAGTATGCCTTTGCCGTATATTAGAATGAAAGCACAAGGGTAAAAAACAAAATTTATTGTTTGAAATTGAATAAGAACAGGAGATCAAAATGAGCCAAACACGTCCAAGAATGACCAATCTTTTTGAGCAGTTAGGATTAGATTCCAGTGAAGAGGCGATTGCCCTGTTTATTGCTACGCATCAACTCAATGCCCAGACCCAGATTACCGAAGCCGAATATTGGACCGAAGCGCAGCGCCAGTTTTTGGCAGAAAAAATCAAGTCCGATGGTTCATGGGCGATTATTGTTGACCAGTTGAATGAATCGCTGCATGAAGATTCAGTGATCCGATAAAGAGCAAAGCGAAATAAAGCTACAATCAAAAAATGTTTAATATTAGATTTTCTTAAATCAGCACGGCCTCATTTGATTGATTTAGTTTTTTTGCCTTCGCGTAGGCAATCTTTTTACTTTTGAAAGGTCAAAAGTAAACAAAAACCTTTTGTTTCCCATACACGACATCCTTGTCGTGATGGGAAATGTGTGGCATCCATGCCACACTCATGAATCTAATACCGACTTTGAATTTCAAAGATGATTTATGAAAGAAGTCTAATCTCTTAAATGACCGGAGTTAATCAACAGATTTGTCTTTTTACTAAGAATTTACCTGACCCGTTTCCATAAGGTGACTTGGGATAGGGTATGTTGATATTTACGCGCGGTTTCACGAATCACAAATGCCACATCCTGAGGTTCATCCAGCATTTCGAAATGCGCTTGCAACAGTTCCGTAATACCTTGCAGCGTACTAAAGTTTTCCGCATTTTTCTTAAAGCCCCCGAGCCATTTAGCACGTGCAGTATGTTCTTCTAGCCAGGTATAGGGGGAGGCCAGCATTAAAATCCCGCCCAGTTTTAAACGCTGATGGATTTCGGCTAAGAAATCTTTGGGATGATGCAGGCGGTCAATTAAATTTGCAGCCAGAATAAAATCATAATTGCTAAAATGAGGCTTTAAATTGCAGGCATCGGCCTGGAAAAAATCGACTTTATGCGAAAGCTGATCTAAGCCTAACTCTTTTAAGTTGCAGGCTTTATATTCCACCAGTTCCCCTTCAATCGGCAGGGTGTAGCGTAGCGTTTCTCCTTGCGCCAGCTGTACCGCCTGCTGAATAAAGCGTGCGGAAAAGTCCAGGCCTGTGACCTGATCAAAATAAGCTGTCAGTTCAAAGCTGGCCCGACCCGTAGCACAACCGATATCCAATGCCTTCTCGGTAGTAATATTCTTAAAATAGGGGTGTGCAATATTGATCAGGCTTTGGGCAAAATTGGGCACGTTAAAATAGTCTGCGCCGTACTGAAATTCCAGATATTGCGAGATCATCTGGTCCGTTTCATACTGCGACTGAAACTGCTGAGGCTCTTGAGAAGCAGCGACATAACGGAATCCGGCATGCTGGAAAAAATGCCGGCGGAAAGCATAACGTGAGCTGTGTAAAGCCTCATTGCCGGCAGAAATCCAGGAACCGCCTTTGATTAAATTATGTTGCCCGTCAAAGGTTGGGGTGCTGAAATCATCATAGATAGGATGTACCTGAAAACCGTCAAAAGGGTAAATTGGAGTTTCAGTCCATTGCCAGACATTGCCCTGAATATCAAAAAAATCACCCTGCTGAAAATGATTGACCGGGCAGGGACTGGTTCCATATTTCAGTTCGAGATTGGCCTGTTCAGGACTGGGCAGATCAGGATGCAACCCGGCCACATCATACAGCCGGTACCACTCATCTTCTGTGGGCAAGCGAATGCTTTGGCCGGTTTTCTCGGCTTTCCAGTGACAGAAAGCTTTGGCTTCAAGATAATTCACTTCTACCGGCCAGTCCCAAGGCATGGAAATTTCTTCCAGCATCAAACGCAGTGACCAGCCTGAAGATGTTTTTCGCCAAAAGCTGGGATGCTGGGCTTGAGAAAATTTCAGCCAGGCCTGTCCTTCTGCTGTCCAGTAACGGTCAGAGGCATAACCGCCATCTTCCACAAAACTCAAGAATTCCTGATTGGAAACCAGATATTGTGAAGCCTCAAAAGCAGCCACATCCGCCTGATGCCGGCCATATTCATTGTCCCAGCCATAAAAGTTGCTGTCGAAAGTCTTGTTCAGGTTGACCTGTCCTGTAGGAACAGCAATCAGGGCATTTCCCGGCGCAACTCCAGTCATAAGCTCGGCACGCCACTGCGGATGGTTGTATACATAGTCCAGCTGCTGCTGGCGAATCAGGACCGAGGAGGTTTCAAGATGAATCCGTTCATGTTCAATGCCCATGAGGATCGACCACCACGGATGGTTCCAGTTCAAAGGTAACGTCAGGGGGGCATGCTCAATCAGATTCAGGACCAGTGTCCGTACCTGGCCACGATAAGCCCGGACTTCTTCTACACTCGGCCAGTCATAATGCTGCTCATTCAGGTCGTCCCAGCTCATTTCATCGACCCCGACAGCAAAAATGCTTTCCAGCTCTGGGTTCAAACGTGCGTGAATCAGTTTGCTCAAAAGCAGTTTATTAATAAAAAAGGTCGCCGTATGACCAAAATAAAAAATCAGCGGATGGCGTAAAGAAATGGGTCGAAGGTAATAGGCTTCATCATTTTTCAGGCAGTCAAACAGCAATTCATAACTGTCAAAAGTATTCAGGAAATATTCACGCAAAGTATGTCGCGCAGTCGCTTCATCAGCAAAATTTAAATTGGGAGTAGGCAGCAGCGTAACTTTCGCATTTTGCCACATGCCGGAATCATGAGAAGAGGCCAAAGATTGGTCTTTTTGAGATAGTACAGATAATGAATCCCTTAACATACGGCCACACTCCATCGATTTCTTTTATACCTTTAAAACATCATGTTTTATTGGTTTTATTTAAAAGTACTCGAAAGCTGTGCCACTGTACTGAGGATTTAGGTAACAAAATGCTGCATCCAGGCAGATGCAGCGTTAAAGCAGATTTTAGCTGGGATGGGTGTTTTGCATCATGGCCACCAGTTCCTGTACGGCACGTGACTGGGTACGACCCGGATGCCAGACCATGCCCAGTTGACGTTGCATTTGCACATTAATATCCAGCAGTTGCAGTTCCTGATTCAGCAAAGTTTTTGGTAATACCGACCAGCCCAGACCAATAGAAACCAGCATGCGGATAGACTCAAGCGGGTTATTGCTCATGGTGATTTTCGGTTTTACCCTCTGCTTTTCAAACTCGGCCAAGGTGATTTGCGTGGTATAGGTTTGCGATGCTGGCAGTAAGCTCGGGTACTGAACCAGATCTTCCAGGCTCAAATGTTTTTTTTGTGCCAGTGGATGAAAAGGTGCTGCTACGAAAACCAGCGGATCATTCCAGATGGTCACGTAACTCAGGCGTTCATCACCTTGCGGCGGAAGGGTCAAAAATGCCAGCTCCAGATCACCTGCCAGTACCTGTTCATGTGCCTGTTCCGAGTCAACAAAATGCACATCTAAGGTCACATCCGGAAATTTTTGCACATAATTGCGCAAGTGCTGTGGCAGGTGATGCAAACCAATATGGTGACTGGTACCAATTTTCAGCTTGCCTTGCACCTGTTCCTGTTCGTGACTGAGGGTATGATGAATATCGCCCAGTTCATTGAGCCAGTTTTTCACTTTAGGCAATAAAGAATGTGCGGCATGAGTCGCCTGAACACCGCGGCCGGCAGACTCAAACAGTTTTACGCCAAAATATTCTTCCAGGCTATGAATGCGTTTGGTCACAGCAGGCTGGGTAATAAACAATAAATCGGCAGCCATAGAAATAGAACCGGTTTCCATGACTTTAATGAACGCTTCAAAGGCAGCAAGATTCATAAGGAGATATCTGGTTATATGAAAATTAAATAATTATAAAATATTTTTATATCAAAGGGGCATTTCATCTTAAAAAAGACCGGAAAAAATGTATGCAGATGTGAACTTAACAGCTAAAAATAAAACATCACCTCATGCCAATGAAGTGATGCTTGGAAAGCGGAAAACAGGAACCCATGATATTTCTATAGCCCGGAAATATTTAGATGGCCGCGTTGTTCCTGTTCTGCATTTTCACCGGTTTGGCTTCCCAGATTTTTTCATGGAAGAAGAACGCGATTGCCTGAATGGTCGGCTCAAGCAAGCTCAAGGTCACTGCCATCCAGATACTTCCTGTGACGAAATAACCGACCAACATGGCAATGGTGATGTGCATAATGTAATAGCTAAAGGTTTTCTTGAACATACGCTGGTTGTTATTCACAAATTTTTGGATATGAGCCATGGGGTGTTCCTCAATCTTTGCCTCGGGATATAGCTAAATGATAATCAGTCTTATTTAATTTGTAAAAACGAACATTTTTATGTTTTTAATCGGTTTTATAAATTATTTGGCTGGTTCAACTGAACAATCAATACAACAACAGGGGAACGGTATCGCCTAGAGAGATATGTCTAGAGATACTTTTCTGGAAGGGTGAACATCATGGATATTAAACACATCAAATACCTTCTTGATATTTTTGAAGAAGCGGTAGAAAAACGCAGTCAGGTCTATGAAATTGCCGATGATGAAGATGATGAAAATCAGGCGGCTGCCCAATGCGGTGCAGCGAAAGCAGAACTCATCCGGGCGATTGAACAGCTGGTAGATGCGAAACAAAAACCGTCGGGTTAAATTCAGCATGGGTACTCCCTGCAGGCAGCGTTAAAGCCTTTCATTTGTTGAGCATGAGCATAAGGAGATTGCCGTCTGGTTTAAAAACTGAAGGGATGAAATTTTGCCAAAATGCAGGGTTTAAATACGGTCAAAATTAATTCCAAAAAGTTTTTAAACTAATAAAAATGATAAATTAGATTTATGTAAATACGTGGTTATAATCGAAGTTAATGAAAGCATTACCCAGTTCTATGGAGCGCGTCGACATGGCAGGCAATACCCCAAAAGCAAAGACTTTATACGATAAATTGTGGGATGACCATTTAGTAAAACAACGCGATGATGGCTCAGCCTTACTTTATATCGACCGTCATTTATTACATGAAGTAACTTCGCCCCAAGCTTTTGAAGGTTTGCAGCTGGCAGGTCGTAAACCTTGGCGTTTAAGTGCCAATGTGGCCACGCCAGACCATAACGTACCCACCTCAAAAACCGAGCGTGAGCAGGGTATTGCCGGTATTGAAGATGACACTTCGCGTATCCAGGTACAAACCCTGGATGACAACTGTAAAACCTTCAATATTGTTGAATTTGATATTAACGATATTCGCCAAGGGATCGCGCACGTGGTTGGACCTGAGCAAGGTTTGACTTTGCCGGGCATGACAGTGGTGTGTGGTGACTCGCATACGGCAACTCACGGTGCATTTGGCTGTTTGGCGCACGGTATCGGGACTTCAGAAGTTGAACATGTATTGGCAACCCAGTGCCTGGTTCAAAAGAAAATGAAGAACATGTTGGTGCGTGTTGATGGCAAATTGGGCCAAGGCGTTACACCAAAAGATGTGGTATTGGCGATTATCGGTAAAATTGGCACTGCAGGCGGTACTGGTCACGCGATTGAATTTGGCGGTCAGGTGTTCCGTGACATGTCGATTGAAGGTCGTATGACCGTGTGCAACATGGCGATTGAAGCCGGTGCCCGTGTCGGTATGGTCGCTGTGGATGACAAAACCATTGAATACGTGAAAGGCCGCAACTATGCACCGAAAGGTGAGCAGTGGGATGCCGCTGTTGCCTACTGGAATACCTTGCACTCTGATGAAGGCGCGCATTTCGATACTGTGGTGGTGTTACAGGGTGAAGAGATTGAACCGCAAGTGTCTTGGGGGACTTCTCCTGAAATGGTGATTCCGGTGTCCCAAGCAGTTCCAACCTTGGAACAGGCCAAAGATGACGTGCAACGCAATGACTGGACCCGTGCTTATCAATATATGGGTTTAAATGCCGGTCAGGCATTGGCAGACATTCAGTTAGACCGCGTATTTATCGGTTCTTGCACCAACTCGCGTATTGAAGATATTCGTGCTGCTGCTGAAGTGATTAAAGGCCGTAAAGTGGCTGCTTCAATTAAACAGGCCATGGTGGTTCCGGGTTCTGGTTTGGTGAAACAGCAGGCTGAAGCTGAAGGCTTGGATAAAGTATTCTTGGATGCAGGTTTTGAATGGCGTGAACCGGGCTGTTCAATGTGCTTGGCCATGAATGCTGACAAATTGCAACCGGGCGAGCACTGTGCCTCAACTTCTAACCGTAACTTCGAAGGTCGTCAGGGCAATGGCGGTCGTACGCACTTGGTGAGTCCTGCGATGGCAGCTGCTGCAGCGATTGCCGGTCATTTTGTTGACGTACGTACGTTCTAGTTTAAGCCCTCATCCCAACCTTCTTCCTGAGCCATATCATGGCGCAAGAGAAGGAGTTCCCTCTCATTGTAGGAGAGGGTTAGGGAGAGGTTACGGATTTATTGGGAAATAAACATGAAAAAATATACCGTTGAACAAGGTATCGTTGCACCATTAGACCGTGCCAATGTCGATACAGATTTAATTATTCCAAAACAGTTTTTGAAATCGATCAAACGTACCGGTTTTGGTGAAAACTTATTTGATGAATTGCGTTATCTGGATGAAGGCTATCCAGGTCAGGACAACTCAAAACGTCCTAAGAATCCAGATTTCGTCTTGAACCAGCCGCGTTATCAAGGTGCGACAGTTTTAATTTCACGTGCCAACTTTGGTTGCGGTTCAAGCCGTGAGCATGCGCCATGGGCGTTGAACGAATACGGTTTCCGTACCGTGATTGCACCAAGCTATGCCGACATTTTCTTTAATAACAGCTTTAAAAATGGCATGTTGCCGGTGATCTTGTCTGAAGAAATCGTCGATCAGTTATTTAAAGAATGTGTGGCAACTGAAGGCTACCAGTTAACCATCGACCTGGAAGCGCAGGAAGTACGTACGCCATCGGGTGAGAGCTTTAAATTTGAAGTCGATCCGTTCCGCAAACACTGCCTGTTGAATGGTCTGGATGATATTGGCTTAACTTTACAGGCTGCGGATGATATTCGTGCCTATGAAGAAAAGACCAAACAGTCACGTCCTTGGGTATTTCAGGAAATTCATGGTTAATTACTTGAATTTTCAGCGCTAGTAGTATCCAGGCCTAACTCTTGCTAATATCGGATCCATAAAAATATTTAGTTGGCTTTAATTGGTGAGGGTTGGGCTCGAACAATGACAAAAGTTTATGGTCAGCTTGCTGTACTGGGTCTTGTGGCCGCATTTTTAAGTGCATGCCAAAGCATTGATACAGTACGGATTAAACATGTAAAAGAAACTGAAAGTAGTAAAACGAATGCCTTGATTTACTGTGCGGGTACTGCAAACTGTGAATTTGAACGTTTAAATAAAATTCAAATTATTGATGCAGCCCAGCGCCGTGTAAATAGTGCTGCGGTTGAATCGGGTATTTTACGTTTACAGGCAAACTCCTTAAGTCAGCCGAATGCGTTATATCTTTCAATCCCTCCGGGGCAACATGAAGTGGTGATCCGCTTTTATCCGATTTCCAGGGATCGTGCCGAAATCCTTCATGTTTTTCACCAGTTTAAGCCGAAGCAGCGTTACATTTTTAAAATGTACCGTGAACGCAACAAACAGCAGGGCAGCTTGCTGAATGTATCTGCACCTGAACCCCTGTGTGTAGATCTCCTGCAAGAACACAAGACAATCCGACGTTTCTGCAGACCCTACAATGCCTTGACCGGTCTGGGTGAGTTTGTGGAAAAGAAAATTTAAAATCCCGTCGATGGAATGCATCGACTTCATAAATGGAAACACTCATGTCAAAACATATTTTGATTTTACCAGGTGATGGTATTGGTCCTGAAATCGTAAAAGCAGCTGAACAGGTGCTTGCACGCGTGAATGAAAAATTTAATCTGGGTTTGACTTGGGAACAGGGTTTATTGGGTGGTGCAGCGATTGATGCGCATGGCGAACCGTACCCAGCAGTAACTTCTGAACAGGCGAAAAAAGCCGATGCCATTTTATTGGGTGCTGTCGGAGGTCCAAAATGGGATACGATTGAACGTTCAATCCGTCCAGAGCGTGGCTTATTAAAATTACGTAGCGAACTCAATTTATTCGCAAACTTGCGTCCAGCAATTCTTTACCCGCAACTTGCCGGTGCTTCAAGCTTGAAACCTGAAATCGTATCAGGCCTGGATATCCTGATTGTTCGTGAACTCACCGGGGGGATCTACTTCGGTCAGCCACGTGGTATCCGTGAACTAGAAAATGGTGAAAAACAGGGTTTCAACACTGATGTATATGCAGAGTCAGAAATCAAACGTATTGCGAAAGTGGCGTTTGAAATGGCGAAACTTCGTGGTGCTAAAGTCTGCTCAGTCGATAAGGCCAACGTCCTTGAAGTGACTGAATTGTGGAAGCAAACCGTAACCCAGTTACATGCTGAACAATATCCAGAAATTAACCTGTCGCACATGTATGTCGACAATGCTGCAATGCAGCTGGTGCGTGCGCCTAAGCAGTTTGACGTGATTGTAACCGGCAACCTGTTCGGTGACATCCTGTCTGATGAAGCGGCGATGCTGACCGGCTCTATCGGCATGTTGCCATCTGCATCACTGGATGAAAACGGTAAAGGCATGTATGAGCCATGTCATGGTTCAGCACCAGACATCGCAAGCCAAAACATTGCCAACCCGTTAGCGACCATTCTTTCTGTGGCGATGATGCTGCGTTATACCTTCCGTGAAGAAGCCGCAGCGCAAGCCATTGAAGATGCGGTAGGCAATGTACTGGATCAAGGTTTACGTACTGGTGACATCATGTCAGAAGGCAATACTCAGGTAGGTACGGTTGAAATGGGTCAGGCAGTGGTTACTGCATTGAACTAAGTTCGCCTGACAGAAAAAACGCAGCCATGAGCTGCGTTTTTTTATGGCCTTTTCAGAGGTTTTTAACAGGTATGGCCAGTGTAATGAACCGATGTGGCAATGTTGTGTTCTAAGCGATAGATAATTTTACATTGCAAGTTGACATCATAGCTTTGTGCTCGGGGCGTCACGGGTACAGGAATATTGCCAGCATCAATATCGGCAGGATTTTGCGCCATCGGTAGCGGAATGCTGACAGGACGAATGACGGTATAAGTGAGCGTCTGATCATTTGCAATAGGCGCTAACACCTGCTGGTAACCGATGCTGTTTAAATCCAGCCTGGCCTGAATGCTTTGACTGGTCTGCCCGATAAATTGCTGTAAATAGGTATCACGTTGTTGTGCACTGGTTGTCGGTGATGTTGAGCAGCCATACAGCAAGCTCATCATTAAGCCCAAAATTGCAAAAAGACCGAAGGTGTGAAGAAATGACATCGCCTTTTCTCCATTGAAATAAAACTTTATTTTACACAGAGAAATTTGCATGAACGTTGTGATTTGATACACGGTCAGTAAATGGTCATCGCAATAAAAAAAGCCACTGTTTAAGTGGCTTTTGCTTACGCTAAAACTTAGCGTGCACGATAAGTAATACGACCCTTCGTTAAATCGTAAGGCGTCATTTCTACTTTCACACTGTCACCGGTCAAAATACGAATATAATGTTTACGCATTTTACCAGAGATGTGGGCAATCACTTCGTGACCGTTTTCTAAACGTACACGGAACATAGTATTAGGAAGCGTCTCGGTGACAACGCCTTCGAACTCGATGAGTTCCTCTTTATTGGCCATAGCCTACCTGAATGAATAAATTGGAAAGGCGCAAATTATAGTCAATTTTTTTGCATAAAACAAGGCGGAATGCGGCTTTGCTCGTTCATCTGTCAGTTAAATAAGCGAACTCTCTGTATAAAGATTTTCTGTAAAAAGCGCATTGTTCTGTTGTCAGTTTGGTCAATCACAGTTAATCTAAAATCAATCTTTTTAAGTATAAATGAAGAACATACAAGGAAGGTCTTTGCGTGGGTCAGCTAACGGATGCATCAGTTGTTTTACGATTGGGTTATCAAGCCATTCGTCGTGCAGGTTTGCCAACTGAAGAAATTTTAATGAAAGCTGGTGTAGCCTTAAATCAGGTCGAAACCAATGATCGTACCCCGCTCAGTGCCCAATATGCGTTTTGGGTGGCTGCGGAAGAGGTCAGTAAAGATCCTGATATAGGTTTGCATTTGGGTGAACACCTGCCTTTATATCGTGGTCAGGTGATCGAACACCTGTTTATTTCCAGTGAAAACTTTGGTGAAGGGCTGAAGCGCGCACTGGCCTATCAGCGTCTGATCAGTGATGCCTTTCATGCCACACTGGTAATTGAAGATGACCGCTGCTATTTAACCAATGGCGAGCAACCTTGGGGCGAAAATATCGTCAACCGTCATTTTTCGGAATGTGCGCTTTCAGGTGTATTGCGTTTTTTCAAATTTATTACTGAAGGTCGTTTTCAGCCGATCTATATCGATTTTAACTTCAGTCAGGGCGCACCCGATGATGAGTATTTCCGGGTCTATGAATGTCCAGTCAGCTTGGGGCAAAAAGAAACCCGTTTATATTTTGATCCTGCGATTTTAGATTACCAGTTATGGCAAGCAGAGCCGGAACTGTTGCAGTTACATGAGCAACTGGCAATTGAAAAGCTGCAAGAGCTAGCGCGTTATGATCTGGTTGGTGAAGTGCGCCGCGCGATTGGTTCGACTTTAGAAAGTGGTGAAACCACTTTGGAAACCGTAGCCACGCATTTAAATATTACGCCGCGCCGTTTACGTACCCAGCTGAGTGAAGCCAATACCAGTTTTCAACAAATTCTGTCTGATTATCGCTGTCGTTTGGCAAAGAAATTATTGGCCAATACAGCGGAAAGTGTAGAACGGATTGTTTATCTCACTGGATTTTCCGAGCCGAGCACTTTTTATCGTGCCTTTAAGCGCTGGACCAATGAAACACCGGTGGAGTATCGTAAGCGCAAGCAGCGTTAAGTTCTTTGATTAAAAAATTCCCCTAAATCCCCCTTTGTCAAAGGGGGATTCTTCTAAACGCGTTTATAACGCGAGGAATTTTCCCCTCCTGTTAGGAGGGTTTAGGGGAGGTATTTATTTTTAAATGAACATTTCAAATTTAGAAGATATTTTTTATTCCGGCATATTGAGCCAGTGCGGGCCTAAAGGCATTTTCGGCAGATCGAATTGCTCGGGATAATCGGCATGGATGAAATACAAGCCATCCGGTGGAGCTGTGATTCCTGCTGCTTTGCGGTCTTCAGCGGCAAAAATGCTATCAATATGATCAATATCATACATGCCCTGACCAATTTCCAGTAAACAGCCCATGATGTTGCGTACCATATGGTGCAAGAAGCCATCTGCCTGAATATCCAGCACCAGATAGCAACCATGCCGAATCAGGCGACAATGCTTGACATGACGCACCGGCTGGTTGGACTGGCAGGCTGCGGCACGGAAACTTTCAAAGTTGTGGGTGCCTTCAAATTTTTTTGCCGCTGCAATCATCTTCTCGACGTCCAGCGGATAGTAGGCGTGCGTGACCTGTTTATGCAGAAGCGCAGGGCGCTGCGGATTGTTGTACACCACATAGCGATAACGGCGTGCCTGAGCCTTGAAGCGGGCATGAAAATCGTTGTCCATCTGCTTGATCCACTGAAAGGCGATATCTTTAGGCAGCTGGCTGTTTGCCCCCATCAGCCAGCCACGAATCGGGCGGATGGCATGGGTATCGAAATGGGCCACCATATTGGTGGCATGCACTCCGGCATCGGTACGACCCGCACCGTGCAAAATGATCGGTTCATCGGCAATTTTGCTCAGCACTTTTTCAATGGTTTCCTGCACGCTTGGAACGCCAGGCTGCTGAGTTTGCCAGCCTCTATATCGAACGCCACAAAACTCAATACCGACCGCAAAACGTTGCATATTTACCTCAAATTACACGTGATCATGCCAATGAGCCTGCCATTGGTCTACAGCGTCGTATTGTAAATACATTTTTAGTGCTTTTGCATAAAGATCTGCATGTCCCAGACAATCACTCAGGATGATATTAGCTTGCAGTGTCCATTGGCTAATGGCATAACGCTGGTCAATTCCCCCAAAAGGCACTTGAGTGGTTAAAATCACCGCACAGCCAGCTTGTTGCAGTTTTTGAATGCAAGTAATCAGTTGATCATTCACTGCCAGATTTCCTGTACCAAAGCCTTGCAGAATCAGGAAGTTTGGTGGGGCCTGACAAATGGTTTGCAGATTGGCAATCTGCTGGACCAAATCCAGGGGCTGCATCATCAGGCTTAAACAGTTAAAGGTCGCAGCCTTGCTGATATCATCCTCATGGACGATATAGCTGGGGCTATGGGCAATAGGTTCGGCTGCATTGATTCCGCTAAAGGCATCCAGTTCTGTGGTATGAATTTTTAATGCGGTCTGGGCATGAACCAAATGATGATGAAAAGCCAAATAAACCCCTACCGGATATTTAACTACACAGTCCAATGCAAAGTTCAAATTGTCAATCGCATCGGTAAATTCGCGGGTATTGTCTCCCGCCGTATTTAACAGGGGATACTGGCTACCGGTCATGACCACATGTGCAGATTGGCCCAAAAAGCGTGACAGGACGGCGCTGGCATAACTGAGGGTATCCGTTCCATGAATAATCACAAAATGTTCAAAATGCTGTAGCTGAAGCTGTTGAATAGATTGAACCAGTTTCAGCCAGTCTGGGGCTGTACAGGCACTACTGTCCTGAATGGCCGGTGCAACAAAACATTCGATCTGCTGATCGAGAGGGAGAACATGTTGCAGTTTCGGAATAAATTGCCCGGCCGGCATCGGGCTGAGTGGATCACCAATACAGCCAAATGTACCGCCCATATAGATTAATGCTATTTTTTTCATCATAAAAAAAGCAGCCAAGGATGACTGCTTTATAGTAGATCGAAATCGCTTAAGATGCTATTTGATTGCGTAAATGATCTGCCTGCTGGCGTTGTTCAGGCGTATAGCCAGCCTCTTGCTCTGACAGTAATTCGCGTGCCGATTCCACCGCACCCAGCTGGATGTATTGCTGTGCCAGTTCCAGATTCAGGTTGATTTCATCCACTTCAGTCAGCTCAGGGAAGGATTGAACCAATGGATCATTTTTATCTGCTTTGGCTGCAGATGAGCTGATATTGCTAATATCAAAGTTTAGGCCTGCAGCTTTTGCTGGCGCTACTTCTGCAATTGGCTCTTTAATCGTGCTTGCAGGCTCTAAATTAAAGTCCAGATCCAGGCTTGGCGTGGTCTCTTCAGCTGCAACTTTTGTTTCAGCTGCTGGCGCTTCTGCAATGGAAAAATCAAAATTAAATTCAGGTTTTTCTTCTACAGCAGGTTCAATACTGGCAGCTTTCTCAGTTGCCGGTTGTTCGGTTGTTGCAGTGTCTAAACTAAATGAGAAATCCAAAGGCTGGATTTCTTGAGCCGGGGCAGCTTCTGGCTGGCTTTCAGCTACAGGTGCAGGATCAAGATTGAGATTGTTAAAATCTAGCGGCTTGATTTCTTCAGCAGGAGCAGGGGTAGCTTCAACTTTGGTTGCTGTATCTAAGGATAGGGTATTAAAATCAAGGGGTTTGATTTCTTCAACCGGAGTAGCTGCTATTTCTGCTTTTGGTGCTGTATTTAAAGATGCAGAATTGAAATCAAGAGGTTTGATTTCCTTAACGACTTCCGGCTGAGCTGAAAGTGATTCCTGCTGTAACTGATCAAAGGCAAGATCATTTGTTGCAGCGGGTGCAGCATCACTCATTAAAGCATCAAAAGCAGCCGTAGTTTTTGTTTCTGCAACCGCTGGTTCAGCTGCTTTAGTAACAGTTGATGATGGCTTAAAATCAATCGTATCTTTAGCGTTTACACTTTCATGATTTGGGGTAGGGGCGACACTTTCTTGATCATAGGCTGCTTTTTTAGCAAGCGCCTGCTCCAGAAAATCATCCAGTTCTAATGAGCGCAGGTGATTAATCAGCTGGCTGATGGCAAATTCATCTTTTTGCAGGATGTGAATGTCCAGTAACAGCAAATACAACTCGTGCTGTGAATTGTCTTTATTTAAAGCCTGGTTAATTTGTGCTTCGGCAGAGAAAAAATTGTTTTCGCGAATCAGGGCTTCAATTTTACTGCGGACATCGGCAGCTAAAGGGGTGATTTTTTTCTTTGCAACAACAGTATCAGCAACTTCTTTTGTTTTTGTCACTGTTTTTTTAGTTGAGCTTACTTTTTGAGTTTTGCCCTTAGCTGTTGTTGTTGTTTTACCTGATTCTTGGCTGTCTTGACGTTTTTTGAAAACGACCAAAACAATAATTAATATTACTAATGGAATCACATAAATCAGCATGTTTTAACCCCTAGAGAGTAGGACTTTAGAGATGTGCCTACTCAAAAAATCATCGTATGTAACATTGAGTTAGTGTATTGGCTTCTTATCTGCCTGTTGAGCTTTCAATTGTTGCTGCAATTGGGCTAGACGGGCATTTAATAATTGAATTCTGTGATCCTTCTGATTTAGTGCCAATTCTAATTGAGTTACGTTTCTCTGTAATCTAACGGTTTTTTCGCGAGATGTCATAACTTTTAATGATAACTCATTAGAAGTTTGCTTTTTTTCTGTGTTCTTTTTGGCAGAACCGCTGGCTGAATCTTGTTCTTTCTCTGCAACCAGGCTCATTTCTGCCTGATTCAAGCGATATTTGGCCTTAGCTGACTGATTGGACGGTTTGGAAGGTGCTTTGGCTAAATGGGCAACTTTTGCTTTTGGCTCTTCTTTTGGGATGGTCCCAGTATTTAAATTCAAAGCGGCGCCGCGACGCAAACGGTTCACATCACCTTGAATAAACGCATGCTCATTATTGGCCTTGATTTGTTTCATGACTTCGCCAATCGGACGATTTTGCTCAGTAGCCACACGTGATGCAATTGCCCAGAGTGACTCATTTGACTGCACCACATGCTTGCTGGCCTGTGCTGTAACTGCAGGCTGAGGCGACGGGGCAGGCGCCGTTTCTGGTCTGGTTTTTGGTGCAGCAGCTGCTACAGGTTCTGCTACCACCTTCGGTTTGGCCACTGTTTGTTGTGCCGATGCTGCATATTGTCTGACTAAAGGGTCTGACGAGATAGGGCTATTTGAACTTTTTGGAATTTTTATTTCTTTTTTTGTCGCAATTTGTGCCGGGATTGCATTCTTGGTTTCAGCTGGAGCATTTTTAGAAAGTACTGCCGGCTGTGCAGCTGGTGTCGCCATTGCTGCAATGACGACAGGTGCAGTAGAGGTATTATTTAAACTCGGTGGAGCCGCTTTATTGAGCTTTAATGGCGCTTCAAATGATTGCTGGAGTGCCGTTTTTGGTTTTTCAATCCGATATTGCGTGCTTTCAGGCAGTTGTAATGCAATATCCTTTTCACTAACAATGGTGATTGGGGTTAACGGTTTTTCATTGTCTGAGAGTCGGGCCTGAACATTTGCCTGGCTGCGTTTCAGCGGGGTCTTGATATGCTGTAAACGTGTCGCATTGCCTTCCTGAATTTTTATAATAATGTTCAGTTCAGCATCCGTTAATGGGCGTGACGAGGTAATGGTAATGACACCATTGCCCGAGCTATCGCGACGGGTAAAGAAATTGAGATGTCCGGGAGCATGATAGGCAACACCTAAAGTTGCGATATCTTCCGCATCGGCCAGGCTGGCCTGAATTTGTGCCTGCGGATCAGCATTGCGGAAATTCATTTCTGCATACAGTAATTCACCTGCTGCAGATTGAACTTGAATAGGATCAATAGTAATCGCATGAATATTCTGCGAAGCAATAATGGCTAAAATGGCTATCTTTAATTTGTTATATACGGTCATCTTAATCTTTAGCTCGGTTTTTTTATCGCACTGCGAAAGTTATAGATTAACGAGGTGTTGAAGAATTGTAAAACATTTAACATAAAGGATACATAAAAAAAGCCGATCAATTGTGACCGGCTTTTCTTTCATTTAGCTATTAAGCATTTTTGTAATCGATCAGGATACGTAACATACGGCGTAAAGGTTCTGCAGCACCCCAGAGCAATTGGTCACCTACAGTAAATGCACCCAGGTATTCTTTACCCATGTTCAGCTTGCGTAAACGGCCCACTGGAACAGACAGGGTACCTGTGACTGCTACCGGAGTCAGATCAGTCATCGATGCTTCACGGGTGTTCGGCACAACTTTAGACCAGTCGTTTGCACTTGCGATGATATCTTCGATTTCATCAAGCGGTACATCTTTTTTCAGTTTCAATGTCAGTGCTTGAGAATGGCAACGCATTGCACCAATACGTACACAATGGCCATCAATAGGAACAATCTGCGAGTTACCCAGGATTTTGTTGGTTTCAACCTGGCCTTTCCATTCTTCTTTCGACTGACCGCTTTCAAGCTGTTTGTCGATATACGGAATCAAGGAACCTGCTAAAGGCACGCCAAAGTTTGCTGATGGGAAACCTTCACCGCGTTGTAATGCTGCAATTTTAGAATCGATATCCAAAATTGGAGAGCGTGGGTCGTCTAACAAGTCTTTGGTGTTGTTATACAGATAGCCCATACCGTTGATGAGTTCACGCATGTTTTGCGCGCCCGCACCCGAAGCGGCCTGATAAGTCATTGAGGTTGCCCATTCCACCAGATTATTCTGGAACAGACCGCCTAAGCCCATCAGCATCAAGGAAACGGTGCAGTTACCGCCAACGAAAGTTTTAGTCCCGTTCACCAAACCATCTTTAATTACGTTCATGTTGACTGGGTCAAGCACGATAATGGCTTCATCCGCCATACGCAAGGTAGATGCCGCATCAATCCAGTAACCATTCCAGCCTTCAGCTTTCAGTTTCGGGAAAACCTCAGTGGTGTAGTCACCACCCTGGCAGGTAATAATGACATCCATTTGCTTCAGACTGTTAATGTCTGATGCATCCATAAGTGCTGGGGCAGTCTTACCGCCAAACGCAGGCGCTTCACCACCTGCATTACTGGTAGAAAAATAGAATGGCTCAAAATGAGCGAAATCATTCTCTTCAACCATACGTTGCATAAGGACGGAACCCACCATCCCGCGCCAACCGACCAGACCTACTTTCATGCCACTTCGCCTCGGTGCGTTAAAAAAAAATCAAAAGGGATTCGAGTGTATCAAAAAGGGACGTGACTGCAAGTACTACATAATGAAAACATCAATATTATTGAGCGAAATATCTTGTTTATGTTACATACAAAATTGATAAAGTTTTTCAACTGCAGATCAAATTACCAAGATAAAAAGAGTAAAGCTGATGATTTGGGTGGAAATAATTGCAGTTCTGGTGATATGGCTGACATTCTGGTCACTGATTCCACGGAATGAATGGTGGATTCGAGGTGCTGATTTTCCACGTTTGCAAATTCTGTTTCTAGGAGTGATTGCTTTTATTCTACTGCTGGTCTGGGATCAGCCCTGGAATTTAACACGGAAAATTATTTTTATCGGTCTGATGGCGGCACTGGCGTACCAGCTCAAAATGGTGCTGCCTTATACCTTTATCTGGAAAAAGCAGGTCAAGCATGTTCGCAAACATCAGCTGAATCCGGACAGACAAATTTCCCTGATTATTTCCAATGTCCTGACGACAAACAATAAATACCAGTTGCTGCTTGAGCAGATTCAAAAATACCAACCTGATTTGGTATTAACTTTGGAATCAGACCGGGTCTGGCAAAAAGCGCTTTCCGTGATTGAAAAAGATTATCCCTACCGGGTGCCTGTACCTCTGGATAATTTATACGGTATGCATCTGTATAGCTGTTTAGAGCTGAAAGATACCGAAGTCAAGTTCATCTTAAGTGATGAGATCCCTTCCATTCATACCACAGTCATTTTACGTTCAGGCCAGCCGGTACAGCTTTATTGCCTGCATCCCAAACCGCCCAGCCCCACTGAAGCGAAAGATTCAACCTTACGGGATGCGGAACTATTAATTGTGGGTGACCAGATCAAGGATCTGGATGAAAGCTGCATTGTGATGGGAGATTTGAATGACGTGGCCTGGTCGAGAACAACCCGACTGTTTCAGCGGATAAGTGGCCTGCTCGATCCACGGGTGGGGCGGCACTTTGTGAACACCTTCCATGCCGATTATCCCTTATTGCGTTGGTCACTGGATCATATTTTTCACAGTACCGATTTTGCCTTGGTGCGCATGAAAAGGTTGCCCCATATCGGTTCAGACCATTTTCCGGTATATGTGGTTTTACAGACAGGACGGATTTTTGAACAGGTGCAAGAGGAGTTGGAGCAAACGGATGCCGATGAGCGGGAGGCACACGAAACAATAAAAGAAGGTATTGAAAAAGCTGAAAAAGAAGAAAAACCAGTCACCGATGAAATTGCCCAGGCCTATAAAAATGGGATAAAGCAGACTGAATAAATAATAGAAAAGTGTACGAAATGGCTTACACCGATTTAGGTCAATTGCGAATAGTTCTTTTTTCTAAACTCATTTAATCTAAACTCATCAGCCAAGGAGCCGGGAAAGGAACATCCCATTATGGAAGATGAAATTTGCGGCTGAGAGAAAGTCATCATGGATATGATGCAGCAATGGACAGCAATAACAAAATAAAAATAACACTTGGAAGCACAACCTCATGTACCCGAGTTTTGCAGGACGCAGAACTCGGGTTTATGGTTTTATAGAACATCCTAAAAATAAAATTTCAGTCATGTATTTATCAAAATTTCAAGAACTTAAAATTTATATCGTAAATTTTACGGAACTATCACGTGATGCTTTACATATTTATGCCGGGCTGACGCTATTCTTTATCGTGGCGTTTTTCCACCATCGTCAGTTGAAGTCGAAGTGGGCGATTTGGACTGTACTCATTGTTGCAATTGCTGCAGAGCTGTTTGATGCCCGTGATGATTTAATCAATCATGGGCTGTGGCGCATTGGTGCCAGTCTGCACGATATCATCAACACCATTTTCTGGCCGCTGCTCATTTGGCTCATGGCACGATTTCGGCTGTGGAAGGGTTAAGCGTATCGAGGGGTTAATTCTATGATGACCTTTGCAATCCCAATGCCTGCCATCCTCCTATATCCAATAGTTACTAAAATTTGTTTTTAGTTTCGGTATTGCTCACCGCGTGTCGCCCTTGAAAAATGCCCTATCAATGCAGTCTATTTCAAGACTTGCTTATATAAGTTAAGCGTCTGATCACACATCTCTTTCAGGCTAAACATTGTGACCGGCTTCACTTGTTGCGGTTCATCCAGATGCTGCTTGACCGCATTGAACAGTGCAGTGTGATCATCCACGGCAATTAAACCTTGTGGATAGACCTGCGATAAAATTTCTGCCACGCCACCACGGTTCCAGCCAATCACCGGTGTACCGACAGACAGGGCTTCTAAAGCTGTACGACCAAAGGTTTCCGCCTGATTGGAAAGGGAGAGCACCACATCGCTAAATGCCAGCCATTCACGAATATCTGAGCGATGACCCACGAAAGTGATTTTGTCAGTTAAGCCCTTGCTTTGAATGGTGTCCTGCATTTCTTTCAAATAAGCGGCTTTTTTCGGGTCAGCGCCGCCCACCACCACTGCATGCAAATTCGGGTAGTGTTGCTGTAATTTTTCGACCAATTCAATCAGGGTTTCATGGCCTTTTAAACGGGTAATCCGTCCTGGAAGGCAAAGCAGAAACTTGTTTTCCAGCTCGGGAAAATCTTTAAAGGTTTGATTCAGCCATTGTACAGACGGCTGATAACCATGCGGAAAAGCAGCAGGGTCTATGCCACGGTAAATCCGCACAATATCCTGCGCTGGGCAGTTTTTGTAATTGTCAGTGATGTATTTGACCACACTGTCAGATACGGCAATGACTTTTTCAGCCCGGGTCATAATTTGGCTATAACGGTTAATCGAATAGAAGCCATGCACGGTACTGATTAAATGTGGACGACGCGTAGCAGGAATGCCTTTTAAAGCAAAATGGGTCAGCCATGCAGGCACGCGGGAACGCACATGCACGATGTCGGGCTGGTGCTGCTCGATCAGCTGACGCAGTGGACGAATTTGCCATAAGCTCGACAGGGCTTTTTTATGAATGGCCAAGGTCAGATGCTTTGAGCCTTCGGCTTCAAGCTGGGCCACCAGCCGCCCACCATTCGACACCACTAAAGATTCATGACCCTCTGCAACCAGGGCGCGGGCGATTTCTAAAGTACCGCGTTCTACGCCACCGCTATTCAGTTCAGGAAGAAGTTGCATCACTTTCATGGTTTTTTGCCTTATATGTTCATAAAGATGAATAATTCACAGGTACATCATCATCTTAAACAATAAATTTTTATTCGAAATTTACTATCGTGATAGCGACATGGATGTCGCCGTTTCGCTGTGTTGCAAGGATGTAACATCAGCGGAACACAGGATTGTTGCTTACTTTTCATCCCTGAAAAGTAAGGTATGCCTATTCGAAAGTATTTGTATATCACCTTAAATCAAGGCTGTGTTCACTGCCAATTTAAAATCATTGCATCTATATCAATAGATTTCCTCAAAGCCTTCCGGACGGGTCTTAAAGCGACGATGGAACCACATGTATTGGGTCGGGGCAATACGCAGCTGACGTTCAATAATCTGGTTGACCCGGGTCGCATCATCCACTTCATCATCACTTGGCAGATTATCCACAACGGGTTCAATCAGCACGTGATAACGCGGATCCTTTAAATCACCCGTGCGATAAAAATATAAAGGAATGGGTACGGCTTTGGAGATTTTCAGTAAACGGCGATGTGCCGTGACTGTGGCAGCAGGCGTACCGAAAAACGGTGCCATCACGCCCTGCTTTAAACCAAAATCCTGATCCGGACTATACCAGATCGCGTGTCCCTCTTTCAGATTGCGGATCAGGCCACGCATGTCGTCATGGTCAATTTGATGGGCATAAATGGTGGCACGACAGCGGTAAATCAGCATGTCGAGCAGGGGATTGTTCTGCGGACGATAGACCACATCCGGTTCGAAATACTGGGCGCACAGGTAGCCACCGGCATCCAGCAAGGTGGAATGCGTTCCGAGCAATAAAACCCCTTTTCCTGCGGCTTGGGCATTTTGAATATGTTCCAGACCTTCAATCGTGACGCGGCCTTTAAACCATTGCGGACAGTACCAGGCATTCAAGGTTTCAAAGATCCCAGTCATCTGGTCTATAAAAACCTGACGCGCATGTTCCTGTACCTGTTCAGGCGTCCATTCAGGAAAACAGACTTCCAGATTACGGACTGTGGTTTTACGCCGAGATTTCAGCTTGTTGAACGCCAAATTGCCCAGAAAAGTGGCCAGACGGTACTGAATCGCCCAGGGTAAAATCGCCAAAATCATCAGAAATACAATCCCAATCCAGATGCCCCAGTATTGAGGCAGCAGGAAAGACCATTGGAATTCTCCGGGAGTGTAATCTGGCTTTTTACTCATAGTGACCATTTTGAACAAAAGTTTTTTGCAAGTGTAACATGAAGTTATTTTTTAAATAAAAAAGCACCTGTAAAGTCAATTACAGGTGCCCGCATGATGAACCAGATCAATTGCCGTTAACAAGATTTTCCAATTCTTCCCAACGCTCTAATTTTTCCAGTAACAGGTCATCAATTTCAGTCAGGCGGTTGGAAAGTTTCATGGCTTTGTCTGCATCGCTCACAAACAGGGAACCATCGGCAAGTTGAGCGTTAATTTCAGCTTGCTCTTTTTCCAGCGCTTCCATTTCAGCAGGCAGTTGCTCTAAAGCACGCTGATCTTTATAGCTGAGTTTCACTTTCTTTGCTGGAGCAGGTTCTGCCGCTTTGGCTTCTGCTTTGGCCACGGCTTTTTTGACATCACTTTTCTGATCCACCACAGTCTGATCAGGGCGTTGTTGCAAGTAATCCTGATAGCCGCCGATGTATTCATCGATATTGCCTTTACCGTCAAATACCCAGGTCGACGTAACCACATTGTCCATAAAGGCACGGTCATGCGAAATCAGCAACAGGGTACCTTTATAATCGCCGAGCATTTCTTCCAGCAGTTCAAGCGTCACCATATCCAGGTCGTTGGTGGGTTCGTCCATCACAATCAGGTTGGATGGTTTGAGCAACAGTTTGGCGAGCAGAATACGGTTGCGTTCACCACCGGAAAGCGCTTTGACCGGGGTACGCGCACGTTCAGGCGAGAACAGGAAGTCCTGTAAATAGCTATAGATATGACGACGCCCACCGTTGACATCAACAAAGTCCGAACCTTCAGAGACGTTTGCCGCCACGGATTTTTCCAGATCCAGTGCATTACGCAGCTGGTCAAAGTAGGCAACCTCAAGCTGGGTACCGGTTTTCACCGAACCGCCATGTTCAATTTCACCTAAAATGGCTTTAATCAGGGTGGTTTTGCCGACCCCGTTATCACCGACTAAACCAATGCGGTCACCACGTAAGACCAGCGCTGAGAAATCCTTGATAATCGGTTCCTGATTGCCAAATGCCACACGTAAATGCTCAATCTCGAACACCATTTTGCCTGAACGGTTGGCTTCCTGAGTCGCCATGCTGACTTTGCCTTGCTGGAAGCGACGTGCCTTGGATTCTTCACGTAAGGCTTTTAAGGCACGGACACGGCCTTCGTTACGGGTACGGCGTGCTTTAATGCCTTGGCGAATCCAGGCTTCTTCTTCGGCCAGTTTTTTATCAAACAGCGCATTCTGCTTTTCTTCGGCTTCCATTTGCTGCGCTTTTAAGTCGAGATAACGTGAATAGTTACCTTCATAGCTGCGTAAAATGCCGCGATCCAGCTCTACAATACGAGTGGCAATGTTGTCGACAAATGAACGGTCATGCGAAATAAATAACAAGGTCAGGTTATTTTGATCGAGCAGGAATTTTTCCAGCCATTCAATACTTTCAACGTCCAGATGGTTGGTCGGTTCGTCCAGCAGCAACACATCGGGTTGCATCAACAAAGCACGGGCGAGCAGTACACGACGTTTACGACCACCGGATAAATCAGCCAGATCTGCCTCAGGATCTAGCCCCATCTTGCTTAAAATGGAATTGACTTTGGTCTCTAAAGCCCAGCCATCCAGTTGATCCATTTTATGTTGCAAATGACCCATACGGTCGCAGGCTTCCATATCTCCCAGTACACAGGCATCACTGGCTTCATGATATGCTTTTAATACTTCGGCAGCTTCACCTGCACCCTCGGCAACAATATCAGCGACTTTGCCGGAATCCATCGGGACATCCTGAGCCAGCATGGAGATGGTAATGCCATTTTGCAACGAAACTTCACCGCTATCAGGCAGTAAACTTCCTTCGATGAGTTTAAGTAAGGTAGACTTACCTTCACCATTACGGCCAATCAAACAGACCCGTTCACCGCGTTCCAGATTAAAGTTCGCGCCGTCGAGCAGGGACGGTCCGCCAAACGCAAGTTGGACATCCCTTAAAGTAATATAGGCCATACTGTTTCCTGAAATCCCCAATGAGGACTTAAAATGACTAAACAAAAAAATCTTAATGATCAGGCGTCATTTTCCGCACACTTGGAAGATTTGCAAGTCCGAATTACATTTTTAGATGATTTAGTTGAACAACTCAATGAACAGGTGACACGTCAACATATTGAAATTATGGATTTAAAGAAGCAAATGCAGCTGCTTTATCAGCGTGTGGAATCGGCCGATTTATCGGAAGGCATTGCTGCCTTTGATCCGATGTCCAACCGCCCACCGCATTATTGAGCCGGACCCCTCCGTGTATTAAAGCCTTGGTATTAATCAGGGCTTTTTTATTTGAAAAAGAACTTAACTTATCCTTTCCTGCGCCATTGAATAACCTTCTAAACGCAGGGCATTCCGGTTAAGTCATGGCGCAGAATAGAAAACCTCAAGCATAAAATATTTGACCTTTGCCATGGTTCCCGTTCTAATGCACCGCATCTGCCTAGCCGAACTGTCTATTCGAAGATATGAGTCATAAAGTCGTTCTTCTTGATCTTGAAAATAATATGCCGACTGCGCAATTGTTACGTAACATCATTCCGCATTACGCGGCAATTTACCTGTTTAATTGCCAGGGAAAATTTGAATATTCTCTGGAAGATTTAACAGAATTTTCAAGTTGGGTCAGCAGCGGGCAAGTGGTCATTCTGGAAACGGCAGAAGTCGAGCATAAAGAGTTTGAATACGCAGTTGTGGTTGGACAACTGCTTGCGCTGCTAGATGCCGATACCTCTATTGAACTCATATCTGCCATGCCAAGCAGTGAAACGCTGCTAGAAATGCTGCAGTCTTCCAACCTGAACTGTAGCCTGATTCAGGTTCAGGCTGAAGAACCGGCTTTAAATTCAAAATACAAAATTCCCAGTGTCGAGACCATTCTGCAAAAACCTGATTTGCTCTTAGTCAAAAAGTATTGTGATGCTTTGGGGAAAATGAAGGGCAAACCGAATACGCTGGAGAAACTGAAGAACTCGCTGGCAAATATTTTGCAAGTCGAAAATGATCAGCTTCAGCATCTCACTGGCTTATTGATTAATCTGAAAATTGTAAAACGTTTTGACCAGCAAATCAGTTTCCGTAAAAAAGTCATTAAGCAATGGATGCAACTGGACTTTGAGCAGAAAATATCGGTAGAAAAAGCTCAAAATATTTCCGCTGCTTTTGCGGAGTTATCTACTGAATCTTCACGACAAGACGTAGAAGAAGTGCAGGACGGCCAGGCCAAAACATTGCATCAGGCGCAAAAAGAGTTATTTAAAAACTTTTCCAAGATTGATCCGGTGCAGGTGATTGTGGCGCAAAAACTACGCGAATTAAAATCCGATAAACCCAAAGACATTTATGCCTTGCGCGATTTGCTGGAGCAGCTTTTCCCGAAATCGGATGTACGGTTATTGCTTAAAGAATTGATTGAAAAGGGATATATTTACTGGAATGGCAGTGAAGTCCTGTATAGTCATGAGCTGTTCCTGAATTAATTTCATCGCTGTAACTTGCGTTTTATATTCAGCTTATGCAACTCTAATAAAGGAATAAAAAGGTTGTACTATGGAAAATACTGGAATTTGGATTACAGTCTTCATCGTGCTGTTTGTGCTCGGCTCAATTTTTGGGCTACGTGTCAGCCCAAGGGAGAAAGCATTAGGCCTGATGCGTGAAAAGGCGCGCAAGATGGCTTTACATCCGCGTTTAGTGGCTGCTCCCGATTGGACTAAAGTGCCCATGGCAACAGAAAAACGCGCCAGCATGGTGGCCTATTACAGTGTTTTAATTCCAGATGCCCGACTGCCATTGATGCGTGCACGTGTGGAAGATCAGAAGCTCAAAGTTGTGCAGGGCGATGAAAAGTTTAACGATTTTCCCATTGCATTAAAGGGCATTTATGCTATTGATATGCAGGCAAACTGTGTAGGACTCTATTGGGATGAAGAATCAGACCTTCGAGCAACACAGTTAGATGACATCAAAGCTTATTTAACGTCTTTGGCTGAACTTTAATTTATAACTCCATCAAACAGGATTAACGGTTAACTATGGCGAACGCTCCTCGGTCCACATCCAAAAGCACCCCAGCAAAATCACCGAGTGCTGCGAACAAACGTGCGTTAGTGATTGTGGAGTCGCCTGCAAAAGCGAAAACAATCAACAAATATCTGGGTCCAAATTACATCGTAAAATCATCGGTGGGTCATGTTCGTGACTTGCCGACCGGCGGTTCTAAAACGGCAGAAAAAAAACCGGCAACCCGTACCAAATTAACCGATGAACAAAAAGCGGAAAAAGCACAACAGGCTTTGGTCAACCGTATGGGGGTTGATCCTGAGCATGGCTGGAAAGCGCACTATGAAGTGCTTCCAGGCAAAGAAAATGTCGTGGCGGAACTGAAAAAACTGGCATCGCAAGTCGATGAAGTCTACCTCGCAACGGATTTGGACCGTGAAGGGGAAGCCATTGCCTGGCATTTAAAAGAAGTCATTGGCGGAGATGATTCACGCTATCAGCGCGTGGTGTTTAACGAAATTACTAAAAATGCCATTCAGGAAGCTTTTAAACAGCCGGCACGCCTGGATATCGATAAGGTCAATGCGCAGCAAGCGCGTCGATTCCTCGACCGTGTTGTGGGCTTCATGATTTCGCCATTACTTTGGGAAAAAATTGCCCGCGGTTTGTCGGCGGGTCGTGTACAGTCGGTTGCGGTCAAACTGGTGGTGGAACGTGAACGTGAAATTCGTGCCTTCATTCCTGAAGAATACTGGCAGGTTTTTGCAGACACCAAATCCCAAAAAGATGATATCCGTCTTGAAGCGGTGAAGCAGGGCGGTAAAACCCTCAAGCTGCACAATAAGGCTGAAACCGATGCCTTATTGAATCTGATTAAAGATGCTGAATATAAAGTTGCCAGTCGTGAAGATAAACCGACCAAGGTCAACCCAAGCGCACCATATATCACCTCAACCCTGCAACAGGCTGCAAGCACACGTTTAGGTTTTTCTGTAAAGAAAACCATGATGCTGGCGCAGCGTCTGTATGAAGCAGGTTTTATCACCTACATGCGTACCGACTCCACTTTCCTGAGCGATGATGCGGTCAATATGGTGCGTGGTCATATTGAATCTGAGTTTGGTGCAAAATATCTGCCTGCCAAGCCAAACCGTTATGGCAACAAGGCGGGTGCACAAGAAGCCCATGAAGCCATTCGCCCTTCAAATGTGGCGTTGAAAGGCGACAGCCTTGCAGGCGTAGAACGTGATGCACAGCGTTTATATGACCTGATCTGGCGCCAGTTTGTTGCCTGTCAGATGACTCCGGCAGAATATCTGTCTTCGACCATTTTAGTCGATGCCAACGGTGTGGAACTGAAAGCCAAAGGCCGTACTCTGGTCTTTGATGGTTTCACCAAAGTGCGCGGACAAAACAAGTCGGATGATGATGTGTTATTGCCTGCCGTGAAAGTCGGTGAAATACTGAAACTAGAAAAACTGGATCCATCACAGCACTTTACCAAACCACCTGCTCGTTTCACTGAAGCCTCACTGGTAAAAGAATTAGAGAAAAAAGGTATTGGCCGTCCTTCGACTTATGCAGCCATTATTTCTACCATTCAGGATCGTGGCTATGTGAAGCTGGATAATCGTCGTCTTTTTGCCGAAAAGATGGGCGAAATTGTGACCGATCGTCTGGATGAAAGTTTCAATAACCTGATGAACTATGACTTTACCGCAGATCTTGAAGGTCAGCTGGATAAAGTGGCCGATGGTCAGCGGAACTGGAAAGAGTTGCTGGATAATTTCTACGGCGACTTTAAGAAACGTCTCACTACTGCTCAAGGTGAACATGGCATGCGCCGTAACCTGCCTGTGGAAGTGGAAGCGGTACATTGCCCTGAATGTTCGCGTCCAATGCAGATTCGTACTGGAACCACAGGCGTATTTTTAGGCTGTTCAGGCTATAACCTGCCGCCTAAAGAGCGTTGTAAAGGCACGCTGAATTTAACCCCGGTTGAATCTCTGGCTGCGCTCTCGGATGATGATGCAGCAGAAACGGCTGACTTGATGTCGAAAAAACGCTGTCCGATTTGTGGTACAGCCATGGACAGCTATGTAATTGATGGCGGCCGTAAACTGCATATCTGCGGGAACAATCCGGACTGTGCCGGTTTTGAACTGGAAGAAGGCGAGTTCAAGATCAAGGGGTATGATGGTCCAACCATTCCATGTGATAAATGTCATGGCGAGATGCAGCTCAAGACCGGTCGTTTTGGTCCTTATTTTGCCTGCACCAGCTGTGACAATACCCGTAAAGTGTTAAAGAATGGTCAGCCTGCACCTCCGCGTGTAGATCCAATTAAAATGGAACACCTGCGTTCGACCAAGTATGATGATTTCTTTGTCCTTCGTGATGGTGCGGCAGGTTTATTCCTGGCGGCCAGCAAATTCCCGAAAGTGCGTGAAACCCGCGCACCGAAAGTGGCTGAACTCCGTACCGTGGCCGAGCAGCTGGATCCAAAATACCAGTTTATTTTGCAAGCACCGGATGTCGACCCTGAAGGCAACCCAACCTTGGTGAAATTCAGTCGTAAGAATCAGGCGCAATATATTGGTTCGGAAACGCCTGAAGGCAAGCAAACCAAATGGTCATTGGTTTTCAATGATGGAAAATGGGTTGAAGCTTAAGTTTTAAGAAATGCAAAAAATGCTGACGGAAGTCGGCATTTTTTATGCTAATAGCACGACGGAACTTTATCGTGAATAAATTAAATTGGAGAAGCTCATCTGTGACTTTGGCTTTGCCTAAATGAGAAGTAAAGCTTCGCAAGAAAGGCATTGTCATCCACATAACTCGCCAGTTACCGTTAGCTTTTTCATTCTTAGCAGGAATATTCTATATTTTATAAAGGTTTGTCTTGGACAGTTACGGATGATTTCTTGTGTATCCAATGTTTGGATGGATTGTTAAAATTTGATTGCTTAATAACGAGAAAAATTAATGTGGAAAAATATTCGCATACTGTGTTTACTCATCATTCTGTTGATTGTTGCAGTTAATGCCTACCGTGACCAGAACCAGGACTGGTCCAAACCCATTATTGTCATGCTGCATCCTGTCAATGCAGATGGGCGAGCTGCGACTCAACATTACATTCAATCGCTGAATTTGTCTGAACTGAATGGAGCACAAGCATATCTCCAGCAGATGTCGGCACAGTATCGCGGACAGCCAATTGCCATTTACTTTCAGTTGGGTCGTGAACTGAAACGATTGCCCCCGAAAGTACCCCCACAGGCAACCATGCTGGATAATATTTTATGGAGTCTGAAATTCCGTTTTTATGCATGGAAACAGCATGAACGTGCTGACGGTTCACCCAGTGTGACCCTGTATTTAAATTATTATGATCCCGAAAAAATTAAAGAGTTGAAACATTCCACTGCCTTGCAAAAAGGCCGGATTGCTTCGGTGAATTTATTTGCGTCGAAAAAGCAGGCTGAACAAAACAAGATTGTACTGGTGCATGAGTTGCTCCATGCTTTTGGTGCAAGTGACAAATATGATTTAACGACGGGTCAGCCCATTTATCCACTGGGTTATGCCTATCCAAAGCAGCAGCCTTTATTTCCGCAAGTCAAGGCCGAGCTGATGGCGGGATATATCCCGGTTTCGGAACAAAAAAGCAAAATGCCGGATTCATTGAAGCAGACTTTAATTAATGAAATGACCGCAATTGAATTGGGCTGGAAAAAATAATCCTTGGGGATAACGATGCTTTTATCCACAGCTGAACGCGGGGCTGTGGATTAAAATGCAGAGAAATAACAGACTTTTGACCGAAAATCAGCTAAAACTACAGGTATTCCTAAACAAAAGACTTGAGAAAAAACATGAGAACAGTAGGAAATGATTTGGTTCGACATCAGCTGCATGAAAATCGAAAGTGGTATTTAGGTCTGGGCATTGTGCTGACCCTGTTTGGTCTGGTATTGCTTGCTTCGCTGCCTTTTGCCACGCTTTCTGTGGTGTTCCTGTTCGGCATACTGATGATGATTGGCGGTATTCTGCACTTTGTTGCAGCTTTTAAAATTTTTGAAGGGGGCACTCGCTGGTTATGGGCATTGTTTGGCGTACTGTATCTGGTCGCCGGTTATTATGCTTTTAGCACACCGGTAAAAACCGCGGTTGTGCTGACCAATCTGCTGGCCCTTGTATTGATTGTGGCAGGTATCATCCGTATTTTTAGTGCCATTATTTTTAAAGTCTATCAAGGCTGGGGCTGGATCTTATTTTCCGGCTTGCTGACCCTGATTACAGGCATCATTATTTTAATCTCACCGGATGCATCCTTCTGGGTATTGGGACTGTTTCTTGCTATAGATATTTTGTTCCAGGGAATTAATTATCTGACCTTGGCGTCTTATATCAAACATGAAGTACCGCAAAGTTCGGCAGATGTTTAACAGTGAACTGGGAGAAAAGGGCGCATAGAGCGCTCTTTTTTATTGTATAAAGATTTATTGCTTTTACTTTTTCAAGATTATGTCTAAAACCTTTGTTCTTTCCCCAGATTCCTTTAAAGAAAGTGTGACTGCCGAGCAGGCCTGTCAGGCCATGCAGCGTGGCATTCGGAAAGTATATCCAGACGCAGTCTGTATCTCGGTGCCCATGGCAGATGGGGGTGAAGGTACCGTGGATGCCCTGATTGCTGCACAAGGTGGACAAAAGGTTGATTGTGAAGTCAGTGGTCCTTTAGCAGAGCACAAAATAAAAACCTATTTCGGTCTGGTGAACCAAGGTAAAACGGCGGTCATTGAAATGGCCAAAGCCAATGGCATTCATCTATTAGACAAATCACAGCGTAATCCTTTATTTACCAGCACTTTGGGTACTGGGGAGATGATTAAAACTGCACTGGACTTAGGCGTGTCTAAAATCATGATCGGTTTGGGCGGCAGCGTGACCAATGATGGCGGTGCCGGTATGGCACAGGCCTTGGGTGCGAAATTTCTCGATGCTGCAGGCTGCGATGTTGCTGTAGGCGGTAGTCAGCTTGACCAGATCCAAAAGATTGATCTTTCAGGCTTGGATGCAAGATTAACACAGGTTGAAGTCCTGATTGCTTCTGATGTGAATAATCCCTTATGTGGTGCAAATGGCGCATCATATATTTTTGGCCCGCAGAAAGGCGCTACCCCTGAAATGGTGAGGTTATTGGATCAGAACCTTGCACATTTTGCCGATGTGGTTGAAGCAGAATTAAGCATCAGTAAACAAAATATTGCGGGAGCAGGTGCGGCAGGTGGTCTGGGTTTTGGTCTGATGGCTTTTGCCCATGCTTCCATTCAATCCGGCGTTGAACTGGTGATTGAAGAAACTCATCTGGCTGAAAAAATTGCCCAAGCCGATTATGTGTTGACGGGTGAAGGCAAAATTGATTTTCAAACCAAATTTGGCAAAACACCGTTTGGGGTGGCGCAGGTCGCGAAGCGACTGAATAAGCCTGTGATTGCTTTTGCGGGTGTAGTTGGTGAGGGTATTGAGGAATTATATGACTTGGGTTTTAGTCAAATTATCGGGATTAATCCCCCTCATATTGATTTAGAAGCTGCGATGAAAAATGCTGAAAGGCATTTGGAAGATACAGTAGTTACAGTGTTAAACAAACTTGAAAAGTGATCATGCTAAATTCTAAAAGCGGAGAGCATCACAGCCCCGAAAGGATGTGAATAGGTAAATACTAATGCGTAGGCAAATTTTACTTTTCAGGGATGAAAAGTAACAAAAATTCTGTGTTGAACTGATTCAACATCCCTGTTTCACAGTTCAACAGGCGACATCCATGTCGCCTTTCTGGATGGCAGAATATAGGGATAGATTCAATTTTTAAGTAGATCAATCTCAGATTTATGGTCAGCTCTGGTAAACTATTCGTCTATTGAACACGATGAGACACCATGAGTTTAGCCACCCTGATTAATGAATTAAACCCGCAACAAAAACAGGCTGCCACCACCGAGGCAAAGCATAGTCTGGTACTTGCAGGGGCAGGCTGTGGCAAAACAAAAACCATTGTGGCTCGTGCAGCTTACTTGATTGATCAAGGTGTGCCGGCCAATCAAATCCAGATTCTGACCTTTACCCGCCGTGCAGCAAGTGAAATTGTGGCGCGGGTCGAATTGGCGCTGGGCGAACAGGCCAAAGGCTTGCGTGCTTCCACCTTTCATACCTTTTGCATGTATCTGCTGCGCCGAATTCCCAAAGCTTTTGGTCTGGAACAGTTTTCGATTATCGACCGGGATGATCAGCTGATGATGTTCCGTTTAATTCGCGGCAAGGATGATAAAAAAAATCCCAATGCCCTGCCCAAGCCGCAGCAGCTCTGTGACCTGTATTCCTTTGCCCGCAATACCCGGCAAAAACTGAGTATTGCCCTGGAAAAACAGCTGCCTGAATTTCTGGAATATAAAGATCAAATCGCGGACATTATGAAAGAATACGAAACACGAAAACGTGCCCGCAGCTTTCTGGATTATGACGATATGTTGGCGGTAGTGGCTTCCGCACTGGCGCAGTCGGAAGGGCTTACTGATTATGTGGCCTCGATTTGCCAGCACATGTTGGTGGATGAAATGCAGGATACCAATCCACTGCAATGGGCTTTGCTGGAACCTTTAAAGGATAAAGTCAGCCTGTTCTGTGTCGGGGATGATGCCCAGTCCATTTACGGTTTTCGTGGTGCGGACTTTGAAAATATTCATCATTTTAAAGAACGCGTACCGGATGCACAGATTTTTAAACTGGAACAGAATTACCGTTCTACCCAGCAAATTCTAGACTTGTCTAACTGGCTGCTGGGTCAAAGCTCAATCAAATATGACAAGCGTCTGGATGCACATCGTGGCGAGGGGATTAAACCCAAACTGCATATCTTCCCGAACGAGTTTGATGAAGCCAAATGGATTGCCATTGATATCAAAGAGCGGCATTTTCTGGAAGGCACACCGTGGCATGACCATATGGTGCTGGTGCGTTCCAGTTTTGCGGCACGCCACATCGAAGCGGCCTTTATTCAGGCCAATGTGCCTTACCGTTTTATCGGCGGTATGAAATTGCTGGAAACTGCGCATGTCAAAGACCTGCTCAGTTTATTGCGGGTGATTGCCAATCCGCTGGATGATATTGCCTGGATGCGTTTCCTGACCTTATGGAATGGCGTGGGAGATGTCGGGGCCAGCAAGCTGGCGCAGCAATTATTGCAACAGCCAGATCAGGATCTGATTTTCGAGAAACTGGAAAAATTCGGACGAATTCCCGAAAAAACGCTGCTGATCATGAAGCAGATGTCGGTATTAAAAGATCAGGTGCAGGCTTGTGTGACTTTGGGCATTGAAGCACTGCTGGAGCAGCTTGAGGAAAACTACGCCAAGAAAGACTGGTCGAAACGCCTGGGCGATTTTGACCTGGTCAAGCAGCTGGCCACCAAGCATGATCAGCTGAGTGAGTTTCTGGAAGAATATGTGCTCGATCCGGTCTCGATTTCTGAAATTGAACGCCAGTCTGAAGATGATGTGGTGACATTGATTACCATCCATTCTGCCAAAGGGACAGAACAGAAAATTTGCTATGTCGCGAATGTGTCTGCGGGACAGTATCCGCATGCACGTGCGCAGGGTAATTTTGACGAAGTGGAAGAAGAGCGTCGGGTGCTCTATGTGGCTTTAACCCGGGCCAAAAATGAACTGATTTTAACCAAGCAAAATCTGAATCTCTGGGCGCGCGATCAGGTCGATGAACAGGGACGAAAAATTGAAAGTTATTTCCTGAATGATCTGACTCGTAACCTCTGCACGACCGAGACCCATTACAAGCCGCGTCAGCAAACCGTAAAAAGTGCCTTGATTGAGCGGCAAGCGATTAATTTAGATTTTGGTATCGATCTCGATTAAACTATCTCAATAGTGAAGTGCAAAAAGTAAGTAGGCGAGTGCTTTTTGGTTTTTTTAGCCTATTTAAAGGTCATCAGATGAAAATTTTAGTTCGTAATTTAGAACGTACAGTGACAGAAGCTGAATTGCTGGAATTGTTTAAGCAATATGGCACGGTAGATTCATGCACTTTGGTTTTAGATGCTGCAACAGGTAAATCAAAAGGCTTTGCTTTTGTGGAAATGCCACATGGCCGTGAAGCGGTGAAAGCGATTAAAGGCTTAAATACTTTGCGTTTGCATGGACAAGGGATTCGTGTGAAACAGGCAGAAGACAAGCCAGCAGCAAACTAAAGATTAAAAGGAGCAGGGCTCCTTTTTTTATGGACAAAATAACCAGGCTTTAATCAGGTTGAATTGGTCTATTGAATCCCCATCTCTTGATCTGGAAGGATGTAAATTATTCTGGTTGAAATCTTCCTCAATCATTGAAGTGACAGCAGATCTCTCACTTATTGAAATTAATCTTCCACAATTTTTATTGTCATTTTTCTGAAAGACCGTTTAATCTTAACAGTGTAATCACGCCAAAACTTAGGAAATCACCATGTCTCGTGTTGCTCGCTTTCATGCCGATCGTACCAATCAAAAACTGTATTTTGCACGTCTTGCATGTCAACAAGCGGAACAGACCGATCACATTCAGCAGGCTCAGGCACATCGTGAAGCGGCTGTATTTCATTTGCATGGTGCAGTATTGGCATTTTTGCAAGAGTTGGTGCGTTACTACCGTTTAAATGACTTTGCTCCGACCCTGAAATCCATTGAAGAACATATGGCAGAAAAAGGGCAGATCTCGCCTGAAGTGACTGTAATGCAGCAGTTAGCGAAACAGGGCTTTATTGCCGAGCTAAAACGTGCCTACCGTATGTGTCAATATGCACCAGAACCAAGTGCGCCAGAACCTGAAGATGAAACCTCTTCCAACCTGATTATTAAAGTAACTCAAACCCCTCAAGCCTGGTTGCCGGATACCAAAATCCTGCGTGAATGGCATCGTGACCTGACCCAGTTAATTGACGGTTTTCGCAATGAAATGGTTGAATTTTAAACTTTACGACCAGTGCTCTTGAAGTTTCTGTCATTGACCTTATATAAATAGTCTAAGTAATGCAAAGTGCAACAGCCCTTTGCCACCATGTTGAACATGGAGGATATATGTCTATAGAACATTTGAAAGAATTATTTGGTAGTCAAGAAGCGATTTTAGAACTTGTTCAACTTGAAGGTGGTGAGTTGGCATTGCGAAATGCAGGCTCTGAAAAAGAACCGCTGGTCAAGATTCAGTTTAATGATCAGGTCAAAGCGTTACTTGGTGATCAAACGCCGGTGATTGCCCAGCACATGATGCAGGCGGCTCTGTTTGCCATGATGGAAAAGCAGGTCAATGAATGGCAGGCTGAAATCGTGGATGAACAGCCAAAGTATATGAGCTAAGCTTATTTGAACCTAAAAAAGCGCACTGAAGTGCGCTTTTTTTATGCAATAAAGATTAGTGTGTCGGTGCCTGATGATGCGCAATCTGGATCTGGTTTAAAATATGATTGGTCATGTTGATGGCCATTTCTTCTTTGGCAAAATAAACCTGACCGATATTTTCACGGCGAATCACTTCAGCTTCTTCCTTGCTTTCGGCACAGACGAGAACCTGGATCTGTGGATTCAATGTTTTGGCAATATCGACAATTTTATGAATATCCAGAATATCCATCGGAGACAGCACCAGCAGGCGGGCATGCTGGATATGGGCCTGAATGAGTACCCCAGCTTCGGTTGCACGTCCCGATACCGCTGCAATGCCTTTGTCACGCAAACTTTCAACGATCTCGCGGTTTTCTTCGGCAATCACTACCTTGATATCCTGCTTCATTAAGGCTTTGGTAATGCGACGACCGACTTCACCATGGCCGACAATCACCACCTGATCACGCAAATATTCTTGTGAAACTTCATCTGGCAACATGGACAGCGGGTCACCGCTACGTTCAAGCAAGCGGGCCAAATGCGAGCGTTCACGAATCCAGTTCTGTACCGGTTCAATGGCAGAGAACACAAATGAATTTAGCGTAATCGAGATAAGTGCGCCGGCCAAAATCAGGTTTTGTCCTTCTAAAGACAAGAGATGTAGTGAAACGCCTAAGGTCGCCAAAATAAAAGAAAACTCGCCAATTTGTGCAAGGCTGGCACCCACGGTTAAAGCGGTGTTAATTGGATAACGGAAGAACAGTACCAGTGCCATTGCTGCGATGGTTTTCCCCACCATAATAATCGCCACCACGGCCAGGACATGCCAAGGCTGCTGCACTAAGATCATGGGATCAAACAGCATGCCCACCGAGACAAAGAATAAAATGGAAAAAATTTCGCGTAGCGGGAGCGTTTCTTCCTCTGCACGGTGGCTGAAATCAGATTCTTTAACCACCATTCCGGCGAAAAATGCGCCAAGTGCCATCGACACGCCAAAAACCTTATAAGCACCAAAGGCAATCGAAACCGCAGCGGCCACTACGGTCAAGGTAAACAGTTCACGCGATCCCAGACGGGCAACGATCTGCATAATCCAGGGAACCAGACGTTTACCTACAATGAGCATAAAGGCAATAAAGCCGGCTACTTTCAGCAGGGTAATGGCTAAGGTCATCCAGATATTGGCATTCGGGTCTGAGCCGGAAATTGCTGTTCCACCCAGTAAAACAGCAGTGGCAGGAAGAAGGACCAAAACCAGCACCATGACCAGATCTTCAACCAATAACCAGCCCACGGCAATCTTGCCATTTACGGAGTTGATCAAGCCTCGGTCACCCAAAGCTTTGAGTAACACCACAGTACTGGCACAGGACAGGCTCAGGCCAAACACCAGGGCCGAGCCAAAGTTCCAGCCCCAGATCATGGAAACCCCTATGCCCAGTAAGGTCGCTACCGCGATTTGCAGTACTGCACCCGGTAACGCAATGCGGCGGACCTGTATCAGGTCGGTTAGGGAAAAGTGCATCCCGACACCAAACATCAGGAACATGACCCCAAGTTCAGCCAGCTGGTTGGCAAGATGAATATCCCCTACGATACCGGGGGTATTTGGGCTAATCACAATACCGGCAACCAAGTAGCCAATCAGAGGGGGGAGACGAATACGCGCAGCAATATAGCCAAAAATGAGTGCCAGTCCAAAGCCAACGGCAAGTAATATAATCAGATCTACATCATGAGGCACTAAAAACTCCTTAAGCTTGAGCCAAAGTTAAGGGTAAAAAAGAATAAGCACAAAAAATGCCAAAAAAAGAATAACAAGAAGTGTAGCAAGTCGAATAAAAAAAATGCAAAAAAAAACGACCCGGAGGGCCGCTTTTTTCAAGAAGTCAAAATTATTTAATTTTAGCTTCTTTGAAGATTACGTGTTGACGGATTTTTGGATCAAATTTTTTGATTTCCATTTTTTCCGGCATAGTACGTTTGTTCTTAGTCGTAGTATAGAAATAACCTGTACCAGCTGAAGAAACTAGGCGAATTTTATCACGCATTGTACTGACTCCTTAGATCTTTTGACCTTGAGCACGAAGATCAGCAACAACCTTTTCAATGCCCAATTTGTCGATAATACGCATACCCTTAGTGGTTAAACGAAGACGTACGAAACGTTTTTCGCTTTCTAACCAGAAACGGTGGTGATGCAGGTTCGGCTCGAACCGGCGTTTGGTTTTGTTATTGGCGTGCGAGACATTGTTTCCAACGACTGGACGCTTGCCGGTAACTTGGCAAACCTTAGACATGGTGAACTCCATTGCTAGACAGCACCGATTGTGCGGCTAGTCATTAAAAGTAAACGGATGAAATCATTCAAGGGGCGTTTTATACCAAAAATACGCTTAAAAGACAAGCGAATTTAAGAAAAACGCGGCATGATCATGTGTAATAGATCATGCCTTGATCAGTTATCGAAGAAGGGTCTTGGAAATCAGTTTGTGAATCGGCTTGTTAAACGGTGGGAGAATGAATTTTAAGCTATACAGCTTTGGATTAGACATCACTGACCGTTCATGCGACAAACTGAAGAAACCTTCTGGACCATGATATTTGCCCATACCTGAAGCACCGACTCCACCAAAAGGTAAGTCATCCTGTGCCACATGGGTCAATACCATATTCTGCCCGAAATGCCCTGAATGAGTATGCTGTGCGACATAGTCGGCACGCGCCTGATCAAAGTCGAAATAGTATAATGCAAGTGGACGAGGACGGCTATTAATAAAGTCAATTACATCGTCAATTTGATCATATTCCAGGATAGGAAGGATCGGACCGAAAATTTCCTCTTTCATAATCCTCATTTCCGTGGTGACACCGGTCACGATGGTTGGCGCAATTTTACGAACTTTGATTAAATCTTCATGTGCCGGATTTAATTCAATAATTTTAGCACCTTGGGTACGAGCATCTTCCAGATAGCCCTGCAGGCGGTTGTATTGTTTGTCATTAATAATCGAGGTGTAATCCTGATTGTACTCAATACTCGGATACATCTCTTCTACACAGGCTTTAAAATGTTCAATAAATTCGGCCGTTTTACCTTTAGGCAGGAACATATAGTCCGGTGCCACACAGGTTTGACCTGAATTCCAGAGTTTACCTGCAGCCAGACGCTGTGCCACATCTTGCAAATCAATAGAAGGATGAACCAGTACCGGTGATTTTCCCCCCAGCTCCAAAATTACCGGCACCAGGTTTTCTGCGGCTGCCGCCATCACGGTTTTACCAATTTCGGTTGAACCTGTAAAAACAATTTTATCAAAGGCTAAATGGCTAAAAGCATCGGAAACGGGTCCACCGCCATTAATCACGGCCACCAGTTCGGTCGGAAACGCTTCGCCTAGGGCTTTTTCCAAGGCACGGCCAAAATGGCTGGAGGCACTGGAGATTTTGATCATGGCATGGTTGCCGGCTGCAATTGCACAGATCAGCGGACCCACCGACAATAATAAAGGATAGTTCCACGGGGCAATAATCCCGATCACGCCCAAGGGCTGACATTGCACCCAGGCTTTTGCCGGCTGATGGATAATTCCAACATGGCGTTTCGATGGTTTCATCCAACCGGTCAAATGCTTGCTATAATATTTAATCTGTTCAAGACAGGTGAGCAGTTCGCCGATTTTGGTTTCACCCACAGAACGGTTACCATAGTCTTGATTAATTGCCTCGGCAAATTGATCTTGATATTTAACTAAGATACGCTTGAGACGCGCTAAACGGTCAATACGTTCTTTTGCCGATGGAAAAGAATGACGTAGATAAGCGTGCTTTTGCTGTTCTAGCACGTCGTATAAGTGCTGAATATTAAACGAATGTGGTGTCATTGAAGTTGTTTTTGTTTGACTGTTCATGACCTGCTACCATTAAATAAAAAGCGATTAATTTAATTTTTAGAGTAAAAGCTCTAAATAGTCAAGTTACTTTATGTGTTAGCTCGCTAACCTATTGAATGAATGGTTACTTTAGGATGTCTCACTCCAAAACGGTGAAAACCAAAGAACGTATTTTACAGCTCAGCTTACAGTTATTTAATGAGCGCGGTGAGCGTTCTGTAACAACCAATCATATTGCAGCTGAACTGAATATGAGTCCAGGTAATTTGTATTACCACTTTCGCAATAAGAACGAAATCATCAAAGAGTTGATGGAGCAGTATCAAGGCGAAACTCTGGAGATGCTGGCATTGCCTGATGATCGTCCGCTTGATGCTAACGATAAAATTCGTTATTTTCAGGTGCTGAGCAGCCAGCTTTGGGCGTATCGCTTTTTGCATCGTGATGTTTATCATCTTGTTGAAAATAATGAAGATTTTCGAAAAATGTATCCGCGTTTTGCCGGACAGGTGATGCAGCAGGGGCAAAAAATCTATAAAGCTTTCGTGAATGCAGGCTTAATGGAAATGACAGATTCAGAAATTGAAGCCCTGATTATTAACTTGTGGATTGTTTTGACCAACTGGACTAACTTCCTGTATATGTCGGGTCATATTACCGATTCGAACCATCTGGAAGAAAAATGGGTCTGGCAGGCATTGCGCCAGATGGTTTTCCTGGAAGGGGCTTACCTGCGTGGTGAAAGCCGTCAAACCTATGAACATTTACTTGAAACGCTCGGCCCTTCAGAGCTTTTTGAAAGTTTATCGTCCAGTAAAAAACACGATGCGGGCTAGCCTATTTAGAAAGCCTGAAAAAAGCGTTAGAATACTCGGCTTGTTTTTCAATTTAACTGATTAGTGATATTAACCAACATGAATATGTCCACTGCTAACACAGCACGTTTACTGATTACTTGTGCAGATAAACCAGGTATCGTGCAGGCTGTTTCGAGCTTTTTGTATCATCAGGGAGCAAATATTACCGCACTTGATCAATACGCGACTGAAGCTCAGGGCGGGCGCTATTTCATGCGTGTTGAATTTGAACTGGACAACTTGCAAAGCCGTAAAGAAAGTTTAACCCAGACGTTTGCCAGCAATGTGGCAGAACGCTATGACATGCACTGGCGTCTGGCACTGGTCAGTGATGTGAAAAAAGTCGGGATTCTGGTTTCTAAAGTGGATCATGCATTGCTTGAGCTGTTATGGCGTCATGCGCGTGGCGGCTTACCGTGTGAAATTACCAAAGTGGTTTCCAACCATGAAACTTTGCGTGAAGCCGTAGAAAACTTCGGCATTCCATTTGAAGTGGTACCGGTGAATAAAGAAAATAAACGTGAAGCCTATGCCAAAATTGATGAAATCATGCAGGGCAACGATTTACTGATCCTCGCGCGTTATATGCAGATTCTGGACGAAGAATTCGTGCAAAAGTGGGAAATGAAAATCATCAACATCCATCATTCCTTCCTGCCAGCCTTTGTCGGTGCAAACCCGTATCAACAGGCGTATGACAAAGGGGTGAAACTGATTGGTGCAACAGCGCATTATGTAACTGCTGACCTCGATCAGGGACCGATTATTGAACAGGATGTGGAACGTGTGAATCATGATTTCACCGTTGAGCAGTTGCGTGAACTCGGACAAGATGTGGAACGAAATGTTTTGGCCCGTGCAGTGAAATGGCATCTGGAAGACCGTATTATTGTGGATGGTAACAAAACGGTTGTTTTTCAATAAGTATTGCCATTTATACCGATTAAAAAGGCATGTTTCAGGCATGCCTTTTTCGTTTTTGATTCAAAAAACTCATCAAAACGGGCATTTTAATAGTTGCAAATGAAAACACTTCTCATTTATTATTGGCGTGCTTTAATTGTACTAACCGATGAGCCTGATTGCTAAAATCTTTATAGATCTACAATCGCTTAAATTAGGTAACTGATTTTAATGAGTCAATCTTCCGCTCTAAATATGCAAACTCCCAATCCAATGAAAAAGAAAGTGATCACTGCCTTGCTTGCGGTGGTGGTGGGTCACATGGGTGTGTTGTGGGCGGTAGGGCAAATGAAAGCCCCAGAACTCAAACCGATTGAAAAAGAACCGTTAAAGGTACGTTTTGTAAAAATTCAAGAACCACCAAAACCGTTACCACCGAAGCCTAAAGCGGAACCCAAAAAAGAACCACCAAAACCGAAAGAAGTGAAACAGGTTGAAATTGTAAAAAAACAGCTTCCACCCCCACCGAAAAAGGTAGAAAAGGTTCAACAAGTTAAAAAAGCAGAAACACCGAAACCCGTGATCAAACCGGTGGAAGCACCACCTAAACCGACAGTAACGACCACGATTTCTGAAACCAAAGTCGTGAAACCCGCACCGGTGACTCCACCCCCTGCACCACCAGCTCCGGTAGCGCCTCCTGCGCCGCCATCACCAAAAAATGTTTCGATTGGTGGTTCAGGAGTACAATGGAGCCGTTCGCCAAAGCCATCCTATAGCAACAGCGACTTGGAAGGCCAAACGCGTACTGCCATGGTGTATATTGAAGCGAATGAAAAAGGGGTAATTACTTCAGTACGTATGGTCCGTTCCACCGGTGTTCCTGCTTTAGATGAAAAGATTTTACGCTCAGTGCGTAGTTCCAAATTCAAACCGTACAAAGAAAATGGCGTGGCTTATCCAATCAAGGCTAACCTACCATTGGAATTGACAGTGAATCCACGCGGCTAACATTTATTAGGAGTTCGAGTATGAACTTTTCAGTTTATTGGCAACATGCAGATGCAGTGAGTAAAACCCTGTATTTCGTGTTATTGGCAATGTCGATTGCGACATGGACCATCTTCGTTTTACGTATAATGGGGACTCGCCAACTGAAGCAACAAGCTTATGCTCAACTCTCTCAAGCGTTAAGCAAGTTAAAGGCAAAATTTGCGCCTTTAAATTTTGAACAGCGTAAAGCTGTTGCAGAACAGGCTTTGTTGCGTCAAATCTCAGCTGAAAAAGCCAATGCTGAAAAAGGTGTTGCAGTGTTGGGTACCATTGCTTCACTGGCACCGTTTGTAGGTTTGTTTGGTACGGTCTGGGGTATTTTTCACGCGCTGGTTGCGGTCGGTAAAAGTGGTCAGGCAGGTCTGGCACAAGTAGCAACACCAGTGGGTGAAGCCCTGATTATGACCGGTCTGGGTTTAGCTGTCGCGATTCCTGCAGTACTGGCTTATAACATTTGTACCCGTGTGAACCGTGGTTTGGCACATGAGTTACAAGATCAGGCACACAGTCTGTTGATTGACACCATGTTGCAACAGGACAGTACAGCTCAGGTAGCGACTCAAGCAACAACAAACAATCTGGTTGGAGGTCAAGCTTAATGGGCTTTCAATTGGGTGAAGACAACGATGTAGGTATGAATGAGATGAATCTCATTCCACTGATCGATATTATGTTGGTATTGATGATCATCTTCCTGGTGACAGCAACCGTTGCTAATCCATCAATTCCATTAACCTTACCTAAAACCACGGCAGATATTATGGATTTGCCACCTAAAAACGTCACCATCAGTATTAATGCAGGTGGGGAGGTTGCCTGGAATGGCAAGGTGCTCACGCTTGATGAGTTACAGACGAAATTTAACGAAGCTGGTCAAGAAGAACGCCAACCAACCATTGTACTGAAAGCAGATAAAGAATCACGTTATGATACTGTTGCTCAAGTGATGTCTCGTGCGAGCGAAGCCGGGCTCAGCGATATTGCTTTTGCAACCGATAACTAATCTGATCCTTTAAAAAAGCGACCTTAATGGTCGCTTTTTTTATGTCTTAGATTAGCATTTGAAGTGCAACACCATGTTGTTGCCATAATACCTGACTCGGACTTTTAAAGCCGAGTCTTTTTCTTGGGCGATGATTCAAACGTTGAGTGATTTCTGCAATATATTCATCTGTATAGGCATTTAAATTACTGCCTTTTTTAATATATTGCCTGATTAAGCCATT
>NZ_SJOC01000019.1:0-38582 GCF_004331195.1 Acinetobacter sp. ANC 4216 | reverse complement strand
GTGCTGACGTGGAGAGTACAACGCTGTACGGATGAAAAAAATAAGCAAGTCCGTGCATTTCTGACTCGTCTATCAGGCAGACAGCAGAAAAGAGGCAAGATAGAAAGTGCGCCTGCCATCTTGGCAGGACTTTCGATTTTACTGAATACCCTTCAACTGCTCTCAGAATATTCAATAGATGAACTGAATGAAATTGCAACCATTGCATTAGGTGCCTAAAGATGTGTAGATACCTATGCCTAAAAGGAGAGGGTTAGGGAGAGGTAATCAAACTTTTTTATTGTTGCGGATTAGGCGGCACCATCTGATCCAAATCTTTGTCAGAGATTTTATCCAGCTCTTTTATATCCGTTTTAATTTTCCACTGGCTTTCATCTTCAACCGGCTGCGGTAAACGTGCTTCTAGCCAGTCACAGACCACATCGGGCGGAAAATCGGGATGGTTGCACTGAATGACCCAGGCCAAAAAGTCTTTGGCTTCACCATTCATATAAGGTGGCGGAGAAACCGGTAAAAACTGTGTCGGTAAACGTTCATTCTTGGAAATGTAATTCAGTACATGACCCAGTTCCTGTACGGTTTGCCATGCCAGAGGGTGTTCCACATTGATTTGAAATTTGAACCACCAGGCGTGTTGACCATCTGAACCATAGGCATTGATTAAAGATTCTTGAATACTTGGAACCTTGCAAAAGAATTGATGTAGGCGGTCAAAACTTAAATCAGACACTCTGTTTGATCCCATAATAAAAAACGGCATTTTAGCATACTCATCATTTGAGCCGGGATGTGTCTGCAGAGAAAATCCGTGAAATATTTCATTTACAAAACTTTGCATTTGCCGTTTTTTTATTCATTTTTTATCCTAAACTGGAGATTAAAATAAGCTTTATAAAGTAGGTGGGGTGGCTCTTATGAAATTGGCAGTTCTTTGTGCTTTGAGTGGCATCATGCTCTTGGGGGCTTCTGCAACAACGCAGGCGGAAAATCGCTGGTCAAATTATCGCGGGGTAGATACCACCCGGTATCAACATCGTCCTCATTATCCGCAAAATCATTATCCACAAAACAGTTATCCTCAGCATAACTATCCACAGCACTATCCGAATTATCCGCAGCGTCCAGCGCATCATCAGCATTATCCGGTCATTCAGAATGGCATCAGCATTCAATATCAGGCACCGACCACCATCACGCAAAATTCACAAAGCTATAGCTGGGTCAATGGTGATCCCAACACTTCAAGGATTGAAAGTTCGCGTTATACCTTTATCAGCGATTGGCAGCGTTTAGGTTTACCTGCACCACCGAATGGTACTTATTGGATTTTTGAAAATGGGCGTTATGTGCTGGTGCCGAATCGTTAAAGATTCATTTTAATTATTAAACTTCTTTCATAAATCATTTTAGAAACTGTTCTTAAAGCTGAAATTGAAAATAGATTTTAGTCGATATTAGATTCATGAGTGTGGCATGGATGCCACACGTTTCCCATCACGACAAGGATGTCGTGTATGGGGAACAAAAGGTTTTTGTCTACTTTTGACCTTTCAAAAGTAGAAAGATCGCCTACGAGAAGGTACAAAAAATTAAATCAATCAAATGCGGCTGTGCTGATTTAAAAAATCTAATATTGAACATTTTTTGATTTTTGAAAGAGATTTATTAAATCTCCCCAAACCCCTCTTTAAAAAGAGGGGCTTTTAACATATTAAGCTAATTCATCATCTTGTGGTCGAGGGGTTTTGTCTACAGGTAGCGTTTTTTCTGAATGTTTGTCACGAATGACAGATGGATAAGTCCAGGAAGAGAAACGCACCACCAAAATCGCAAATGCCAGGATCAGGATTGAACCGGTAATAATCACCAGATCCATATCGGCTTTATGGTCATGCTGGATATCTGAAATAAGTAAACGGGTCAGGGCAGTAATGGCAATATAAATTAAAAAACGCACCGGCATATGATTGGTTTTGAAGTAAATACCGACCATGGCACCCAGTTCGAGATAAATAAACAGCAACAGAATATCGTCAATGGTCGCAAATTGTTTAATGGTTAAAATTTCAAATACCGTATGTCCGGCAGACCAGATCACCATACAGCCAATAATAAACAGTGCAATATAGTGAAAGCTTTCTACGGCGATATTTCCAAAACGGTCGAGGAGGGTCTCAATTTTTTCAACTTTGCTATCAGGCTTTGGCATCTTTTCCTCCTGTATCTTGAATGATTATTTGTATGAAATTGCTATTAAGCAGTATGCAAATTTCATGCACATTAGAAATGAGAAAATGAAAAATTGTAAATAATTTAAGGGGGTGTATTTTTTTTATACTAAATTCATGTAATGTATGAATGGTTATTTCATTGATCAGGGAAAAGAAAATGTTAGAAACAATTCAAACAAAAATTAATAATTTACAAAATGGTAAAAAACTTATTTTGGGTTCTGGCATTAAAATGGACGAAATGCAGAAATTGATCGCGTTATGTGAAAATTTACAAGCTGAAGGCGTGATTAAAATTGTGAAAATTAATCAAAATGCTCAAAGTGACAAAAAAGTTTCAGATTCTATTATTGTGGAAAAAATCTAATTCATTTTTCGCTAAAAAAACGCCTGCATTTGCAGGCGTTTTTCTATTGCTTATCTTTGTGCAGGATTAAGCCTGATTGGTAAAGTAGTCTTCAGAGAAGTTCATGACCACGTCAGCACCGGCTTTTACTTTGGTAATGCGCAGTGCAAGTTCAGGCAGAATGCGTTGTACAAAATAAAGTGCCAGTGACAATTTATTTTGATAGAACTCGCCGTCTTTGGCTTTCGCTGCATGGGCAATTTTTGCAAACATGTAAGAGAAGCTGAGCAGACCCACCGCATGCAGATAATCCACTGCTGCTGCATTCGGGAAGTCAACATTCTCTTTGCTGGCTTCAAGAATATATTGCGTAACCGATTCAACTTCTGCTGCTGCATCTAAAGTGGCATCTTTAATGAAGTTTAGATCCGCATCCAGACCATTGGTAAAATCACGGATTTCCTGAATGTATTCTGCAATGAATGCGCCACCACATTTAATGGTCTTACGGCCGATCAAATCCTGAGACTGAACACCGTTGGTGCCTTCGTAAATCTGCGAGATACGCAAGTCACGGATACATTGTTCCATGCCCCATTCACGAATGAAGCCATGACCGCCGAAAACCATTTGTGCATCTAAAGTTGCGTTAAATGCAGTGTCAGTCAGGTAAGCTTTTGCGATTGGAGTTAATAGCGCAACACGGTCATTGGCTTTCTTTACCGCTTCGGCATCGGTCGAGAATTTAGTGATATCAAGCTGTTGACCGACATACACCGCAAAAGCACGAGATGCTTCGTTGTTGGCACGCGCATTCAGTAACATACGACGGACGTCGCCATGGACCAAAATGCTGTCCGCAGGTTTGTTTGGAGATTTCACGCCAGAAGCACTACGACCTTGAAGACGGTCCGTCGCATATTGCGCAGCATTCTGGTAAGCAAATTCAGAAGCACCTAGACCTTGAATCCCCATAGACAGACGTTCGTAGTTCATCATCACGAACATGGCAGCCAGGCCTTCGTTTTCTTTACCGACCAGATAACCTTTGGCACCGTCAAAGTTCATTACGCAAGTCGCAGAGGCTTTAATACCCATTTTGTGTTCGATTGAACCTGGACCTGCATGGTTACGCTCACCCAAAGAACCATCTTCATTTACTAGGAATTTCGGTACGATAAACAGTGAAATACCACGGGAACCGGCAGGGGCATCTGGCGTTTTCGCCAGGACCAGGTGAATGATGTTTTCAGCCAGGTCGTGGTCACCACCGGTAATGAAAATTTTGGTACCGGTAATGTTATAAGTGCCGTCTTCATTGCGTTCTGCTTTGGTTTTGATAATGCCCAAGTCAGTCCCTGCATGTGGCTCGGTCAAGCACATGGTACCTGACCATTCGCCCGAGTAGATTTTAGGCAGGTAAGTTTCTTTTTGCTCTTGGGAAGCATAGCTGTTTAATGCCATACCTGCACCCACAGACAGAAGCGGGTAGAGCATAAAAGATGGGTTGGTTGCAAACAGCATTTCATCAGAAAGCACGGTCAGCATTTTTGGCATTTCCTGACCGCCCCATTCAGCGTCAGCACCCAGACCAATCCAGCCGCCTTCTGCATATTGTTTGAAAGCTTCTTTAAAGCCCGCAGGGGTCGTCACATTGCCATTTTCAATTTTAGCGCCTTCTTCATCACCCGTACGGTTTAAAGGCAAAGTCACGTTTTGCGCAAATTTCGCCATTTCTTCAAGAATGGCTTCAGCTGTTGCTGCATCAACATGAGCAAGATTTTCATTGGCTTGCCAGAATTGTTCTGCATTGAAAACATCATTCAGAATGAATTTCATATCTGCAAGAGGTGCATTATAGATTGGCATAGTGAGTCACCTGTTTATTGTTTGATTCAGTTCGGTTTGATCAGTCTAATAGATGAAAATTCATGTGGTTAGACGACTAAAGGTTAATTTTTTTGTTTATTTGATAAAGAAAAAGGACTGCCAAAAACATGACTGTCCTTTTTCTCACCTCAGTTTAAAAATCCTGTACTTAGAATGCGAAGTGTTCAGCATCTAAAGCCAGTAATGGCTCAACGCCACCCGCAATCACCTCAACGTGTGAGCGAACGCGTGGAAGAATTTTCTTGAAGTAGAAACGGGCAGTAGTCACTTTCGCGTTGTAGAAATCTACGTCAGTTGTACCAGCAGCCAATGTTTCTTGAGCAACAAGTGCCATACGGGCCCATAGGTAAGCAAGCGTTACATAGCCAGAGAAGTACAGGTAATCTACTGCAGCAGCGCCAACTTCATCCGGGTTTTGCATTGCACGCATACCAATCTGCATGGTCAAATCACCCCACTCTTTGTTCAGAGCAGCAAGTGGTTCAACAAATTCTTTCATTGCAGCATTGTCTTTGTGGGCTTCGCAGAATTTATGGATGACTTTGGTGAAGTCTTTCAACATTGCACCTTGAGTACCCAAAACTTTACGACCTAGCAAGTCAAGCGCCTGAATTTCAGTGGTACCTTCGTACAAGCAAGCGATACGTGTATCACGAACAATCTGTTCCATACCGTGTTCAGAGATGAAACCGTGACCACCGAATACTTGAACACCGTGTTTCGCAGATTCAGAACCGGTTTCAGTCAAGAATGCTTTTGCGATCGGGGTAAGTAGTGACAACATGTTGTCCGCAGCTTTACGTTCTTCTTCAGTTGCACCTTGCTCTACCGTGTCTGCATAGAAAGACAATAAGTAAACCAATGCACGGCCAGCTTCAGCAAAAGATTTTTGCGTTAATAGCATGTTGCGTACAGCAGGGTGAACAATAATTGGGTCTGCTTCTTTTTCTGGCGCTTTAACGCCTGAAAGTGAACGCATTGCCAAACGGTCTTTAGCATAAGCCAATGCACCTTGGAACGCGCCTTCAGAAGCTGAAAGACCTTGTACCGCAGTACCAATACGGGCAGTGTTCATGAATGTGAACATGCAGTTTAAGCCGCGGTTTTCAGGGCCAATCAGGAAGCCTTTTGCGTTATCAAAATTGAGTACACAGGTTGCGTTACCATGAATACCCATTTTGTGTTCAATTGAACCACAGCGAACGGTATTGCGTTCGCCAAGTGAACCATCAGCATTGAGGTTAAATTTCGGTACGATAAATAAAGAGATACCTTTAGTACCTTTTGGTGCACCCGGAAGACGCGCCAACACGATATGAATAATGTTCTCTGCCATGTCGTGTTCACCAGCAGAGATAAAGATTTTCTCGCCAGAAATTGCGTAGCTGCCATCTGCATTCGGTTCAGCTTTGGTACGGATAATTCCCAGATCTGAACCTGCGTGAGATTCTGTCAAGCACATGGTACCGGTCCACTCACCTGAAACCAGCTTAGGCAAGTAAGTATCTTTTTGTTCTTGAGAGCCGTGATGTTCCAGGGTACGGACAGCACCGTGTGAAAGACCAGGGTACATACCCCATGCCCAGTTTGCAGTACCCACCATTTCAGAGATCACGTTGCCTAAAGAAACAGGCAAGGCTTGACCACCGTATTGCTCTTCAGCAGATAATGACGGGAAACCCAATTCGATATATTTTTGATAGGCTTCTTTAAAGCCTGTAGGTGTAGTTACCACACCATCATTCCAGGTACAACCTTCGCGGTCACCGCTTTGGTTGATTGGAGACAATTCATTTTCACAGAAGTCAGCCGCAGCTTCTAAATATTGATCAACCAATTCACGGCTTACGGTGTCAGAAAATGCAGGCAAGCTTGCATAATGTTGTTCAGCATTTAACAATTCATGTAGAACAAATTGCATATCACGTAAGGGCGCTTTGTATTGTGGCATATCGGTTTCCTCAATACTGGTTTAACCAGCGTTAATAATTCTAAATAAACATTGGAACGTATCTTCAATGACACGTATTTGTATGGCTCAATCGTGCAACATCTTCCCCCTTGGTACAAGCGTTAGGGGCTTTTTCTTGGTGACTGTAAAGTCAAAGATTTATAATTTGAAATGGCTAAGTATCTTGAGTGTAAATGCTTTTATGGCTTTGTGAGTGGCATAAATAGTCAAATGGTTTAATTTTTGACAGGCAATAAAAAAGGCGCAGAGCTGCGCCTTTTTAACTTTGGGTAAATTTTATGATGCAGGTTTTGCTGTTGTGGAACCCATAGGGGCTTTAGGCTGAAAGTGGACTTCACATTTACCATTGAGGGTGTGTGTGCCCATTTTGACTTGAACCGCCTTACCATGAGGTTGACCTTGGCAAGCTTTTAACATGGCTTGCTGATGTGCCTGGTGCTGAGCGAGGCGCTGGTCAAATTGTCTGGTCAATTCTGCGCGTTTGGCATCAGTCAGCGGTTCATCGTGTTGCATCCTGTACATGCCTTTCATTTCACCCTGCATGGCACGATGATCAGCTTGCATGTGCATCGCTCTCATTTCGCCACGCATGCGCTTCATCTCTGCACGATCGGGAGTGAAATGCGTCACGCAAGTCCCAGCAATGCTTCTTTCACCTGCCTTGATTTGTACCGCAGAACCCACGGCTTTGCCGTCACAGGCTGTTTTCATGCTTTTCATCATTTGCTGGCGTTCGGCACGGACCTGCTGCCACTGCTCACGCTGTTCGGGTGTCATGTTGCGCTCATACTTTGGATGATGGTCTCGCATCATGCGCGGGTGGTCACCATCTTTGTCCTGAACCGTGCTGGTCGATTGGCAGGCTGTCAAAACACCCATACTGAGTACGCTGGCACCGACTAAAGCCATTTTTGTCATGGAATTCATTGTTGTTATCTCCAATGAAAAAACGAAATTTGATATGTTAAAGATTAAACAATAATGATGAAGAAACAATGAAGAGTATTTTTTTAGAAGGTTCGTTACAATAATTCATTGAGAAAAAAGATTGAGACTTAACTTTTGAAGATTCGCCGTGTTCCGATTGCCTTACGCCTGTTTCTGACCGTACTGTTCACTACCTTGGTGATTACGACGGTCAGCCTGGGTGTATTGCATTGGACCATGCAAAAGAACTTCGCCCGCTATGTCGCGGATGTCGAAATGCAGAAGCTGGATCATGTGATCAGTAATCTGGCTGGCGTCTATTCGGTTTATCATGACTGGGGCAATGCCATTCAGGCGCAAATCCTGCAAATAGAAGGCACTGCTGCACCGGATGACTATGACCGTCTGTCTCGCTGGTGGTTACGCCGTCAATATGATATTGCCTTGCAGCAGCGTTATTTTCAGGACAATACCCTGCTGAGTGTGTCTCCGAGTTTAAATAAAACCGGGCCGAGCAAACCGATTTTAGACGCAGAAGAATTGCGCCTAATCGAGTTGAATTTACCTTCCGAGTATCAGCCTTTTGAAGGGCTTAAATTTCCACTCAGTGCCAATCAAAATATCTTCCGCTCTGACCGGAAAGCTGAAGATAAGCCTGCCGATGCAACATCCACTCAAGCTAAGAAAAAGCAGTTTATTTCTTTGCCGGACCGTTTGGGCTTAAGTTCCCGCTTGTCGCTGTATGATGCCAAAAAACAGTTTGTCGTGGGTGAGCCATCCGATATTCCAGTGTCATATCGTCCGATTATGGTGAATAACAAGGTAGTCGGTTATTTAGGCTTGAAGCCGGTGCTGGATCAGGATGATGCTTCTAGCATCAACTTCTTTAGTAACCAGAAACGTTATTTATTATTGGTGTACGGTTTAACGTTCCTGACCAGCTTGGTCGCGGCTTTATTGTTGGCCACTTATTTTAAAACGCCCATTCAGCGTTTGCTGCAAGGGACCCGCGAACTGACCAAAGGCAATTTCCAGCATCAGGTCACAGTCAACCGCAATGATGAGCTGGGTGATTTATCGACAGAATTGAACCATCTGGCGGTTATTCTGGATCAGCATGAAACCTCACGCCGTCAGTGGGTGGCCGATACTTCACATGAATTAAAAACACCATTGGCGGTACTGCAAGCGCAAATTGAGGCGATGCAGGACGGTATTCGCAAACCGACACCGGAACATTTTGAATCGATGCTGCGCCAGGTCACCAGCCTGAAAAAACTCACTCAGGATCTGGCCGACCTGGCTCAGGCTGAAGCACAACAGTTGAAATGCTACATGGCAGACGTCAATCCGTGGAATGTGGTGCTGCAGGAAGTTGAAAACTTCAAGCCTAAATTTGCCCAGGCTGATCTATCTATTTCGGTGCAGGGTGAAGGTGCGAATTTACAATTAGATATAGATCGTTTTAAACAAATTATGGTCAACTTGCTGGGTAACAGTATTCGTTATACTGAAGCAGGCGGCGAAGTTCGTGTGCATACCGAGCAATCAGCCACCCATTGGAGTGTGATTGTGGATGACAGTCCGCTTGGCTTGAGTGACGAACAGTTGGCACGTTTAGGCGAGCGTTTCTATCGTGTGGATGATTCCCGTACCCGGAGTACCGGGGGAACAGGCTTGGGTCTGGCATTATCTGGTAAAATTGCGCAGGCAATGGGTGGACAGTTGAGTTTTGATCATTCTCCATTAGGCGGTTTGCGTTGCAAACTGACTTTTCCAAAACAGTTAAACAAATAAAGGAATAACATTCATGAAACATATCATGCTGGTAGAAGATGAAGTGGAACTTGCACAACTGGTGCGGGACTATCTGGAAGCTGCGGGTTTTGAAGTCAGTATGTTTCATGATGGGCAAGAAGCCTATGACAGCTTTCTGCAACGTAAACCCAGTTTGATGATTCTGGACCTGATGGTGCCACGTATGGATGGCCTGACCATTTGCCGTAAAGTGCGTGAACAGTCCGATTTGCCGATTATTATGGTGACTGCACGGACTGAAGAAATTGACCGCGTACTGGGCCTGAACATGGGCGCAGATGATTATATCTGCAAGCCTTTTAGCCCGAAAGAACTGGTTGCACGGGTACAAGCGGTGTTACGTCGCCTGGACCGTCATGCCGAACCTGAGCAGAACAGCCTGTTCCGTATGGATAAAGCCCAGCAACGCATCTGGTATCAGCAAAAAACCTTGAACCTGACCCCGACTGAATTCCGTTTATTGGAGTTGTTCCTGGAGCATGTCGGTCAAGTCTATTCACGTGCGCAATTGCTCGATCATATTAACCCGGACAGTTTTGATGTGGCGGACCGTGTGATTGATAGCCATATTAAAAACCTGCGCCGTAAAATTTCTGATGCTGCCGAAACAGGCAACCGTCATGAGTGGATTCAGGCTGTTTATGGGGTAGGCTATCGTTTTGAATATCCCGAGGATTGATTCAGTCTGAAAATGGCAAGAAGCGAATAGGTGCGAGCCTATTCGCTTTTTTAATATAATGAATTAACGTATTGGTTTTCTATGTATACAAACATATGGACGATGAACTTCAAATAAAACGAATAATTTCAGACTTGGAGAAAGAGTCGGAAGAAAAGCTATTCTTTTTTCATCAAGGATTAGGTGCTGAAGTCCATTGGTTTTTTTCACAGGCTGTGCAAGCTTTGAAAAGTGAGCTCTATCTCCCAGCATGTACCAGCTTTCTTTGCGGAATAGAAGCATCTTTGAGAATTACTATGGCGCAAGTTGAAACTCCAACTCGAATTATGCAGCTAGATGCTTCTAAGTTATTAAGCAATAGACTCCTCAAAGTAGCTTATGAAAAGAATCTTCCTATAGAAACTCTAGCTTTTCCAAATGAAGATGATATTTTGGCAAAACTTTTTGAAAGCGATAGATTAAAAAAGGTAAATGTGGAAATTGTGGAAATTGTCCGTACTCGCCATAACCTTTGTCATGGAAATATTCTCGAATTTGTAAACACGAATTTAGGTGAGGATTTTGCTTTTTTCACACCTGAATGTTGTAGAGAATTAGCATTAACTCTATATGATATTTCAAAGAAATGGGCATATGAATTGGGTATGTTTAGAACCAGTAGGCTCAAGGAAATAAATAAGTTTTAGTGCATTTTTCTCAGGAAAGCTATTCGTTGCCGTTGTGCTTTATTTAACTTCGACACCACCAGTTCATAAGAATTCAGCACCAAATCTTTCACAAGTTCGATATCTAAATCTTTATCCTCATACACCGTTACCCAATGCTGCTTGTTCATATGCCAGCCGGCACGTATATAAGGATAAATATCGCGCAGCATTGCGCCATCATCCGGGATAACTTTTAAGTTAATGGCTGCTTGGCCTTTTAAATGAAAACTCAACATAAAGACTTTATCCATGACTTTAAACACATCACAGCCATCGCCAAAAGGTTGGGTAATCGTCACTTCAGGTAGCTTTAAAGCAGTTTGGGAAGCAAGATTGTGCAAAGTCATAAGTTTGAATAATCCAAAACAAAACTGTGGATAATGCTGAAATTATCCACAGTTTATATATGCTTTATGAATAACTTTAAGAAGAACAGCTCACCATCACTTCAGGCACATCACTCGGCAAAGGGCCTAAATCTTCAGGCTGCTCTAAATCGGGTTGTTTAAGATAAGGCTGGCTCAACAACTTAAACAGGCGCTCCACTTCGGAAAAATTATCCCGTTCTGCCAGTTCAATGGCTTTCTGCGCCATGTGGTTGCGCAGAATATAGTGCGGATTGGCTTTCACCATTTCGGCATCCAGTGCATCGGTATCCTGATTTGCCCGAATGCTTTCATATTGAGCCAGGAAACTTTCAAACTGGCGACGATCGAGGCAATCATCTTTAATAGTTTCATATTGCTTATTCTGTAAACGAATAAAGCTTTGGGTGTAGTCCAGTTGCTCCGTTTGTAAAATTCGCAAGAATGCCATACCGCAATCAAAACTGTCTTTATGGAAACTTGGCAAGCCCATTTTCTGGCACAAACCAACCGTATAATGTTCGAGGAAGGTCGGCTCAAAATGCTCTAAACATTTCGCCAAATCTTCTTTGAACTGTTCTTTTTCAGCAGGATCTTTTTTAAGCCGAATCAGGTTATTCAGCCACATCCATAAATTCCAGTGCCCAATACTTGGCTGCTGCTGGTAGGTGTAGCGGCCTTGATAATCCGAGTGGTTGTTAATCCAGTTCGGGCGGAAGCGCTCCATAAAGCCAAAGGGGCCAAAGTCGAGCGTTGAACCGGTGATATTCAGATTATCGGTATTCATTACCCCATGGGCAAAGCCCACCAGTTGCCATTTGGCAATCATCACCGCAGTACGTTGAATGACTTGAGTTGCGAAAGCCAAAACAGGCTGTTCAGCCTCCAGACATTCAGGGTAGTGCCATTCTATACATTTCTGTACAAAATCTTCTAAAAGGTCGGGCTGATATTGGTTGATCCATTCAAAATGACCCAAGCGGATATGACAGTCTGACGTACGCAGCATCATCGCGCCTGGTTCCAGTTTTTCCCGCTGTATGCCTTGGGTGGAAGAGGTAAAGCCGACGGCATTACTGGATGCAATGCCCAAAGCATTCAGTGCATGACCTGCCAGATATTCACGAATGACGGAACGCAATACCGCACGACCATCGCCCATACGAGAGTAGGGGGTTGAACCTGCGCCTTTTAAATGCAGGTCGATGGTTTGGCCATGTTTATCCAGAATTTGTCCAATCAGCAAACCGCGTCCGTCACCAAGTTGACCCGCCCATTGCCCAAACTGATGTCCGGCGTAGACCATGGCCAAGGGTTCAAATTTGGCAAAGGTTTTTTGTCCACTACAGATTTCCACCCATTGGGCTTTATCTTGTTCTGACCACTGTAATTCATCAGCCAGAGCAGCATTGAAATGACCGGCTTTTGCTCCTTTTAAGGGAACAGGAAGTTGATGGTGAAAAAGCTTGGGATTGAGCGAAGGGTAACGCGGATTAAATTGCATGGTAACAATCTATAAAAATCGGGGGAGACCAGATCACTATAGCAAATTTAAACGGCCAAAATGAATAAAGCCCCAATAATGGGGCTTTATCAGTGGAATCAGGTTTTATTCTGAAACAGGATTCTTTTTAATGCTACGCATTAAAATTTTCAAGCTGTCGCGATGATGAACAAGACGCTGTTCAACCAATTGGAAATCCACTTTTAACTTGTTGTCAATTTGATGGATTTTTTCAGCTACAGATGCTTTTTTTGCCTGAATCTCTTGTTCTTTCAGTTTGGCCCAGTCATTTAGGGTTTGGGTAAAGGCTTCATATTCCTGAGCAATACGAAGTTTAGCCGCAGCCATGTCTTCATTGACATTATGACCATACACTGCCAGATCCTGTTCGGCATATTTAAAACGCATCGCCAATTCTGCTTTTTTAATATTAAAGCTTGGAATACGGCGCAAGTTCTTAGCTAAGCCCAGTTTTGAACATGACCAGATCAGCCATTTGGTAGGATCGTACTGCCACCATTTTACCCCATTACGGTAATCGTATTGGAAAATGTGGTGGTAGTTATGATAACCCTCACCCCAAGTGGCAATGGCTAAAACAAAATTGTCACGTGCAGTATTTTCGTCGGTATATGGACGTTTGCCCCACATGTGACACAGTGAGTTAATGAAGAAAGTCACGTGATGGCTCAAGATCAGACGAAGTAAACCGCCCAATAACACGACGCCCCACATGTCACCTACAGCCCAGCCTACAGTGGTCAGAATGACTGCGTGTACGGCAATCACCAGCGGAATGTAATATTTGTCCTGAAACATCACCACCTTGTCATTTAACAGGTCAGGTGCGTTTTTATAGTTTGCTTCTGCTGCTGGATAGTTGCGTAGCATCCATCCAATATGTGCATACCAAAAGCCATTATTAATTGAATATGGGTCTTTTTCGACGTCATCTACATGACGGTGATGGGTACGGTGACCTGAAGCCCAGAACAAAATACTATTTTGAACGGCAAAAGTACCCATAATCATTAAAATAATTTTTAATGGCAAGGTTGCTTCATAAGCACGGTGTGCCCATAAGCGATGATAACCCGCAGTAATCCCTAAACTGCTCATGCCGAGCAGTACAAATAAGCTGATCCATGCGCCTAAGCTAAAATCATGATGATAAGCATATAAAGGGATAGCGATTACAGCCACAATTGGTAAGAATACCAATGCAAACACTGCAATCCAGTTAATTGGGGCTTTGGGTAAGGGAGCATTCATCTCCAACAGCACTCCTAGAACCGTATAAGGTAAGGTATAAATGAATTCTTAATTCAATACAAATTATAGGGATTAAGACTTCTTCAATATTAGCATGAGCGAACAAATCTTCACTAGCATTATTCTACAGGTGTATTGTACTAAACAGTAACAGAATACAGAGAAGGGTTGATTGATTTTACCGAAGGTCAAAGCAGCTTCCGTGAATAGCAGCGATGTGAGTCATTTTTGAGTAAATAAATCGCTGATTGAGTCACAAAAAGAGAAAATTTTTTTTTTGTTAAAGTTGTTCGAGCATCATTTTGGGAAAGTCGGTAATCAATCCGTCTATTCCCAAACTTTGCAGATGCTTCGCACGCTCAACGTCATTGACGGTCCAGACACTGACTTTTAAATGGGCATGTTGGGTGGCTTGAATCATCTCATCGGTTGCCAGCTGGTTCATCCAGCCAATTTGGCAGCAACCAAGTTCTAAAGCCTGTTCAATGGCTTGGCATTTGATGTCATCTTCAACCAGTAAGCCACGTTTAAAGATGGAATACTGCTGTTTTAAAGCCTGATGGATTTTTAAATCGAAACTGGTGATGACCGCCGTTTGTTCAAAACCATGTAACTGTTTTTGTAACTCTAAAACCAGTTTCTCAGCTTCCGTCATGGTTGCAACCGCTTTGACTTCAACTTCAATATGCTCAAAGTCATGAATAATGCTCAGGGTCTGTCGGAGTGTCGGAGTGAGCTGCTTTTCCCAATCCATCCAGATATGGGCCTGGTTATAGGCTTCAAGCTGCTGGCTATTTAGGTCATAGAGTGCCTGATCTGCGCCAGTCGTTCTTAAAAAATTGTCATCATGCATGATGATCAGTTCACCGTCTTTCAGCTGACGGACATCGAACTCTACCGCCCGAATCCCCAAATCATGAATATATTGAAAGCCACCGAGTGTGTTTTCAGGGGCTTCACCACGTGCGCCACGATGTCCGATGATGATCATAATGAACTCTGTTTGATGGGATTTTTATCTAATTTTAAAAGTATAAGATGATCATGTGTTTATAGTGTATTGAAAAGTTAAATTAATTTGCGTAGAGGATTTTTGTTACTTTTCAAGGATGAAAAGTAACAAAAATCCTTTGTTGGCTAAAAGGTAAGTCCATTTACCTGTAGCCAACGGCGACATCCTTGTCGCCTAACGCGATAGCATTATCACGGCTTGGTTTTATTTATGAACAAGTGTGGAAGTGGTTTAGAGGGATTAAATCGTCTCATTAATATTCTTTTGCCACAGGACTTCAGATCCACCTTCAGCACGTTGCAAGGTACGCGAGGCCACAAATAGCCAGTCGGACAGGCGATTGAGCAGTTGTAGCGAGTTGGCCTGAATGTTCTGGTCACGGCTATGTACCGACATCACACTGCGCTCGGCACGACGGCACACGGCACGGGCCTGATGAGCATAACTGCAAGCTAAAGTTCCGGAAGGTAAAATGAAGTCTTTCAGCATCGGCAAAGCTTCGTTCATACGGTCAATGTCATTTTCCAAAAACTCGATGGAAACGGCTTGAACTAGGTTGAAGTTTGGAATGCAGACTTCTCCGCCTAAATCGAATAACCAGTGCTGAATCAGGCTTAAGGATTTATCCCAGCTGGCTTTGTCTGTAATGGTACTGACCGCAATTTGTGAGCGAAGCACGCCAATACAGGCATTCAGCTCATCCACATCGCCTAGTGCAGTAATACGCAAGTCGTCTTTGGCAACGCGTGAACCATCACCGAGTCCAGTTGTGCCTGAGTCGCCGGTACGGGTATAAATTTTACTTAAACGGTGGCCCATATGTGTTCCTTGAGTTTTTGATGAATACAATAAAAAAGGATAATGCCGGTCATAACATTATCCATAAACTGCGCTGTTTTAAAATTTTTTGCTGTTAAGACTTAGTATTTGAAAGTCACACCGGCAGAGGCGAGACGACCACCGTTGACATAGTAGTAACCTTGGTCTTGGTACGCTGTCTTGTACTCAACATCACCAATGTTTTGAATGTTAGTAAAGAGCTTCACATTTGGGTTTACATTCCAGAATGCATTTACATCTACGGTCGCATAGCCCGGCGTTTTGTAGTTTGCATCCCATTCTTTGGATTTGGACTTGGCCACTAAAGATGCGCTAATACCATATACATCATTTTGAATACCGGTAGTTAAGGTTAACCCTTGACGAGGACGGCGGCCCAAGTCTTCATGGGTTTCTTCATTTTCAGGCTTGACGTAGCTATAGGTTGCCTTGGCAAATAAATCAGCTTGCTGCCAACCCAGGTACAATTCACCGCCTTGATAGCTTGCCTTATTGATGTTACCTAACTTGCCAAAGTTAACTGATGCGATCAGGTCTTTTACTTCAGTGTAATAGGCAGATAAGCCGGTTTGAAAACCGTAAGCCAGGTTTTGGTCAAGGCCGATTTCATAAGAGCGGCTTTCTTCAGGGTTCAGATCCGGGTTGCCGTTCCAGGAATTATAAAGTTCATTTAACGTTGGTGATTTAAATGCTGTACCCACATTTGCATATACACTTGTAGATTGAAGCAATTGATAGCGTGCAGCGATTTGACCCACGGTATGTGAACCATACTTTTCATTATCTTCGACACGCACACCCACCTGAGTATTGAGCTTCGTTCCCTTAAACTGGTGTTGAACATAATATCCAGTCGAGTTTACATCTTCATCATATGGTGTGCCGTAAGACAGAATATCACCATCCAGCTTGCGATGAGTAACACCCGTCAGCAAAGTCTGCTGAGGCATGAAGTTCCATTTGGTATAGAGTTCAGCTTCCCGGGTTTTGCTGTGCACGAAATCGGTCGAATCTTTTTGCTCTACTTCATCATTAAACTGGGACAAACGTGCATTCAGTTCAAGCTGTTTCGTTAAATTCACACGACCACGAAGATTAAGCATTTCATTTTCAAAGTCTTGTTTTAGCAGAGCCCCATTAAATGTATAAGCATCATATAGGCTCGTACCTTCGTTTGTACTGTAGTCTACAGAGGCAGCAAAATTCTCTTTTTCAACGCCAAGTTTGGTACTCAAGCCTTTTTGATCAAAAGCAGCTGTTGCATTGGTATTGGTGTTTTGATTGGTGACTTTGGTTGCCTCGGATTCGAGACGTTGACCGCGCACCTGAGCATAGAAACCGTCTTCTGCTAAATCTGCACCGATGACAGATTTATAGGTTTGATGCTCGCCTATTTCACCGGTTACAAACGCCGTATTTTTTTCTGGTGTCTTTGAGACCAGGTGCACCACACCGCCAATGGCATCGGTACCATACAGAACAGAAGCAGGGCCTTTTAAAATCTCAATTTGCTTAATATCTGTGGTATCAATAAAAGCAAGGCTTGCTGTGCCAGAAGATGCATTATTCAGTCGCACGCCATCACGCAAAACTAAAGTATGGTCGGATTCAGTGCCACGTAAATAAATATCGGCAAGTTGCCCCATACCGCCGCTTTGCACCATATTGATGGCTGCATCGTGTTTAAGTAGGTCAGGAAAGGAGGCAATCGGAGATTGCTCAACAATTTTAGGTTCAATAATTGAAATTCTTGAAGGAACAAGGTTTATTTTTTCTTCAGAACGGGTTGCCGTCACCACCAAAGTATCTAAAGAAGTATTTATTGAAGGTGTATTTGCTGTGTCTTTTGCAGAAACACTGGTAGAAAGACCCATTGCAATAGCAATTGCGCCCACTAAAGCAGTAGGCTGAAAAAGAGATGACATGTTTTGCGCTCCATACATTCACCCCACGTGAATGACTGAGTTAAAGAACACAACAAGCAGGTATCCGGACTTAAATGCACATGCATCTGCATGCTACATATCCACCTTCCCACATTAACATGCAGTGGTGTAAATCAACTGATTTATAAAGATATGCTTTTCATTTTACCGTTGCGGGGGCAGTGTTGGATTTGCACCAACTTCCCTAAAGCCTAAGCTTGACTTGTTGCAAGATGCGCGCAGTATAAGGTCTGCATATCATTTAAACAATATTGATGAAGAATAATCAGGATGAACTTTACTCAAGCTAAAAAAATTGCATTACAATGATTCGCCCCAATCTATCTGTTTAGAGCAAAAATTGGGTTTTAGTTGAGCCAGATTAGAGCCAAAAACATGCGAACCCGAGCCAAAATTTGTGGAATTACCCGTGTTGACGACGTACATGCTGTGGTGAACAGCGGTGCAGATGCAATTGGTTTTGTATTTTATCCACCCAGTCCACGCAGTGTGACCAAAGAGCAAGCGAAAGAACTGATCCAGCATGTACCTGCCTATGTGCAAACAGTGGGTTTATTTGTCAATGCATCAGCAGATGACATTCTACACGTTTTAAAAGATGTGCCCTTGGATATGCTGCAATTTCATGGTGATGAAACACCTGAACAATGTCAGGAAATTGCAGCGCAAGTGGGCCGCCGCTGGTACAAAGCCATCCAGGTGAAACCGGGTTTAGATATTCAAGCCGAAATTCAAGATTATCAGGATGCAGGGGCAAGTGCTGTGCTGTTAGATGCCTGGCATCCAGATTTAAAAGGGGGCACCGGGCATAGCTTTGACTGGAGCACTTTTCCAAAATTAAATATTCCGCTCATCTTGGCAGGGGGCTTAAACCCTGACAATATCGAGCAGGCAATTCTCACCACACAAGCCTATGCTGTGGATGTGAGTGGCGGTGTCGAGTCCGCAAAAGCTATAAAAGACCAACAACTCATCGAACGCTTTATGCAAGGAGTCCTACGTGGATCAGCAAAATAATGTGATTGACTATACCCAATTCCCTGATGCAAAAGGGCATTTCGGTATCCATGGCGGACGTTTTGTGTCAGAAACCCTGATGGCAGCTCTAGAAGATCTAGAAAAGCTGTATTTCCGTATGAAAAATGACGAACAGTTTCTGGCAGAATTCGACCGTGATCTCGCCTATTATGTAGGTCGTCCTAGTCCTTTATATTATGCTGAGCGATGGTCAAAAGAGTTGGGTGGTGCGCAAATTTACTTAAAACGTGAAGACCTGAACCATACCGGCTCACATAAAATCAACAACACCATTGGTCAGGCACTGCTGGCTAAACTTTCCGGTAAGAAACGTATTATTGCAGAAACAGGTGCAGGTCAGCACGGCGTGGCAACCGCGACGATTGCGGCGCGTTTAGGTCTGGAATGTGTGGTGTTCATGGGCGCTGAAGACGTGAAACGTCAAGCCATGAACGTCTATCGTATGCGTCTGCTCGGTGCAACGGTTGTGCCGGTAGAAAGCGGTTCAAAAACATTGAAAGATGCCATGAATGAAGCCATGCGTGACTGGGTAACCAATGTTGATTCAACCTATTACGTGATTGGTACGGTGGCCGGTCCTCATCCATATCCGCAACTGGTTCGTGATTTCCAGTCGATCATTGGCCGTGAAGCACGCCGCCAGATTCAGGAACAGGCAGGCCGCTTGCCAGATGCACTTGTGGCATGTGTGGGTGGTGGTTCGAATGCAATGGGCTTGTTCTATCCATTCCTCAATGACCAAGACGTGAAAATGTATGGTGTGGAAGCAGCTGGTTTGGGGATTGAAACCGGTAAGCACTCTGCGCCGTTAAATGCCGGTCATGTCGGCGTATTGCATGGTAACCGTACTTACCTGATGTCAGATGAGCAAGGCCAGATTATTGAAACGCATTCAATTTCTGCCGGTCTGGATTATCCGGGTGTTGGGCCTGAACACAGTTTCTTGAAAGATATGCACCGTGTTGAATATGTGCCGATCAAGGATACAGAAGCCCTGCAAGGTTTCCGTGATTTAACCCAGATTGAAGGCATTATTCCGGCACTGGAAAGTTCACATGCGATGGCTTACGTGACCAAACTTGCGCCTACCATGTCTAAAGATCAAATCATTATTGCAACGGTTTCAGGCCGTGGGGATAAGGACTTGATGACAGTTGCACGTATTGATGGCGTGGAAATGGTTGAGATGTAATTTGCCTTATTATAGCCCTCTACCTTTGGGATGAGAATCTCAGAATATATTCTGAATTCGCAAGGGGAGAGGTCATCTGAAATAGGAAATCGCACTAAAGTAATTTAGTGCGATTTTTTTATGTCATTAAGCAACAGAAATTTGAATAAATGCAAAGGCGACATGGATGTCGCCCGTATTTCTGTGATACAGGGAAGTATCATCAGAAATACAAAGGGATTTTGTTACTTTTGGCCCGTCAAAAGTAAGGCCTCACTTACGAATGAAAAGAGAATTTTTAAGTAAAAATTGGAGTGCATGACAAATTAATTTAATAAAAAACGAGCAGTAAATGTTGATGTTACTTTGGAAAATCCCAAAGTAACCAAAGGCTTTCTATTGAGCAGATATTACCTCCCTGTAATACTGCTCAACGGGCGACATCCATGTCGCCAGCGCTTATCATATTGAGATGTAATAATTATTCTCCTAACTAACTTTTGTTATGTAAAGTTCCCCCATCCTTTGAAAAAGGATGAGAAACACTGTTTCGCAAGGGAGGAGGATTAAAATTAAGGAGAGAATCATGCCCAGCCTATTTATCGTCATGCTCGGTGGTCGTCATGCACGTGCCAATACAGAAGTGCATGATGTCGTACTGGCAGTCGGTGATTCTCTTGAAGATGTTTATCCTCAATTAAAACAGGCATGGTTTGGCGAGCAAAAAGGGCTGCATATTGATGCCTGGGCACAAATTAACGGGATTGAATTTAAAGGTAAAAAATATCAAATCCAGTTTGGTGATGCAGCGCCGAATTCATCTTCAGAACATCTATTTTTAATTAATCTGGGTGGCTACGATGCCCAGGAGTTTGGAGAACTGCATCGTTATGTTCTGGTCGTGGCGCAAAATGCCAAGGGGGCAAAACAACGTGCTAAGGCTTATTTTGCACAACATTGGCAGAAACAGCATACCGACCGAATATTAGATGTGGATGACTGTATTGCGATTGATCATGTCCATGGCCGTTATGTACAGCTGGTCAAAGGTGATTTTGTAGCCAACCGCTGGGAAAATACCTATTTAATACTGGATGAGGGATAATTTATATCTATTTGATTAATAAATTATATTTATCAAATATTAGACCAGGTGAAATATTATAAATTTTTGTATTTTTTCGATGAAAATTGCTTTTTGACACTTTCAAGTTCCGCTTATATAGGCATAATAACGCTAAGGAATTGTTATCTCTTGGCTAGATGGAATTTGATAAATGGATTTGATTCAATCAAATGGACAACCGCATTATGGACGTTTTAGCGTCCTCCCCAAAACCATCGATTTGAATCAATACCAGTACAAGACACCTTATGGCGATGTCTTAACCGGTTGGCGCAAGCGATTAAAATATAAAAAGTTTAAATTTTGCTGCATTCAGCATGGCCATTATACGATTGGTCTGGCGATTGCCGATATTGCATGGGCTGGGCATGCCTTTTTCTATATTTATAATCATCAAAACCATGAGGTTTTAGAGTGGAATGCCATTAACCTGTTATCACGCAATACCGTGGTAGATGAACAGCCGCTTTATAACCAGAGTTTTTTTTCCAAGTCGCCTTTTCAAATTGATATCCAGCATGCCAATGGCGTGCGTTATATCCATGTCACCAAATATGGTGAAATCAGGCTCAGTGCGCGAATTTTCTGTGCAGGTACAAACCCGCTTAGTATGTGTAGCCCGACGGGTATCAATGGCTGGACTTATACCCAGAAGCTGACCACTTTGGCGTGTGAAGGCTTTTTTATCAATAAGCAGGGTGAAACCATACAGTTTAATGAAAGAACGTTTGCATCGCTGGATGATACCTGCGGTTTTCTGCGTCCGGAAACGGCATGGTTCTGGTTATCCTGCAATTTTTGGGATGCACAAAATAACCGGATCGGTTTGAATCTGGCTTCAGGAGTCAATGAAAGTTTTGGTAATGAAAACTGTTTATGGGTGAATGGGGTGCTGTATCCTGTCAGTGATGTTTTGTTCCAGCATCTGGATGAGGGACACTGGACCATTCGCTCACTGGATGAAAAGTTAAATCTGGATGTCAAAACGGGCTGGCGACGTTATGAAAATCTGAATTTAAGACTGGTGGGCAGTCAGTTCAGCCAATGGCAAGCCAAAATTAGCGGGACCATTCAGCAAGATGATCAGGAAATTGTCTTGATCAATGAATATGGTTTGCTCGAACAGCATTATGCCAAGTGGTAAGCGCCAAGTGATTAATCTACAAAAATAAAAAAAGCCTGCGATATAAGCAGGCTTTTTTTATTCTTTTGCCGCTTGCCAAAACGCTTCGCCCGCTTGTATAGGGTCGCCAGTTTCTTCTAAGGTTTTGACCCAGACCTCGTATTGGGCAATCACCGGATGCTGGTTGGGATGAAAGTCTTTTTTAAACCAGTCGCGATATTGCTTGCTCATTTTGGTGAGCGTACCTTTTCTCCCAAAGAACCACGGGAGTCCGCGAATATTCATTTGCAGACGTTGCAATGGGCTAAATCCGTCATGCTTTAACATGACATTGGCACGGTAAATGGTAAAGCCGAACATTAATGCGGTGGTCCATGCCAGAACAAATTTACGGGTACTTTCAGGTACATTGCCCACCTGTTTCATCACGTCAAAAGCAACATCCCGATGCTCCATTTCTTCAATCGCATGCCAGGCAAACAGTGCCCGCACAAAGGGATGAGCATCTCTTAACGTTTCTTTATTGCCGAAAAAGGTTTCTGCCATTAAGGCCGTCAAGTGCTCAGCGGCAGCTGTCATGGCAATATTGTATTGCGGAGAGCGTTTTTCCAGCTCGAATTTAAAAATTTTATTCAAACGCTGAATAAACTGATCGACCGGCATGCCTTGTTCTTTCATGACCTGATTCATTTTGTCATGCGCAATGCCGTGCTGTGCTTCCTGACGGATAAAATCTGCCACACGCTGCTTTAAATCCGGATCGGTAATCTGGTCCCGAAACAGACGGACTGACTGGATAAAATAACGTTCGCCATCGGGAAAAGTCAGGCTGAGTGCATCGAACATCCGGGTAATAAACGGGTCGCCTCCGAACCAGAAGCGCGGCACTTCATTCAGCTTGAAATCCAGATTGCTACGTACGACTGGAATAATCTGTGGTTGGACAATGGCATTCATGTTGTTTTACTTCAATTGCCTGGGATGATTGCAGTATGTCGGGATTTTTCCGTTTTGTTTTGACAGTAGTTGCCATTTTTTATACATTTTACGCCAAAGTGAAAATATAAAATGTCAAAAATAATCAGGATACATCGTGCAAGAATTGCAAATTCCAAATGGCTATTTTCAGTTGCTTCAAATGTATTTTCAGCAGCAGGGAATGGACCTCTTTAGCTTGGCCTGTCTAGCGCAGCACCAAGCACACCTGCGTTATGTTTTATCATTGCCTATTGATTCGCAATCGACCTATTCATTTTTTGCAGAAGTCATGCAGCTGACTCAAAAACAGATGAATTGTCCGCAATTGGTGTTTGAAATGGCCCGCCTGATCCGTCCTGAACACTTTGGGGTACTGGGCTATATGGCGACTCGAAGTAACAGTGTGGCAGAGGCGTTGCAATATGTGATTCGCTTTAGCCGTCTGGTGATTGACGGAGCGGATGTTAGCCCGATACAGATGCATCAACGGGACAAAAAGATCAGTCTAAGCTGGCCTTTGCATGATTTGAAATATGCCTTGCTCAATGAAATGACCATGGCCTGTATGGTGCATTTGGCCCGGCAGATTTTTCCGGCCGAAAAAATTGAGTTATTGCAGGTCAATTTTGCCCATAGTCCACAAATGGCAGGTGATCATTATCAAAAGTTCTTTGCTTGCAAAGTGGCATTTAAACAGTCGAACTATTCTTTTGAGATCAGTGCGGAAAACTTATGGCTGAAGTCCGAGCTGGCGGATCCCTCTTTAATGCAGCTTTTACTCAGGCAGGCAGAAGATGCCATTGCTGCCAAACCCCATTATGAAAATCTATTGCTGCATATTCAGCAAAAGCTGGCTGAATATTTGCGAGTTAAGGAACAGAGCCCGAAAATAGAATGGCTTGCGGATGAATTGCATGTGTCTGTACGGACCTTGCAGCGTCAACTTTATGAACAAGAGACTTCCTTTAAAAAACTGCTTGAAACCGAGCGAATGAAACGCTGTGAACAGTTGCTACTACAAACGATGAGTTTTACGGAAATTGCCATGTGTCTGGGCTATTCAGATCAGTCGGCTTTGGCGCGTGCGTATAAAGCCTATAGTGGTCAAACCCTATTACAGAGAAAACAGCAACTCAAAACCCAGTCAGAACGATAAAAACGCCCTATTCAGGCCGCTTGGTTCACGAATGCAAGTGTGCAAGCACTCCTTCAGCTAGAGCTTTGGGCGTTATATAAAAGTAGTGGAGTACAGGTTTTGCTATTGCACCAAACTTTCATAATAAAAGCTAACTTAATTATTTTTATCAATTTTTTACCAATAAAAATAAATTTATCCGCGTGGTGGATATTTTTTTACAAGGCAAAATTAGGCATCTTTGATCATTGAGAAAAAATCGTAAATATCAGTAAATGGTGCTCTCGGATTGTTCTGAAAAAATGAGATGCTGAGTCGAAAGTAGCGTGAAATGCTCAGGCTCTATTCAATGAGTAAAAAATAGCGTTACAATGCGTTGTCTTGTATTTCTACAAAGCCAACTCCTCAGTTTTTTAATAATTCAAGGAAAGTACAACCCTATGTCACGTTTAGCCACTCGTTTTGGACAGCTTAAATCTCAGCAGCGTAAAGCGCTTGTTTCTTATGTAATGGCAGGTGACCCTCATCCACAAGTAACCGTTCCATTGTTACATCAAATGGTTGAGGCTGGGGTAGATGTGATTGAACTTGGTCTACCATTTTCAGACCCTATGGCGGATGGCCCGGTCATTGCCCTTGCAGCGGAACGTGCATTGGCAGGCGGAACCAATACCCTGGATGCTTTGAACATGGTGAAAGAGTTCCGCCAGAAAGATACAGAAACACCGGTGGTTTTGATGGGTTATCTTAACCCTGTAGAAGTGATCGGTTATGAAAAGTTTGTGTCAATCGCCAATGAATGCGGTGTCGATGGTGTGCTTCTGGTGGACTTGCCGCCTGAAGAAGCCAAAGATTTTGATGACGTGTTGAAGAAATTCGACATGGATCAAATTTTCTTGCTGGCACCGACATCGACTGATGAACGTATTCAGCATGTGGCGAATCAGGCCAGTGGCTTTATCTACTATGTATCCTTGAAAGGGGTAACCGGTGCTGCAACCTTAGATGTTGCTGAAGCGGCAGCCCGTATCCAGAAAATTAAAACTGTGACTGACGTTCCTGTGGGTGTCGGTTTTGGGATCAGCGATGCTGCCTCGGCAAAAGCCATGGGTGTAGCAGCTGATGCTGTGATTGTTGGTAGTGCATTTGTAAAACAGTTTGCGAACTTAGCGCCAGAACAAGCCGTTGTCGAAACGGTCAATAAAGTCAAGGAGCTTCGAGCTGCGCTCGATGAGTTAGTATGAATCAAGAAGTGAAATCAGGCAAAATTCTTAGCCCAGCGAAGCCGTGGACCGAACGTCATGTTCCGGGTATTCAAGTGCCCGATGAGCAAGCTGCACTCAAAGCAACATTTACCGAGCCTACGGTTGAGTGTCCTGAATGTCATGCGCTGGTTACACGTACCGCGATGACATTTAATGCCTATGTTTGTCCACAATGCGATGAGCATTTGCGTATGAAAGCACGCGATCGCTTAAACTGGTTCTTCGATCAGGTTCAAAATGAACTGGGTCAGGAATTTGTTGCTAAAGATCCGCTGAAATTCATCGATAGCAAAGCCTATCCGGACCGTATGTCTGAAGCGCAAAAGAAAACCGGCGAAACTGAAGCCTTGGTGGTAATGCAAGGTGTGCTGAAAGACATTCCTGTTATCGCGTGTGCATTTGAATTCGACTTTATGGGCGGTTCAATGGGTACAGTGGTAGGTGACCGTTTTGTGCAAGCTGCTGAGCGTGCCATTAAAGAGAAACAACCTTTAATCTGTTTTGCTGCATCAGGTGGTGCACGCATGCAGGAAGGCATGTTGTCATTGATGCAAATGGCACGTACTTCAGCGGCAATTCAAAAAATGAAAGATGCTGGCCTGCCATATTTAGTGGTGTTGACCCATCCGGTTTATGGTGGCGTAACTGCATCATTGGCAATGCTCGGTGATGTACACATTGCAGAGCCTAAAGCCATGATCGGCTTTGCGGGTAAACGCGTTATTGAGCAAACTGTACGTGAAAAACTGGAAGAACCGTTCCAACGCGCAGAATATTTGCTTGATCATGGTGTAGTCGATCAAATTGTTCATCGTCACGCATTACGTGATACTGTATATCGTATTATCGCGAAACTGATGAATTTGTCTTGAACACAGCACCACTTGCAACAGACTCTTTAAACACATGGCTCGATTATTGGAGCCATGTTCACGTTACGGGTATTGATTTAGGTCTGGAACGGGTTATTCCTGTGGCTGAAAAGCTCGGTGTGACACGTCCGCAGGCCAAAGTGCTGACTGTAGCGGGAACCAACGGTAAAGGTTCAACCACCACTACTCTGGCTGCCATTTTAAATGCGCAAGGCTATCGGGTAGGACTGTATCAATCACCGCATATTTACCGTTTTAATGAACGGGTGAAACTGGCCGGGATTGAAGTGGATGATCAAACCCTGGTAGATGCCTTTGTGCAAGTGGATCAGGCACGTCGTGACTGTGATTTAACCCTGTCTTTCTTTGAAGCTACCACACTGGCGGCTTTTGTGATTTTTAAAGTCAAGCAATGTGATGTCTGGGTGCTTGAAGTCGGGCTGGGTGGCCGTCTGGATGTGGTCAATGTGGTTGATCCGGATGTTGCGGTCATTACCAATATCGGTCTGGATCACACCGACTGGCTGGGCGATAGCATTGAAAAGATTGCATTCGAGAAAGCCGGGATTATTCGTCCGAATATTCCCGTGATTTTTGGCGGTTCGCAAGAACTTCCACAAGCCATACAAAATAAAGCCGATGAATGCCAGGCACAACTGTTTGCCGTCAATCGTGATTATTTCTATCAATATACCGATGATGGTCAAGCCTGGATGTTTGCCTCATCGGGCAGCACGTTAAAACTTCCCCTCGGTACTCTGGCACTGGAAAATATTTCCACCGCCGTTGCCGCGATTCTGGTCAGTGGCTTAAACGTGACTCAGCATGCCATTGCACACGGCATTCAAAATGCACAATTGCCAGGCCGCTTTGAAATACGCCAAATTCAAGATAAAACGGTTATTTTTGATGCCGGGCATAATCCGCATGGCGTAGAATTTTTGTTAAATCAGTTGCGAAAATTTTTAGAATACAATAAACAGTACACAGAAGTGATCAGTGTTTTTTCCATGTTGGCGGATAAAGACATCAAATCTGTCGTAGATTTGTTGAAAGATACTGTTTTAACATGGAAAATTGCACCCTTAGCCGTTCCGCGAGCAGCCACAATCGGGCAGCTTGAGGAAGCATTACAGGGCGAAACAGTACAACACTTCAATAGTGTTCAATTGGCTTTTAAATCAGCGCTAAATGAAACAAAAAATAATCAGTTGATCTTGGTATGTGGTTCATTTCATACCTTAGAAGCGGTATGGGAGTATTTGGAAGAATGTCAATGAATAGCAAACAACGCTGGATGGGAGGCGTTGTTTTATTAGGTGGTGGTGTTTTATTGGCAGCATTGCTTCTAAAGGGTAAAGAAGAAATATACCAGAATGAACTCAGAACATCTGACTTGGCCGCCCAGGTTGAGCAAAAAAAGCCGGTAGCAGATGGGGGAATGGTTCAGTTGCAGCCTTTAACGGTTGATGTGGAAACAGAAAAACGTTTACTTGAAGAACAACGCCGGGCACGTGAAAAAGCGGTTGCAGAACAGGAAGCGCGTGCAGCCGAGTTTTTGGCGATGCAGCAACAGGCTGAGGCAGAAGCGGCACGTAAGGCAGCCGAAGAATATGCCGCTTTAAATGCGCTTCGCAGTGGAGCACAGCAGAGTTCGGATAATATTCCGCCTGAACTGGTAGAAGATGAAAAAGCCAAACAAAAGCGTCTGGCTGATGAAAAGTTGCTCGCTGAAAAAAAGTTACAGCAGCAGACAGCTCAACAACAACGAACTGATGCTGATAAAAAAATAGCTGAAGAAAAACGTAAGGCCCAAGCGGAAGCCGAAAAGCAGTTAGCTGCGAAGCAAGCAGCCGAGAAAAAAGCCGCTGAAGAAAAGGCAAAGCATGAGGCGGAATTAAAACGCAAAGCAGAAGCTGAAAAACAGTTGGCTACCAAGAAGGCGTTGGAAGCCAAGAAAAAAGAACAAGCCGAGCGTGAATTAGAGGCCAAGAAAAAAGCAGAAGCCAAGAAAAAAGCAGAAGCTGAAAAAGCCCGTGATTTGCTGGAAAATGGCGATAAGCAGTGGATGGTTCAAGTGGCCTTGGCCGCCAATGAAGCCAATGCAGATGCACTGGCCTCCAAGTTGCGTGCTAAAGGTTATAAAGTGACCAAGAGTCCAACATCTAAAGGGGTTCGCATTATGGTGGGGCCGGCTAAAGATCGTGATATTGCCGATGCTACCCGTAAAAAAATTACTGCCGATAAAAGCCTGGGAATGCAGTCGGCATGGGTGATTGACTGGGTTCCACTCGATAAGCGCTAAATCTGGCTTGAAACTAGACTAAGGTGGATTCAACAGTTGCTGTTGAATCCATTTTACATTTTCAGGACTGAATATTTTTTCAATATGAATCCAGACGGGGTGAAAGCCGTAGCCGCCATGTTTCATTTCATTGAGTGCATCCGCAATGGACCAGTTTTCAAAAATAATCCGGTACATGGCGATACTTGCACCGGTACGGTCTGAGCCGTGATAACAATGGATAAGTACTTTTTGATTTAAGGCTTTGGCTTGCTGAATCTGCCGCATGACCTCTAATAAATCTTCACGCGACATTGCCCAGGTGTGGATGGGGATATGAACCAATTTAAAATCTTTGGAGGGCAGCACAGTCAGATCTTTGTTTCTTGATCTTAGATTAATCACCACATCAATATCATGTGCCTTCAATTGCGGAATCAGTTCGGCATTGGGTTGTTCACTACGAAACACATGCTCGCTAATTTGATAAAAATTATCTGTTTGATTAATTAATGTTCCCCAGTGTGCAGGGCGTTGTTCAGGTGAAAATGCAGCTGTGGTCATGCATCCCGTCAAACTTGAGCTACAGAGTAAAATGGCAAGAATGGTTCTTCTCATCATGTTAGATAACGCGCCAGTTCAATAGGGTCATGCGCACAGATAATCTCGATATTTTTTTCATTTTGCGCAAGTTGCTGAATTTTGTGCAAGTTATCTATACGCCTCTGATTGTCTTCGGCAAAAAAACGCTCCAGTTTATCCAGTGTTCTTAGCCTGTTTGTAGGGTTGAGTTGCAAGTGGGAGAAATAGGCATCACCACAGAAAAACAGCCAGCCATCATTCTGCTTAATGGCAACCCCGCAATGACCCTGGCTATGACCCAGCAGGGGAATCATTAAAATTTCATCCTGAAATATGTGAAATCCCTGTACTTGATGCAGGTTAAACCAAGCTTCGCCCTGATCAGGTTCTATAAAGTTCCAGTATCGGTGCTGCCTGAATTGCTGGGTTTTATAACGGGCTTTATTTTTTAAGGAAAAAAAGTTTTGAGTAGCATTATATTCGCTGGAAAGGATATGCACGGTAGCGTGCGGAAAATCGGAAATACCGCCGGCATGATCAAAGTCAAGATGTGAGATCAGAATATGTTTTACATCTTTGGGGCTAAAGCCCAGATTCTGAATCTGGGCAAGCGCCGTAAGTTCTAAGTTATTTTCGATGCGGCCTAGCCGTGAAACCAGCTTACCTAAGCGGGCTTGGGTATGCAGATAATCTTGTACGCCTAAACCGGTATCCACCAATACCAAGCCTTGATCGGTTTCCAGCAGTAGGCAATGACAAACCACTTTGGCACGTAAACCTTTTTGCCCAAACAGAGGGCCGCACACAGGACACATCGTGCCACAGTGCAAATGATGAATGTTATAGATCACAATATTTATTCTTAAGATGATTAGGCGTAGTTATAAACTGGCTATGAAACAAACACCAACTCGATTTTGTAATTTGTTTTTTGAGTTGAATAAAAAAGCCTGTCATCAGACAGGCTTGAGCAAGATCAGGATTTGGCTCGTCATTTTCATCCTGTATTTGCTGCATACTTGCGGCAGAGCTTCTCACCTTGTGCGCGCGAGGGTAGAGCAGTATTTTCTGAGTAAAACTACGCGCTTTGCTTGTCTTGCGACAAAATAAGACAGCACTTTAATTTTAACTCGAAGCCTAGCTTCTCGTCTTCTTGCGGAATATATTCCTCAGAGCAGAGCAGTGCTCTGCTTGTCCAAAACTACGCGCTGCGCTTGTCTTGCGCAAAATTAAAAAGGAATCCTTTTAATTTTGCTCAGGCTGTGGCGTAAGGCGTAAGTATGGTGTTACCGCTTTATAGCCTTTCGGGAAACGTTGCTTGATTTCGTCTTCATCTTTAAGAGAAGGTACAATCACCACATCTTCACCTTGCTGCCAGTTGGCCGGTGTAGCTACTTTATGGTTGTCAGTCAGTTGCAGCGAATCAACCACACGCAAAACTTCATGGAAGTTGCGGCCAGTCGAAGCAGGATAGGTAATAATCAAACGTACTTTTTTGTTCGGATCAATAATCACCAAAGAACGAACCGTCAAGGTTTCACTAGCATTCGGGTGAATAAAGTCATACAGCGTTGAGACTTTACGGTCTTGATCGGCAATGATTGGAAAGTTCACAGAGGTGTTCTGGGTTTCGTTAATGTCCTTAATCCAGCCCTTATGTGATTCAACATCATCGACCGACAGGGCAATAGCTTTAACACCGCGCTTCGCAAATTCATCTTTCAGCTTTGCGGTATAGCCGAGCTCAGTGGTACATACCGGCGTGTAGTCAGCCGGATGGGAAAATAGAATTCCCCAGCTGTCACCCAAAAAGTCGTAAAAATTAATTGGGCCTTCGCTTGAGTCTTGCACAAAATTTGGTGCTGTATCGCCTAAATGTAATGCCATTTTTATTACCTCAAATTATTTGTTATAAACTTGGATGGGACTTAATATGGCGCATTTTTTTATGCAATGAAAATAGTGTTTTTGTATTTCTTTATGAATATATGGAATATAAAAAGTGGCTTGATTTGTAAAAACAATATGAACGGTTAGGTTTATGGCTATATTGGCTGTTTAAAATTTGTTACATTGTTTGACCTTAGCTGTCTCGTGCTAGAACGAGTGATCAGAATTTTTTTACTGGTTTTGTGCAAAGCCCTTGTACTTCAAATTTCTAGCACCATAATAACGACTGAGAAAAAATTTATTCATTCGACAAGCAAGATTTAGAGAGTCTATTCATGTTGGCAAGTCTGATCGGAGGAATCTTCGGTACTAAAAATGAGCGCGAACTCAAACGCATGCGTAAAATCGTAGACAAGATTAATGCGCTCGAGCCGACGATATCTGCACTAAGCGATGCAGACTTATCTGCAAAAACTGAAGAATTCAAACAACGATATAACAAGGGCGAAAGCCTGGATAAATTATTGCCTGAAGCATTTGCGGTTTGCCGTGAGGCGGCAAAACGAATCATGGGAATGCGTCATTACGATGTCCAGCTGATTGGTGGTATTACGCTTCACGAAGGTAAAATTGCGGAAATGCGTACCGGTGAAGGTAAAACCCTGATGGGAACCTTGGCGTGTTATCTGAATGCCATTAGCGGGCAGGGTGTGCATGTTATCACCGTGAATGACTATTTGGCACAGCGTGATGCCGAGTTAAACCGTCCCTTATTCGAATTCCTGGGTTTGAGCATTGGTGTCATTTATTCCATGCAGGACCCTACAGAGAAAGCAGAAGCCTATCGTGCCGATATTACTTACGGTACCAATAACGAATTCGGTTTCGACTACCTGCGTGACAACATGGTGTTCTCTCTGGCAGAGAAAAAACAGCGTGGCTTAATCTATGCCATTATCGATGAGGTCGATTCGATCCTGATCGATGAGGCGCGTACACCGTTGATCATTTCCGGTCAAAGTGATGACTCATCTCAGCTATATGCGGCCATCAACAGCATTCCGCCAAAACTTCATGCGCAAAAAGAAGAAAAAGTGCCGGATGGCGGTCATTTCTGGATTGATGAAAAGCAGCGTCAGGTTGAAATGACTGAAGTGGGTTATGAAGCTGTAGAAGACCAGTTGATTCAGATGGGTTTGCTGGCTGAAGGCGAGAGTCTGTATTCACCTTCTAACCTGAACCTGGTTCATCATGTTGCTGCAGCAATTCGTGCCCATTTCCTTTATCAGCGCAACGTGCACTACATCATTCATGATGGCGAAGTGATTATTGTGGATGAAAATACCGGTCGTACCATGCCGGGTCGTCGTTGGTCAGAAGGTTTACATCAAGCGGTTGAAGCCAAAGAAGGTCTGGAAATTCAGCCTGAAAACCAGACTTTGGCAACCACCACTTTCCAGAACTATTTCCGTCTTTACAAAAAGCTTTCTGGTATGACCGGTACAGCCGATACCGAAGCTGCGGAAATGAAAGAAATTTATGGTCTGGATGTGGTACTGATTCCAACCCATCGACCAATGATCCGTAAAGATGAAAACGATCTTATTTATTTAAACCGTAATGGTAAATACAATGCCATTATTCAAGAAATTCAGCGCGTGCATGAAGATGGTGTGGCACCGATCCTGATTGGTACGGCAACCATTGAAGCGTCTGAAATTCTTTCCGAAAAATTGAAAGAAGCGGGCATCCCGCATGAAGTGCTGAATGCAAAACAGCATGAACGTGAAGCAGACATTATTGCCCAGGCGGGTTCACCGCGCGCTGTGACCATTGCCACCAACATGGCCGGCCGTGGTACCGACATCTTGCTGGGCGGTAACTGGAAAGCCAAACTTGCCAAAATTGAAAATCCAACTCCTGAAGATGAAGCACGCTTAAAAGCTGAATGGGAACAAAACCATGAAATGGTATTGGCGTCTGGCGGCTTGCATATCATCGGTTCAGAACGTCATGAATCACGCCGTATCGATAACCAGCTGCGTGGTCGTGCCGGTCGTCAGGGGGATCCGGGTGTTTCACGTTTCTACCTGTCGCTTGAAGATGATCTGATGCGTATCTTCGCGGGTGATCGTGTAGTTGCCATGATGCGTGCGATGGGCTTGCAGGAAGACGAAGCGATTGAACACAAGATGGTGTCGCGTTCGATTGAAAATGCACAGCGTAAGGTAGAAGCACGCAACTTCGACATTCGTAAGAACCTGTTGAAATACGATGACGTGAATAACGAACAGCGTAAGATCATCTATTCACAACGTGATGAAATTCTTGCTGAAAGTACGCTACAAGATTACATTGAGGAAATGCACCATGAAGTGGTGAAGGGTGTGATTGCTAACTACATTCCACCTGAATCGATTCATGACCAATGGGATATCGATGGTCTGGAACATGCACTGCGTGAAGAGCTCGGTATTGATTTACCGGTCAATCAATGGCTGGAAGAAGACCGTCGTTTAGACGAAGAAGCTTTGGTAGAACGTATTTCTGATGAAATTGTCGCACGCTATCGCACTCGCCGTGAACAAATGGGTAGTGAATCAGCAGCCATGCTGGAACGTCACTTTATGTTGAGCGCTTTGGATCGTCACTGGAAAGATCATCTTGCTGCGATGGATTACTTGCGTCAGGGCATTCATTTGCGTGGTTATGCGCAAAAGAATCCTGAACAGGAATACAAAAAAGAAGCCTTTAACCTGTTTGTAAACATGTTGGCTGTCATTAAATCCGATGTAATTACAGATCTTTCGCGTGTTCATGTTCCTACAGCTGAAGAACTGGCTGAAATGGAAGCCCAACAACAGGCTCAGGCAGAAGCAATGAAGTTGAATCTGACGCATGCAGAATTTGATAATTTGTTGGCGGGTGATTTAAGCGGTACTGAAACTGTAGAAGTCGAGTCGGGCTTTAATCCGGCAGAGCAAACATTTGCACCGCCTGCAAGCCGTAATTCACCTTGTCCATGCGGTTCAGGTTTAAAATACAAGCAATGTCACGGTAAAATTTAATTTTTATCTTAAGCATTCAGCCACTTTATATATTTATTTCCCTCCGGATTTGAATCGATAAAGTGGTTTTTTATTGCAACAAAATAAGCGTTTATTTTTGCAAGATGTGAATATGTTTGCAGAGCGCCAAATTAAGTGGTATTTAGTGCATATTGATGAACATTGACTCGCGGAAAAGACAATGAAAAAAGTATTACAACCATTGATGATTTTAGCTTTAGCTATTCCAGGTTTGGCTTTTGCAAATGAGCCATCCAAAAATGCCGCAGCAAATGCTGTGAAAGATGAAAACACGACGGTGATGAGTCCGCGTACAGGAATTCGCTATACCTTTGCTAATCCGCAGCAACGTCCTGTGGTGTTAAAAACTGCAGCGATTACGCCTGCAAATGCAGCAAATGCAAACCGCATTGTCGCTTCAAATCCAGCGTTATCTGCTGCAAGTCAGGAAAAAGCCAAACAGGCACTGTTATCGGAATCAACTCAATTGGCTTCCAACTAAATCTAATCTATTGCTAGAACCAGTCTGCGGACTGGTTTTTTTATGCCTGAAAATGTCAAACTGATAAAAAATAAATCAAACAAAGTGTTCTGCTCGATTTTTTACTGAATTTCTACTAAGCTGTCTTTTTATCACGAACTTATTTGGAAGTTTAAAAATGGCGGTGGGCGACTTAACAATGCCACAGATGCATGTGGTTAAAGGTGTAAAAATTGGTTCAGCTGAAGCATATGTACGCTATCAGAACCGACGTGACCTCGTTATTTTTGAATTTGTTGAAGGTTCAAACGTTGCCGGTGTGTTTACCCAAAATGCATTCTGCGCAGCACCGGTACATGTGTGTAAAGCTCATTTGCAAGCGGGCAATCCGCGTTATCTGGTCATTAATACCGGTAATGCCAATGCAGGTACTGGCAAAACCGGTATGGCAAATGCCCAGGCGACGTGTGCCAAACTGGCTGAACTGGCTGGTGTATCGACTAACGAAATTTTACCTTTTTCAACCGGTGTGATTGGCGAGCAGTTGCCGATTGAACGCTTGGTGAATGGTTTACAGCCTGCATTAGACTCTTTAAAAGAAGATGCTTGGCTAGATGCGGCAACAGGCATTATGACCACGGATACGCTACCTAAAGGGGCATCAGAACAGTTTGAAATGGATGGTGTGACTTATACCATGACCGGCATTTCCAAGGGTGCCGGCATGATTCGTCCAAATATGGCGACCATGCTCAGCTATGTTGCGACCGATGCACCTATCAGCCGTGAACTGGTACAGCAACTGTTAAAAACCACGGTGAATGTTTCATTTAACCGTATTACTGTAGATGGTGATACCTCAACCAATGACTCCTGTATTTTAGTGGCGACAGGTCAAGCGGGTGGTGCTGAAATTACGTCAACTGACGATGCACGTTATGCGGTTGTTCTGGATGTGTTGACCCGTGTTATGAAGCGCTTGGCTCAACTGATTGTACGTGATGGTGAAGGGGCGACCAAATTCATTACCGTTGCGGTTGAAGGTGGAGCAGATACCCAGGAATGTTGTGATGTTGCTTATAGCATTGCCCATTCTCCGCTGGTGAAAACTGCAATTTTCGCCTCAGATCCGAACTGGGGACGTATTCTTGCCGCAATTGGTTATGCCGGTGTTAAAAATTTAGACGTTGAAAAAATCCAGGTTTGGTTAGATGATGTACAGATCTGTAAAGATGGTGGTGCGGCAGCGGACTATACGGAAGAAGCTGGTGCACGCGTGATGTCTCAGGCTGAATTGACCATTCGGGTCGATTTGGGACGAGGACAGGCAAAAGATACAGTCTATACCTGTGATCTGTCTTATGACTATGTCAAGATTAACGCGGATTACCGTTCGTAAAATTCAAATTGAATGACAAAGCCTCCGTTGTGAGGCTTTTTTAGCATTCAATCAATCGGCAAAGGGCTGGTGAATGAGCAAATTGCCCCCATATCATCAGTGACTTGAGTACGCTTGTGTTAGGGCAAGCATGAAGATAGAGAAGACGTTGTTATGAATGATGCGACCAATTTAATTGCCAATGAAGCAAAATCGATTGTGCAGGCGCATTTAGATCGTTTAGGCGAACCTAAAGATATTCATTTAAGTGATGAGGTCAAACAGGAGAAGTTTGCGCAAATTCTGGCAGAACTCAAAAAACGTGATGCTGTCCTGGTCGCTCATTACTATTGTGATCCCGAAGTGCAAGAGATTGCAGAACTGTCGGGTGGCTGTGTTTCTGATTCCCTTGAAATGGCACGTTTTGGCCGAGACCATCCTGCCAAAACCTTGGTGGTTGCTGGGGTGAAATTCATGGGAGAAACAGCGAAAATTCTTTCTCCTGAAAAAACCGTGCTTATGCCTACCCTGGAAGCGACCTGTTCGCTGGACTTGGGTTGTCCGGTCGATGAGTTTACAGCATTCTGTGATGCCCATCCCGATCATACAGTGGTTGTATATGCAAATACATCTGCTGCTGTTAAAGCACGTGCTGACTGGGTGGTGACCTCAAGCTGTGCAGTTGAAATTATTGAACATCTGGATAGCCTGGGTGAAAAGATTATCTGGGCACCGGATCAGCATCTGGGGCGTTATATCCAGAAGAAAACCGGTGCAGATATGTTGCTATGGGATGGTGCCTGTATCGTGCATGAAGAATTCCGTGCCCGCGGTATTGCCCAGATGAAAGCATTGTATCCGGATGCAGCGGTTCTGGTTCATCCTGAGTCGCCAGAGTCAGTGGTAGACATTGCAGATGCAGTAGGAAGCACCTCGCAACTGATTAAAGCCGCACAAACGCTTCCAAATGAGCGTTTAATTGTGGCAACCGACCGCGGCATTTTCTACAAGATGCAACAAGCTGTGCCAAACAAGACATTAATCGAAGCACCGACTGCAGGTGAAGGGGCAACCTGTCGCTCATGTGCCCATTGTCCGTGGATGGCAATGAACGAATTAGATGGAATTTTAGAGGTTTTACAAAAGGGTGATCAAGAAATACACGTTGATCCTGCTCTTGCAGAACGCGCTAAATTACCACTTGATCGTATGTTAAGCTTTAGTGCGAGTTTAAAACGTTAATTTTGATCAAAAAATGCCTAAAATGCTTGATAAATAAGCGGTTGAAGCGTTTTTTTGAGTTTTTTTGAATATAGGTGTTGACGTCTCTAGGCGTCACGCCTAAAATGCACCCCGTACCGCACGATGTGCGATACACTAAAAGCTGAGATGAATCGGAGTATGGCGCAGCTTGGTAGCGCATCTGGTTTGGGACCAGAGGGTCGTAGGTTCGAATCCTACTGCTCCGACCAATTCTTCAAGGCGAGTATCGCATGATAGTAATATCATCGGTCATGCGCCTGTAGCTCAGTTGGATAGAGCATCCGCCTTCTAAGCGGATGGTCACAGGTTCGAATCCTGTCAGGCGCGCCATTTGGTAGTCTGGTATTATAGAACCAAAATGTTGTAACGGTGGATGTAGCTCAGTTGGTAGAGCCCCGGATTGTGATTCCGGTTGTCGTGGGTTCGAATCCCATCATTCACCCCAATTTCGGAGTATGGCGCAGCTTGGTAGCGCATCTGGTTTGGGACCAGAGGGTCGTAGGTTCGAATCCTACTGCTCCGACCATTTTAAGTGTCAACTTAAAAATAAATGATCCGCTTAAATGCGGTTTTTTTATGCCTGAAATTTAATAATTATCTTCAATCTTCGTGGTGTAAATCCATTGAGGGGTGATGAAGCGAGTTTGTTTAACTCTGGATGATGGCGTTGAATAAAAAATTCATTCCAAAATAAAATACCTTCTTGTGTGGAGTAAGGGTATAGATAAGGCTATTTTCAAATCTGGCTATACTTGCTGCTTTGATTATTGATGTATCTGGATAAGCTGTATTTAAAGACTGACTATAATTGAAGAGAGGCAGTGTTAAAAGCATAAAAAGTAGATAAGAATAGAATTATTTATTCATGAGGAGAAATAAATAATATTTTGACCTGTTTGTGAGGGGAAACTGAAATTGTTGTTAATTTAAACTTAAAAATAATAAAAAGTCCCTGTTTTGTAGAATAAATAAACATTCGAGATGTTTTTGCTGAATTATTTAAAAAAGGGTGTTGCATTGAGGGTGAAATGCTGTAGAATGCACATCCATCGGCGGTGATGAAGATTAAAACTCCTGATAAAACAGCAACTTAGCGCGAAGTGTTAAGGTTGGGTTTTAGAAAGAAAGTTTAAAATAATTTGAATTACTGATTGACACTGGGAATATCTAGTGTAATATAGCCGACCTAGCTTGCTGGTGACGAACCAGGAAGAAGATCATTAAGAGATTATGAAGAACAACTTGTGTGGATTTTTACTGGTTGATTGATCGAAATTATTTTCATTGATTGATGGTAGAAATTACTCGAAGTTTATTTGAGCAAATTTTTTGTCAGAAAATTGATGAGCCAAGATTTGTAGCCATAAGCTACTAATGATTTTAAACTGAAGAGTTTGATCATGGCTCAGATTGAACGCT
>NZ_SJOC01000018.1:0-49718 GCF_004331195.1 Acinetobacter sp. ANC 4216 | reverse complement strand
ATACAGATAAGAAAAGAACATTCGAATTTCTGAGCAACAACTTTCATCTGGCAGCATCCACCATTGCTGCAATTTATAAAGACCGCTGGAAGATTGAGTTATTCTTTAAAGCCATCAAGCAGAATTTAAAACTGAAGTCATTTCTAGGTCGAAGCCGCAATGCGATACAAACGCAAATATGGATTGCATTAATCGCCTATTTGCTGGTGAACTTCGCTAAACACATGGCACAAGAAGAATGGAGTATTCAGCGTTTATTGCGAATTATTCAGGTCAATTTATTTGAAAGGAAACTTTTAAGGTCACTCTTTGTGCCTGATAAAAAATGGCGAAAACAAGAAGAACCTCAATTGAGGTTCTTCTTGTGATATTTGTGGGACAGCAGTGGCTTTAAGCTCCTTTTTATATCGCTCGCTTGAGCAGTTTAAAGTTTCATTGAGTTTTGCATAAATTGTGCAGCGGTGTCGTTATACCAGCTGCATTGATTGTTCAAAGTTTCAATCTCTTCAATAGCCAGTTTGCGCTCTGCTTCAGTTAATGTACTGCTTAATTTGTCCTTTTGTTCTTGAATGTACTGAGCTAGGCTGTATTCAACTCCTTTCAGATAACGCCCAGCACCATAGTAGTCGCCTTTATATTCTGCCGCGCCATAAGTTGCGTCTGCATCTGTACCGTCATCGGATTCTAAGTAGGCAATGGTGTCTTTATAGGTTTTCTTAAAGATATGCGTGTCATTTTGAGCAAAACGTGCCGCATAACCATCAAAAGCGAATTTTTCGTCACTCTTGTCACTGGTATAGAGATACAGATTTTCTTGATTATTGCTGTGAATACTATTTTGTAAGCAATATGCACCAGCAGGGAAAGTTAAGTCTTTGACTGAATTATAATAAGCAAGGCGCTGTGCAGAAATATTTGGAATTGAATTATTTACAATATCCCATTGATCTCTGGACTCTAATGTCGCTAAAGCATTTTTGCCGTTGAGGTCAATTTTTTTGAAATTTGTGCTAAATACAAGACCGGTTGAGCCAACAGGAGAATAAGGCTTATGTGTAAACACTAAATTATTCAAAGATCCTGTTCCGACTAAATATCCATATTGGGAATTTTTTGGTCCTAACTCTTGATAAACACCATCTTGAGTAACAAATATGTCATTGTCTGGTGTAGGCGAGTCATCTTGAACATATACATTGCCCTGATCAAGAGTGATTATGTTATGAACAAATTCAATGGGTTCATTGACTGCATAGCCAGCTTCAATTTCAAAATAGTGCCATTGTTGAAAATCTTTATTTTCTTCGGCAGAGCCAGAATCTGTACCTTGATAAGTACTGTCTGAACCGCCGCCACCGCAGCCAACCAAAGTTAGTGCTGTTATAATTGATAAGCTCAGATATTTAAGCTTCATGATGAAACACCCCCGTTATTATTAATTAAAAATTTAAGTTTTTTGATAAAAGATAAAAAACGAAGTCGATGATTAATTATTCATCTAATAATGTAAATGACTTATTGTTACTTCAAGAAATATTAACAAAATCATTATTTTAAATTTAACTAAAGATTTAATTTAATTGATTAATAATAGTTTATAATCAAACTCGATTTAAAGTGCATTAAGCCACCAAAGTACACCGATCAAAACAGCCATATGCAGAATTTGTACAGGTGCAAAATAAAGTGCAAATTTTAAGCCTCCGCTGATGGCTGCATTAATGCATTTAGAAACGGCATGCGCAGCCAGACCTAACATCATTGCATAGAGCAAGCTGGCATTTGTCGGTTCACCCTGAATTACTACAGCGGCTGCAGCAGCATGAATTTCAAACAGTGAAGCCAGGAGTGTACCTGCAATTAAACCGGAATCACCCAGTAAGAGTTCTAGGCCATGCACACCCGCCTGAATGACCGTTAATGTCCCTGCAATAATGGCGGCTTCTTTTAAGCTAAACATGGCACTATCGACAGGCTCTGTGTCTTCCACAGGTTCAGCTTTACGTAAAAGCCAGTAAGCGCAGAGTGCCAAAATGGTGAGGGCAATGAGCGAAGGCAAGATCAGCAGCTTTAGCCAGGTTAAGGAAACACCGCCTACAACAATAAATAAAAGCAGCAAAGTGGATATACATGACATTAGTGCTGCTCCGGCATTGGATCGAGCATCGGCCCCCTCATTACGTACCTGTATGCCTAAATGTGCAATCGTGGCCGTACTGGAAACAAATCCGGAAGCGATTGAAGAAAGCATGAGTGCTTTCTTGCTAGAAAGTAAACGTTTGGCCACGTGAGCCAATGCTTGCACCACAAGAATCAGGGTAAGCAGTTTTAAAATGATATGCGGATTAAGCACATTGCCCCATAAAGGCGTATCGGGGGTCAGCGGCAAGGCGATTAAGATCAGGGCCAGTAAAAATACGCCATCTTTAAGTTCTGTTCCGGTAATCCATTTTCCGGCAATCCCATGCATGGAATGTTTCATCATTAAAATGAAGGTCAGTACCACAGAGAGACTGGCAGCCAGGGTAATATTCCAGACACACAGCGCACCAATGAAATAAGTCATGACAAAAGCCAGTTCGGTGGTGACCCCGGGATCTTGCAGCTGGTTCTTCAGTGAAAAGATACCGATACCGCCCACAATCAGTGCGCCAATCACGCCAAAGATATCGCCAAAAGCAAAACACAAGGCACCCAATAAAGCGCAGATTGCAAATGAGCGAACCCCGGCAAAACTATGCTGATTTTCACGCTGCTTGCTACGTTCGCGTTCCAGACCAATCAGCAAGCCACAGCCCAATGCTGCTGCCATAACCATCAGCAAGTCTTGAAATGATGTACTTTGAAGGGGCAGATTCAGCATATTGTTCACAGGGAAAATCCAATTATTGGTTTATGCACAGTCAGCTGCTGAATTAAACAGCACATTCAGCATTATTGGCTATAAATATCCGAAAGTAAAAACATAATGCAAATGAAAACAGGCTATAGTTTATTTTGCAGTAAACGCTCATATCGATCAGTTTAGAAAAAGATAGGGGGATATTTTTTTCTAAAACGGGCTGAAGCGAGATGACCTTGAGTTTGCTATAGTGTGTGAATGTTTTGGGGCATATAACAATGAAATTTAATTTTGAAATGGATACTTCCTGGTGTCTGGAACAATTACAAAAAGATGGACGTATTACCGAGCGCAACAAGCTGCTGATTCAAACCACACACCGTCAGCGTGAGCAACTGAAATGGCATCCGCTACAATGGATTGCACATTTTAATCTGGTCGATCAGGCACATCCACAATCGACCTTAACCTTAAACCGCTTGTGCCAGTGGATTGCAGACAAAGCCCAGATTCCTTTTTATATTATTGATCCCTTGAAGGCCGATGTTGGTGCTTTGACCAATATCATGTCGCAGGAATTTGCCCTGCGCAATAAAATTCTGGCCGTCGAAATTCAGCCGGATAAAGTCCTGATTGCTACCGATCAACCCTTTAAAACGGAATGGGTGGCCAATCTCGAACACACGATTGCCCCGAAAAAAATTCAGCGGGTACTGCTTAGTCCGGATCAGTTGCAGCGCTATCTGGTGGAATATTATCAGGTCAGCCGTGCCGTTAATTCGTCGCAAAAATCCAGTGCCTATGACCGGGATAACAAAGGCGTAGAAGCATTATTGCAACTGGGTGATACGCAAAACCCGGATGCCAACGACCAGCATATTGTCAAGCTGGTGGATTGGGTGTTGCAGTTTGCCTTTGAACAGGGCGCAAGCGATATTCATCTGGAACCCCGTAAAGACACCGGCAAGGTGCGTTTCCGTATTGATGGCGTGTTGCATACTATTTATAAAATGCCGGCCAATACGCTTACCGCCGTGATTTCGCGCATTAAAATTTTAGGCCGCATGAATGTGGCGGAAAAACGCAAACCGCAAGATGGTCGTTTAAAAACCCGTACGCCTAAAGGACAGGAAACCGAGCTGCGTCTATCTACCTTGCCGACGGCCTTTGGCGAAAAAATGGTAATGCGTATTTTTGATCCGGAAGTGTTGGTGCGCAGTTTTCAGCAGCTGGGTTTTGAAGGCGGTTTACTGAGTGACTGGCAGGCTTTAACTGCACACAGTCACGGCATTATTTTAGTCACCGGTCCAACAGGTTCAGGCAAAACCACCACGCTGTATTCTTCACTGAAACAGCTGGCAACAGAAGAAGTCAATGTCTGCACCATTGAAGATCCGATTGAGATGCTGGAACCGAGCTTTAACCAGATGCAGGTGAATCTGGGGATTGATTTAGGTTTTGCCGATGGGGTGCGTGCGCTGATGCGTCAGGACCCGGACATCATTATGGTCGGCGAGATTCGTGATCAGGATACCGCCAATATGGCCATTCAGGCCGCATTAACCGGTCACCTGGTGTTATCCACCTTGCATACCAATGATGCACCCTCGAGTCTGACCCGACTGCATGATTTGGGAGTACAGCCCTTTTTAACGTCAGCCACGATTTTAGGGGTGCTGGCACAGCGTCTGGTACGCAAGCTTTGCCCGCATTGCAAACAGGAAACCTTTATTAATGAACAGGAGTGGAAGCATTTAACTTTTGATTATGCATTGCAAATGCCCAACTTCGTATTTAAGGCGGTGGGATGTGAAGCATGTCGCCAGACGGGCTATAAAGGGCGGGTCGGCATTTATGAATTTATGCCTTTAAGCCTTGCGACCAAACAGCTGATTGGTGCAGATGCGACTTTAAACCAGCTGCGTGATCAGGCGAAAAAAGAGGGAATAGAACCGCTACGTATCGCGGGCGCACGCAAAGTGCTGGCTGGCATGACCACTTTGGAAGAAGTATTACGCGTTGTCCCACTGAATTGAAATATTGTTTGAAAATGAGCAAATCTTAAGATTCACCTCATCTTGATTTGTTTTAATCATGCTATCGAAATGAGCAACAACTTAACGAGGGTTTGAACATGAACATGATTTCTAAAGCAGCTTTAGTGACCGCTTTGGTCGGTGCAACAACATTCGCCGTGGCAAATACGGCAGTCAATCAGGCTGCAATTGCACCACAAAAAACCACTACGGTTAAACAGGCTTTAACTTTAAAAGATGACAGCAAGGTACAGCTTAAAGGCTATGTGGTAAAAGCAGTCGGGGATGAAAAATACCAGTTCCGTGACAATACCGGCACTATTACCGTCGATATTGACGATGAGTTATGGCAAGGTAAACCGGTAAATGCCAAAACTCCGGTGACCATCATTGGTGAAGTCGACATCGATTACAAACCGGCTAAACGCGTTGAAATTGATGTGGATGCGGTTCAATTCTAATACGGTCTATTCAACGACACAGATCATCAGTTTGAGTTGCTATCTCTTGCAAATAGTGTCTCTTATGAAAACCACATGATTGGCTCATGTGGTTTTTTTAATGCAAACAGCTGTTTAAAGCGTGCTATTTTAAAATCACAAAATACAGAATACCTGAGAACCCGACATGCGAATCTTACTGGCAGAAGATGATGTATCCCAAGCAGAAAGCATCAAAACATGGCTGGAAATGGATGGCTACAATATCGACTGGGTGGAGTGTGGCGATCATGCCATTTTGGCGATTGAACAGCATCAGTATGACTGTATCCTACTTGATCGTGGACTACCCAAAGCCACTGGCGATGAAATTCTTAAAGCTTTGCGTGCGCATCAGCAACAGACCCCTGTGATTTTTATCACCGCGCGGGACAGTATTCATGACCGTGTTGAAGGGCTGGATTTGGGTGCCAATGATTATCTGGTCAAACCCTTTAGTCTGGAGGAGCTTTCTGCGCGTGTCCGTTCGCAGTTGCGGCAACATCAAAGCAGTGCCGGACAATATCTGCGCTATGCCAATCTGGTCCTGGATCCACAGGCGAAGACCCTTAGCCAGGATGGTCAAAGCATAAATTTAACGGCTAAAGAATTTCAGATTTTACATAAACTGATGCAAAAGCCGGAACATGTTATTACCCGTGAGCAGCTGGAGGAATCGCTTTATGCCTGGGGCGATGAAATAGAAAGCAATGCCATAGAAGTGTTTATCTATCAGTTACGCAAGAAAATAGGTAGCCAATATATCAAGACCCTTCGTGGTTTGGGTTATCGCATGAGTCAGGGTTAATATGTCCAAAGCCATTTCTCTACAAACAAGGTTAATCAAGACATCATTATTCAGTTCAATGCTGGCTGGGGGTTTGGCCTTGCTGCTTTTTACGGGAATTTCCCTGTACCAGACCATGCAGCTGCAAGACCAGCTCATGGATGAAATTGCAGATATGCTGTTGATGTCAGATCTAAGCACGAGTTCAGGACAACAGGTCGATGAACTCAGTGATGAATTTGACATTCAATACCAGTTAAAAGATCGGCAACAGGTGCTGAGTGAATCGAATAATTTTCATTTGCACAATTCATCTTCTAAGCTCCCAAATCACGTATCTGAAGGCTACAGTTTTATTTGGCAAGATTGGCAATTATGGCGGATTTACAGCACTGAAGATGCTGAGCTGAATATGTCGGTATGGGTCTTGCAGCCCATAGCTGAACGCTTTAAGGATCTGGCTCAAAATGTCATGCTGTATGGCCTGATCTTAATTGTGCTCTGGTTTATTCAATGGCTGATTCTGCATTTTGCGGTAAAACGCCAATTTAAAGTCATTCATCAACTGTCCAGAGAAATTTCAGCTAAAAGTGCGGATGATCTCGCACCGATTCATCAGCAGGTGCCTGAATTAAAAGAATTGCAGCCGATGGTATGGCAGCTGAACCAGTTATTACAGCGGCTTGAATACTCTCTGGTGGCAGAACAGCGCTTTACTGCGGATGCCTCGCATGAATTACGTTCACCCTTATCGGCCATCCAGATGCGATTGCAGGTACTGAAACGTAAATATCCGGAACTCGACCAAGACTTGGTGAGTATTCAAAATGATGTCAACCGTGGTACACAGGTGTTAGAAAACTTGCTGTTACTGGCACGGCTGGACCCGGCCCATACCGCTCAATTGCCCAAGTCTGAAATGGATGTGAGCAGGGTCATCAACGAGGTCATGCAAGCCTTGCAACCCTTTGCTGCCGAGAAAAATATTCAAATCGAGACCCAATTCGCTGAACATCTGGTGATTACTGGCAATGACAAACTCATTTTCAGTTGCCTGCGCAATCTGCTGGACAATGCCATCCGTTATGCCGGGCAAAATGGTCACGTATTTATTAAGATGCAGCAAAAGCAGCAACGGCTCAGCATTAGCATTGAAGATAATGGACAGGGGGTGACGGAAGAAGTCTTGCAACGACTGGGTGAGCGCTTTTATCGTGCATTGGGTACCAAAACCCAAGGTTCAGGACTGGGATTGTCGATCTGTAAAAAAATTATTGAATTACATGCCGGTGAAATTCAATTTTCCCGATCGGCACATGGTGGATTAAAAGTTGAACTGCAATTTCCATTGCCTATCCAGCATTAAAAAGCAGCATGTTTGCGCGCATACTGCCTGTTTCCACGTTTATTATTGTTGAGTGAATTATTTTTATTTGGTCAGGATCAGACGATTGTTACGAGTTAAACGTAGACGATATTCTTCTCCGGCATGCATAATCCGAATTTCTCGCCCCAGAGCAAACAGGTTGTTCGAGTGCAACATGGGAAGTGAGTGAGCGTTGTCATGATTACGGGTAAATAGGCTAAATGGTGCGTTCATTCCGTCGATTCCGTGGTATGTATTGAATGTTTTAAATGATAATCATTATCGAATAGACCTGTCAATGGATGATTTAAGATTTTATAAAAAACTTAAATTTGCTTACACTCTGTAATATTTTCAGGCTGAGGAACAGGGAATGTTTAAACCCGTAATTGATGTTGCCATTGCAATTTTACTGCATCAAAACAACGTGCTGGTGGGCTGGCGTGAAGCGAAACAGCATCAGGGCAATAAACATGAATTTCCGGGAGGAAAAGTGGAAGAGGGCGAAACGCCCCTGGCGGCATGCCGCCGTGAAATTTATGAAGAAGTGGGCATTGGTCTGCATGACTGGCATGCCTTTGATGTGATTGTTCATGAATATGATGATGTAATTGTCAAGCTGCATTTATTTCATGCCATTGTACCGACTGCTTTATTGAATGAGATTCAGCAGCCCTGGACCTGGTACAGCCGTGAAGAATTGTTGAATCTTAATTTCCCTCAAGCCAATCAAGCCATAATTCAGCGCCTGTATTGGCCCCATCAGATTAAAATTTCAGCGCAGCTGGATGACCTGGCGCAATTAAAACAGGATCAGTTGTTGTATTGGCGTGTCAGGGGAACTCAGCAGCAGCTAACGGAATTGGCTGAACTCAGTGTGGAGCATTTGGCGAAGTTAATTCTCAATGTCGATATTTTTCAGCAATTAAACTCGATTCAGCAGCAAGCCATTTCCACCATTCATTTAAAACAGCCACAACTGATGGCGTTAAAGCCGGGTGATTTGCCCTTGGGTAAGCGTACCATTGCAGCATGCCATGATCTGGCTTCAATGCAACAGGCACAGCAGATCGGGTGTGATGCACTCCTGCTGAGTCCGGTATTGCCGACTGCAACCCATCCAGAGGCTGTGGCATTGGGATGGGAACAATTCAAGCACTGGGTTTCACAGGTCGATCTACCTGTTTTTGCCTTGGGCGGCATGCAGTCGGGTGATCTTGCGGGCGCTCAAGAGCAGGGTGCCTATGGCATTGCAGGGATGCGCTTTTTATAAAAAACAAAGAGCATATATTTGAGGATATCAGTTCAACATATCCTCAGGTCTATAAGCCTTTCAGGGCTTTTTGCGCCTGTTGAATGGTTTTTTGATCTTTTTGCTGTTGTGCAGCTTTTAAAATGACCTGCCAAAGCTGTTTCTTCATTGGATTGGTTTGTGCATAACTAAGCCCGCGTTGCGCCAGAGCTTTGACATTTGCAGGCTGACTCTTTTTATTGGCAATTAGTGCCAGATACAAGAAGGTTTCAGCGGATTGCGGCGCAAGGCGCTGTGCCTGCAATGCCGCAGCTTCTGCTTCATTCCATTTTCCCTGCTTATAGGCGAGTTGGGTTTTTTGCATGAGCTTTTGAAATGCAGGCAGCTGGCGGCCATCTTCAAATTGCTGTTTGCTGTGTTGCTCAGGAACAATCACCTGCATCTTTTTACGCTGAATTTCTTCACGTTCATAAGGGGTGATGACCACCCCCGAAGGTGTTTTAATGTCCGGCTTTTCTGCCGGGACCGGTTTCGGTGGCTGTTTGCTTTCGGGCGCAGGCAGGCTTTGACAGCCGACCAAGCCAATCAAGCTCAGGGCAATGAGCCCGTATTTATGCCGTTTACATTGCCCATTCATGCTTCACTGTCACCCTTAATTGTTATAACTACCACTTGAAATGACCTGATTCGTAGAATCCTCGTTCTGCGTTTCAGTCTCACTTTCACGAATATAGTTACCAATACTATCGTTTTGATCGACAGGTGCCTGATTGTTTTCAGTATCAGGATTGTAAGCAGGTTCTACCTGATAGTTCGGTAAACCGCAGGCAGTGGCCTGTCGTGGCATACTACTGCGAAGTAAGGGAATGTACATGGCACCTTCACAACCTTGCGCAGATAAATATCCACTAGAACGGTCAATCCATTGCCATTGCACATTTTCGGTCTGACGCAGGTTAACCGGTTTCTGACGCAACTGTTTCATGACATTAATCCAGACCGGAAGCGCACCTGAAGAACCGGTTAGGCCAGTCACCTTGTTATTATCCAGACCCAGCCAGACCACACTGAGATAATTGCCTGAATAGCCTGCAAACCAGGAGTCACGGGTATCATTGGTGGTGCCCGATTTGCCTGCCAGTTTCAGGTCGGTAGGGAAAGCGCTATAAGCGGCACGTCCCGTACCCGAGCTCATGACTTGCTGTAAACCATAATTCAGAATATAGGCCGCAGAAGCATCGATGGTTTGTTGTGGCGTCAGGCCATAACGATCGAGCAGGCGTCCATTGGAATCAACCACCGAGCGAATGGACTTGATAGGATATTTGAAACCGCCAGTTGCAAAATTGCCGTAAATACTCATCACTTCCATCGGTGACATATCAATCGCCCCCAGAAAGATCGACGGATAGTTTGGAATATTGGCAGTCACGCCAAATTTTTTCAGGTGATTGCTAAAGGTCGAAATTCCAAATTCCTGACCTAAACGTACGGCAGCCAGGTTGTAGGAGTTCGCCAGCGCTTCGGACATAGGAACAATACCATGCTCGCCCCCACTGTAATTTCTAGGCGTCCAGTTTTTACCTTCGCTATAAATGTTCAGGGCACTGTCTTCAACCGGTGTAGCCCAGTTATAACGGCCAGATTCAATCGCACTTAAATAAATCACCGGTTTAAGCAAGGAGCCAACCTGACGTTTTGCGTCCAGTGCACGGTTAAATCCGGTAAAATCCTGAGTAGAACCTAAAGCTGCAACCAGTTCACCATTTTCAGGATGAGAGATCAAAACAGCGCCTTGCAAATCTTTTAAACGTTTGGGATTGGCATTGGCTAAACCGGAAACTGAAGCTTTAAATGCTTCCTGGACTTTGGTTTGGGCAATTGGATCCAGTGTGGTAAAGATTTTTAACCCTTGATTGGTCAGATCGCCTTCCTGATATTCGGTGCGTAGCTGTCGACGTACAATATCCATGAAATCTGGGAAGCGGGCAGGTCCCAAGGTGGGTTTTGCAATCACATTTAATGGTCGTGCAATTTCTCGTTCATACTGTTCTTGGCTCAGATATCCCATCACCAGCATATTATTTAACACGATATCGCGACGTTTTTTTGCGCCTTCTGGATTTTTCCACGGATTAAACAGGGAAGGCCCTTGCACCAGACCGACTAAATAAGCCTGCTGGGCAATGTTCAGTTCGCGTAGCGGCAAGCCGAAATAAAACTGTGAAGCCAGACCATAGCCATTAATCGAATAATTGCCATTTTGCCCAAGGTTCACTTCATTTAAATACGCTTCCAGAATTTCATCTTTGTCATAATGAAGCTCAATCAGCATGGCCATGAGGGCTTCATTGACTTTACGTTTTAAGGTTCTTTCCGGGCTTAAATAGAAGTTTTTCACCAGCTGCTGGGTCAGGGTAGAACCCCCCTGACGTTTGCCACCGGTGAGATTGCTGACTACAGCACGCGCTGTACCACGAACCGATATGCCATGGTGATGATAAAAGTTACGGTCTTCCGTTGAGATCAGGGCTTCAATGAGCGGTTTAGGCACATTATTAAGCTTAATCAGCACACGGTCTTCATTATGTTGCGGATAAATTCCGCCAATCAATAAAGGTTCTAAACGTGCAATGCCGGTAGACGAAGGCTTGGTTGCACTGACTTCACCAATCTGATTATTGTTAAAGGTAACTTTTAAGACCTGCTCGGGTTCAACGCTGTCACCAAAGTCAAAGCCGCGGGTATGCACATACAGGGCATCACCAGAGCTTACATAACTGCCGGATTGAGTATAGCTGTCAGAACTTTTATAGCCCAGAAGTTTGAGTTCCTGAGTGAAGTCTGTCTGGTTGACCGGTGCATTGGTATAAATTTCCAAAGGACGGGCAAAAACCTTTGCCGGAATATCCCAGCGCTGTCCTTCAAATTTATTGCGTACAATATTGTCCATTCGGATTAAATAGACACTAAAAACCAAGAAGACGCCAATGACTAATATTGAAAAAATAAGGGCCAGTAAACCGATCCCGCGTTCAGACTTCATCAATGATTATAAGATCCAAATAAATTGTGCTAATCATGCGAAGCTTTTCATTTTTTTGCAATAATTAATCTGTGAATGAAGAGAAAATATAACAAGAAACCGGACAAAATATTGGTAATGAGTCTTTGATTTTATAACAGATATTATTTCTGGAATTAAAACCGTATTTGCCAATAATATGTTCCTATTAAAGCAAATAAAACAGCTTTAAACATCTAAGTTATTCCGTTAAAAGCAATTTTATAAAATGGCTGACATTTAGCGTAAAAAACCATGCTGATTTGGGGTGTTCACTATATGTAAAGTACGCCCATCTGGCTGCTGGCTAAAATCAGGTTGAGTCTTTGAAATCGCAGCATTGTCAGTGCAATGTGAACTTAAAGTTTTTTAAAATGAACAGGGTTAATGCTATGATAGGCAGGAATCGTAGCGGAGCGATGACCCAGGTGCAAATTTCACATAAAACTTTTCGGAACATTGGATTAATAGGGCGTCCAGATAAATCCTCCGTCGTGGAAACTTTAAGTCTTATTCATGACCATCTTTTAAGTTTAGGTTTACATCCTGTTTTTGATTCGGAAACAGCAGCCTTAGTCCCTTATAGCAATACGCAAACGGTAAGCCGCAGTTTACTGGGTGAAGTGGTTGATCTGGTTATTGTGGTGGGCGGTGATGGTTCTTTACTGCATGCTGCACGTGCCCTGGTGAGACACAATACCCCAGTTATTGGGGTAAACCGTGGTCGTCTGGGTTTTTTAACCGATATCAAGCCGACCGAGGTTATTTTTAAGCTGGACCAGGTACTTAAAGGCGAGTTTCAGCTTGACCGCCGCTTTTTGCTGGAAATGGAAATCCGCTCCAAGGGCGAAAGCATTTATGATGCGATTGCCTTGAATGATGTGGTTCTGCATTCAGGAAAATCGGTGCATATGATTGACTTTGAACTGAATATTGATGGTCAATATGTCTATCGTCAGCATAGTGACGGTTTGATTGTTTCAACGCCTACCGGTTCTACGGCATATGCGCTTTCTGGTGGTGGTCCGATTGTTCATCCGAGTATGGATGCCATTTCTTTGGTGCCGATGCACCCACATACCTTGTCTTCACGCCCGATTGTGGTTGGTGGACATAGTGAAATCAAGATTATCATTCGTGAAAACCGTGTATTGCCGATGGTCAGTGCCGATGGTCAGCACAGCGTTTCACTCAGTGTCGGGGATAGTTTGCATATCCGCAAACATCCATTTAAATTGAATCTCCTTCATCCACCTGGTTATGATTTCTATATTGCTTGTCGTACCAAGCTGGGCTGGAACCAAGATTTTGACTCTTTTCAACAGCAGGATTAAATGATGAATATTGAACAAATGCTGGCCGTACTAGATCCTGAAATTGTTGCGCGTTTAAAGACAGCAGTGGAAATTGGTAAATGGCCAAATGGCGTAGCGCTGACCACAGAGCAACGTCAAATCTGTATGCAGGCGGTGTATGCCTGGGAAATGAAAAACTTGCCTGAAACTGAGCGTAGTGGCTATATTGACCGCGGTACCAAAGAAGAAGATGAACACTGCGATTCCCATGATCCAAAGCAGGATGAAGAGTTTAAGCCTATTCGTTTTGTTTAAATATTTATTTGCAATAAAAAAGACACTGCGGTGTCTTTTTTTATATCTTAATTTTTTGAAGGGTACGACGGTGTCTTACCGATAAATCTCAATTTATATAGAAGCTCATCCTGTTACTTTGGATAAGCCCTGAGAAGTATTCCTTCGTAAGGCCAAAGTCATCTTGCGAACACTTGAAACATGTTTCAAGTGTTCTCATCGCAAAACTCGTTCGATACTATTATTAGATGAATGTTTCGCAGAACCATTTTTATCAAATGAAGTCTAGCCTCGAACAATTGCGAATGGCTTTATCACGTATCATTTATTCTGCATCAAATTAGATTTTAGACTTGCGATTTACCCAAAGTTCCTTGGCTTTTAACATCGCCTCTTCATAAGAAGCACACGCGCCCATCGTGTATAAAGCAATTCCCATGGTTTCCGTTACTGCAACTTCACCATACTCATGATGCTGTTTGCCTTCCCATACGGCTTTAAATACAGCCAAGTCCAGTTCTTCTTCAACAGGACTACGGTTATCGGTTAGTTTAGGGAGTTCATGCTCGTACAGCTCACCATTTTTAATTCCGCAGATTAAGGTTTTGGCATCCGGATTCCGTTCAAATTCACCGCCTTCACCTTTAATTACCGCACTATTTCGATAGCCCAGTTTAAAGGCTGCCTGTTGGTGAGAGCTACGATAAGCAGGATGGAAAATCGCCTGCATGGTGGCTTTGGCATTAAATGGATTAATTAAACGGGCAAGGGTATGGATGGGAGAACGCAAACCCATCACATTCCGCAGTGAGATCAAATCACTCAAAATAGGTGAAATTGCTTGCAAGGGCAGATAGGCAAAATTGCGTTGCTGTAACTGCTGTTCCACATCGCTGTCATTCTGGCAGATCGGATAGCTTAAATATTCCAGGACCTGTTCAGTATAAAGGCGGTTAATGGTATGTCCGGACGCACCATGCATGACCACCTTGTAGCCATGTTGGGCTAAGGTAAGAGCTGCCAGTAAGAACCAGGGATAATGCTTACGCTTGCCGGCATAAGATGACCAGTCCAAGTCTACATCCAGGGTCCTGAAATTGAGCTGGTCACGGGTGGCCTGGACAAAACCGGCCAGTTCATCGACAGATTCTTCTTTAACACGAAGTAGCATCAGGAAAGCGCCCAACTGCACATCAAGCACTTCATCTTTTAGGATCATGCTGAATGCCTGATAGGCTTCGTCAAAAGTCAGCGAACGGGCACCGTTTTTTCCTTTGCCTATAATACGGACATATTGTGCAAAAGGATGTTCAAAGTCTTTATAGATATTTCTTTTGGTTTGCATAAGCTGAGTTTTCTGGGCGATAAAAATAAGTGTAATGCTATTTTATAAAGGCAAAAAAATTATTTCAGCTTAATTTATATAAAAGTGTTTTAGTGGTCTTCGACTAATGTTTAATAATTTGTGATGATATTTTAGCCAAAATTAACAATGCCACCTGCATAAGCTTTTAAAAATCAGGTAAAATTTAAACAATTGATATAATTTTTTAATTGTTCTTATCATCTCCCAATTTAACCATTTAAATTTTTGATAAATTTTAATGGTGTTCTGATGGTAATCACTTTTTTATAAATTTCTATATATTCCAGTATCTTAGGTCGCTGAATACTTTTAATTTTCTTGGGTGTGATTGCCTGGAGATTAAGGGCAGTGTATTCGTAAGAATAGGCTAAAACTGAATATTTCTAGTTTTGGAAATATCTGAAGAAGTAATGTTATGGCTAAGAAACCAATCTATAAGTCGCTGTATTTTCAAGTCGTCGTTGCCATTATTTTAGGTGTGATTGTTGGGCATTTTTACCCAAGTTCATCTGTAATCGTGGACGGCGTTAAGCAAAGTGTTCCCGGCTTGGGCGAACAATTAAAACCATTAGGTGACGCTTTCATCAAGCTGATCAAAATGATTATTGCCCCCGTGATTTTCTGTACTGTGGTCAGCGGTATCGCAGGTATGGAAAGCATGAAATCTGTGGGTAAAACAGGTGGTATTGCACTGCTTTATTTTGAGGTGGTCTCTACACTGGCGTTAATTATCGGTTTGCTGGTGATTAATATTGCCAAACCGGGTGTAGGAATGAACATTGATCCTGCATCTTTAGATACTTCAGGTATCACCAAGTATGTGGAATCGGGTGCTTCACAGTCGACCGTTGATTTCTTTATGAATATCATCCCGAATACGGTGGTAGGTGCCTTTGCAGAAGGTGAAATTCTTCAGGTCCTTTTATTTGCATTGCTGTTTGGTTTTGCGTTACATAAATTGGGCGATGCAGGTAAACCCGTCCTTAAACTCATCGATCAAATTTCGCATGTGTTCTTTAACATCGTAAACATGATCATGAAACTTGCGCCGATTGGTGCGTTCGGTGCGATGGCATTTACAATTGGTAAGTATGGTATTGGTTCACTGGCTCAGCTCGCTCAACTCATCATCTGTTTTTATATTACCTGTTTGCTGTTCATCTTTATTGTATTGGGTAGTATCGCGCGTTTCTGCGGTTTCAGCATCCTGAAAATGATCCGCATGATTCGTGAAGAGTTATTGATTGTACTGGGTACATCTTCTTCTGAATCCGTACTTCCTCGTATGTTGAAGAAACTGGAAATTGCCGGGTGTGAAAAATCGGTCGTGGGTCTGGTAATTCCTACCGGTTATTCATTTAATCTGGATGGTACTTCCATCTATTTAACCATGGCCGCAATCTTCATTGCACAGGCAACCAATACTCAGCTTGATTTAACACATGAAATTACGCTTTTAGCAGTGTTGTTAATTTCTTCTAAAGGTGCGGCAGGTGTAACAGGTTCTGGCTTTATTGTTATGGCGGCAACATTGTCTGCTGTGGGTCATATTCCTGTAGCTGGTCTGGCCCTGATTCTGGGTATTGACCGCTTCATGTCAGAAGCACGTGCCTTGACCAATCTGGTCGGTAACTCATTGGCGACCATTGTGGTTGCGAAATGGGTCGGTCAATTAGATACAGCTCAATTAAATGCAGCATTAAACAACCCGGAAATGGTTGACCAGAAAATGCTGGATGAAACGAATCAAACCCATGCTTAATCGGTTTTGATGCTAAAAAGGAAGCTTCGGCTTCCTTTTTATTGACCTTGGAGTCATAAAAGAAGACTGTCATAACGCATGACAGCATCCAATAAAATGAATAGGATGGGAAGCTAGAACAGATAACAATGACGAAATACAAGGACGCTATATGTTGGCTTATGATGCTGATTTAGAATTATTCCGTGACAACTTCAGACGCTTTTTGAATGAGCATATTGCACCGCATTATGAACAGTGGGAACAGCAAGGCATTATGCCGCGTGAAATCTGGAATTTACTGGGCGAAAATGGCTTCTTGTGTGTGGATGTGCCTGAAGAATATGGCGGTTATGGCGTACCAACCCATTATTCATTAATGCTGGTAGAAGAATCGGCACGTGCCGGATTTAGCGCACTATCCACCGGTATTTCCTGCCACTCTGAAATTGCGGCACCTTATATTTTGCATATAGGGACAGAAGAGCAAAAGCGGTACTGGTTGCCAAAAATGGTGGCTGGTGAAGTGGTGGGTGCGATTGGCATGACGGAGCCGGGTGCCGGTTCCGATTTGCAGGCAATGCGTACCAATGCCATCTTGCAGGGAGATTACTACTTGCTCAATGGTTCCAAAACCTTTATCTCCAATGGTCAACATGCTGACCTGGTGGTGCTGGCAGCTAAAACTGATCCGCAAGCACGCGCAAAAGGCGTGTCTTTATTGCTTTTGGATACACATCTGGAAGGGTTTAAAAAAGGCACCAACCTCAACAAAATTGGTTTGCATTCACAAGATACTTCCGAACTGTTCTTCGATAACATCAAGGTGCCTAAAGAGCAGCTGCTGGGACAGGCAGGACAGGGTTTTGCCTATTTAATGCAGGAATTGCCACGGGAACGTACTGCCATTGCTGCAACGGCGATTGGCGCCATTCGCGGTTCAATTGATGTCACCATTGCTTATGTCAAAGAGCGTCAGGCTTTTGGTCAGCACATCAGCCAGTTCCAGAATACCCGTTTTGTTCTGGCGCAGGCAAAAATAGAGGAACAGGCGACGGCTGCTTTTTATAACCAGAACGTTGAATTATATATGCAGGGTAAACTGGATGTTGAAACTGCCGCAGCTTTAAAAAGTTTTGCCACCGACATGCAGATGAAAATAGCGGATAAGCTGTTACAGCTGTTTGGTGGCTATGGCTATATGACGGAATATCCAATTTCACGGTTCTTTGTAGATGCCCGTATTCAGCGAATTTACGGTGGAACCAATGAAATTATGAAAGAGATTGTAGCGCGTAGTTTATTGGGGCGTTAATTCATGATTAAGACGCTACAATAAAAACAGAGCGGAATAAATAGAACGGCACCCTAAAGGCTGGACCCTGGGTCTGACTTTGCGGGGTGCTTTTTTATTGATTTAAAACCATGAGACTTTCTTCAATAAACGCAGGCAAATCATCGGGTGAGCGTGATGAGATATACAGATTGTTATCATTGACCACACCGACATCATAATAGACCGCGCCGGCATTAATCAGATCCTTGGCAACCGTTTTAATAGTGGTCATCAAGCGGCCTTTTACGACTTTGGCCGTAATCAGGAGCTGCGGACCATGACAAATGCTCAAAATGGGTTTTTCTGCATGAGCAAAATTACGCACAAAATTCACGAAACGGTCATCGCCACGAAGCCGGTCGGGAGAATACCCTCCAGGAATGAGCAAGGCATCAAAATCATGCACTGTGACATCATCTATACTTTGGTCAATGGTGATGGCCGATTTCCGTTTATGGCTATAGACAATATTGCCTGCTTTGGTTTCGATATTTAAAACACTATGACGTGCAGCGCGAAAGGCTTGCACGGGTTCTGAATATTCAGCATCTTCAAAATCATGGGTCACTAAAACGGCGATTCTTTTGGACATTGTTGTTCTCCGAATTGCTTTGTTAACAGACTATAAATTAATCATTAAGCTATTGTGATGGAGTTTGGTAAATAACTCTTGAATATGCGAAAGTCCCTATGGATAAAGCTTTGGCGCTATTTTTAACTATTTGTAAGGGTTAAAAAATTAAGTAAAAAACTTTTGTTTCTGTATGTGTCAAAAGCTGGCAGACAGCATTTTTCAGATGGCGAGTATGCGGTCAGCTAGACTTCATGGCATTTTCTCCTGTGATACAAGGCAAGACTGGGCGGCTTGGTTGGGAGCTATAAATGTTTTGATGGGCGCTTGAATATATTTATCTGGAATACTACACAAAGTCATTTTCGGCATTTCAGGTTTATGGGCCGGAACCGCTTTAATCAAACCTGCTCAGTATTAAGCGTTTTTAACGATGATCTTATTTGCAAATACCGATAAATTTATTCCATGAAATGACATAAAATCGCTAGCCATTTTGCTGAATTATAAATGTACAGCTGTGCTGTCATTTTTAGCGAACTGGCAAAAGCTCATCAATTTTAAATACTCAGGGCAAAACATGAGGAATAAAATTGCTGATTAAATCAACTGTATGTTTTTAAGACTGAATCAATCAAAGTCTTATTGCGTAACATTTGAAAGCTAACTATTGTTATACTGTTTGCATAACGTTTTTGAAGGGCAACATAACAATGATCAACGACGATCAAAACACGACGACTTCTCTTGACCTTGCTCAAATCCGTGAGGATATTGATTCTGTAGATCAACAGATTCAACAGCTTATTAACCGACGTGCCAGATTGGCCGAAGCGGTGGCAAAAGCAAAGTTTGCAGCTGAAGAGAATCCATTGTTTTACCGTCCTGAACGTGAAGCACAAGTTTTGCGCAATGTTATGCAGCGTAACGAAGGGCCCTTATCTGATGTGACCATGGCACGTTTGTTCCGTGAAATCATGTCTGCCTGTCTGGCATTGGAAGCGCCACAAAGCATTGCTTTCCTGGGTCCAGTCGGTACCTATACCCATTCAGCAGTATTGAAACATTTTGGTCAGGATGCCATTGTTCACCCACTTCCTACCATTGATGAAGTGTTCCGTGAAGTAGAAGCGGGTGGTGCACATTATGGTCTGGTGCCGGTCGAAAATTCATCTGAAGGTGTGGTGAACCATACTTTAGACTGTTTTAAATCTTCGCACCTAAATGTGATTGGTGAAGTGGAACTGCGCATTCATCACCAGTTCCTGGTGTCATCCAATACCCGTAAAGACAGCATTAAACAGATTTATGCCCATCAGCAAACCTTGGCGCAATGCCGAAAATGGTTAGATGCCCATTATCCGGGCGTTGAACGTGTTGCCCTTAGTTCCAATGCCGAAGCGGCACGCCGTATTCGCAATGAATGGCATTCCGCAGCGATTGCATCAGAAGTGGCTGCCAATCTTTATGAGCTGGAAATCCTGCACAGCAATATTGAAGACAATCCGGAAAACACCACCCGTTTCCTGGTGATTGGCCGTGAAAAAGTGCCGCCAAGTGGCAATGACAAAACTTCATTGCTGATCTCTGCGCATGACCGTGCCGGTGCCTTGCTGGAAATCCTGGCGCCATTTGCCAAACACAACATTAGTCTCACCAGTATTGAAACCCGTCCTGCATTGCCTGAAAAATGGGCCTATGTATTCTTTATTGACCTCGAAGGCCATATCGAGCAAGAAAATGTCAAAGCGGCCATTGAGGAAATTCGTCCTTTGGTCAAAGAAATTCGTGTATTGGGTTCTTATCCGATTGCAGTTTTATAAATCACTCTGGTGATCGGCCTGATTTTTTAATTTTAGGCTGATCTCTTTTATCACTTGAAATAGCGGAAGAGTAACATGTCGTTTGTCCCTGCCAATGAAGGCATCTCAAAGTTAAAGCCTTATCAACCAGGTAAACCTATTAGTGAACTTGAGCGTGAGTTAGGGATTACTGATATTGTCAAATTAGCCTCAAATGAAAACCCGTTGGGTTGTTCTGACAAAGTCAAACAGGCTGTGGCAGCTGAATTGGCAGAAATTGGCCGCTATCCAGATGGTGGTGGTTTTATTTTAAAAGACCAGATTCAGGCACAATTCGGTGTGACCGCTGACCGTATTACTTTGGGTAATGGTTCAAACGACTTGCTGGAAATGTTTGCTCGCGCATTCGTTTCAGAGAAAGACTCGGTGATTTATAGCCAGCATGCTTTTGCCGTGTATGCTTTGGTGACTCAAGCCATTAATGCAGAAGCCATTGAAGTGCCGGCCAAAGGTTTTGCTCACGATCTGGATGCAATGGCAGCAGCAATTAAAGACAATACCAAATTAGTCTTTATTGCCAATCCAAATAACCCGACCGGAACCTGGTTTGAAGAAGCTGAATTTGAAGCCTTCATGCAAAAAGTGCCGGCAAATGTGATTGTCGTTCTGGACGAAGCGTATGTGGAATATTTCCCGGAAAACTTCAACAGCCTGAAATTCTTGGAACAATATCCAAACATTATTGTCAGCCGTACCTTGTCTAAATGCTATGGTCTGGCTGCACTGCGTGTTGGTTTTGCCTTGGCATCGGTTGAAGTGACAGATTACCTGAACCGTATTCGCCAGCCGTTTAACGTTAACCATCTTGCTATGGTGGCTGCGGTTGCCGCACTGAAAGACGAAGACTTTATCGAGCAATCGCGTATTGTCAATAAAGCAGGCATGAAGCAGCTGGAACAGGGCTTTGAGGCACTAGGCTTAAACTATGTACCTTCACGTGCCAACTTTATTTTGGTCGATGTACAGACTGATCCTGCGCAAACCTTCAATGCCTTGTTAAAAGAAGGCGTGATTGTACGTCCTGTGGGTATTGCAAATCATCTGCGTGTATCGATTGGTACGGAAGCGGAAAATGCGAAGTTCCTGACAGCACTGGCGAAAGTACTCGATTTAGCGCCTGATGCGGTAGAGGAAAAAGCTTAAGCCATGTCTCAGCCACTGTTTGAAAAAGTTGCCTTTATTGGACTTGGGCTGATTGGCTCAAGTCTGGCGCGTGTCATCATTGCTGAAAAACTGGCAAAACAGATTGTTGCCTCTACACGTTCACAAAAAACGCTGGAAGATGCAAAGGCGCTTGGACTGATTCAAGAGGGCTATAGCAATCCTGTAGACGCAGTGCAAGGTGCAGATCTGGTGGTTTTGGCTTTGCCTGTGCGTGCGACACAAAAGGTGTTAGAAACCATCAAGCCTTATCTGTCAGAGAACACCATCATTACCGATGTAGGCAGTACCAAAGGCAATGTGGTGGATGCAGCCAAAGCCGTATATGGTGAGAACCTGCCGGCAGGTTTTGTTCCGGGTCATCCGATTGCGGGTGCCGAACATACTGGCGTGCATGCAGGTAAGGTCGATTTGTTTGCCAATCACAAAGTCATTTTGACACCGTTACCAAGCAGTGGTGACTGGGCTGTGGATAAACTGGTTCAACTGTGGCAAGCTGCCAAGGCAGAAGTGATTTGCATGGATGTAGACAAGCACGATGAAGTGTTGGCACATACCAGCCATCTTCCGCATTTGATGGCATTTAACCTGGTTGAGCAGCTGGCCAACCGAGAAGATAATCTGGATATTTTCCGTTATGCCGCTGGTGGCTTCCGTGATTTCTCTAGAATCGCGGCGAGTGATCCGCAAATGTGGCATGACATCTTTTTTGCCAATAAAAAAGCAATTTTAAATGCAGTGGATGGTTTTGAGCAGCAACTGGCTCAAATTCGCAAACTCATTGAAACTGAAGATTCACAGGCATTGATGGGACTGCTTGGGCATGCTCAAGCTGCTCGACAACACTTCAATCATATGCTCGCTAAAAAACCTTTGATGGAGAACGATAAAGTGACACAACAATTTACCATTTTGCCGGGTGATAAGACATTTAAAGGTAAATTTACCGTGCCAGGTGACAAATCTGTGTCACACCGCTCCATCATGTTTGGTGCGATTGCTGAAGGCACGACCCATGTCACCGGTTTCCTGGAAGGTGAAGATGCCTTGGCAACTTTACAAGCCTTTCGCGATATGGGCGTGAGCATTGAAGGGCCTAAAAATGGTGAAGTGACCATTCATGGCGTAGGCATGCATGGCTTGAAAGCACCTGCAAGTGCCTTATACATGGGCAACTCGGGGACTTCCATGCGTTTGCTTTCCGGTATGCTCTGTGCCCAGAAGTTTGATTCAGTCATGACCGGTGATGCATCCTTGTCAAAGCGTCCAATGGAGCGTATTGCCAAACCGCTTCGTGAAATGGGTGCGCAAATTCAAACCACAGGTGAGCGTGGTACGCCACCGGTATCTATTACTGGTAATCAGGCACTTAAAGGAATTCACTACGACTTGCCAATGGCTTCGGCTCAGGTGAAATCAGGGATTTTACTGGCTGGACTCTGGGCAGAAGGTGAAACTGTAGTCACTGAACCGGAACCGACCCGTGACCACTCGGAACGTATGCTGCGTGCTTTTGGTTATGAGGTGAAAACTGAAGGCAACCGTATTTCCCTGCAAGGTGGCGGCAAATTGGTGGGTACTGACATTCAGGTTCCATCCGATATTTCATCTGCTGCATTCTTTATGGTGGGTGCTGCCATTACTGAAGGTTCCGATGTCACTTTGGAAGCGGTAGGGATTAACCCAACGCGTACAGGTGTGATTGAAATCCTGAAACAGATGGGTGCAGATTTAACGGTTGAAAATGAACGTATTGCAGGCGGTGAACCGATTGCCGACATTCGTATTCGCGGTACGCGCACCTTAAAAGGTATTCATATGCCGGAAGATCAGGTGCCATTGGCGATTGATGAATTCCCGGCTTTATTTATTGCCGCTGCCTGTGCAGAGGGTCAAACCATTTTGACAGGTGCTGCCGAGCTTCGCGTAAAAGAATCCGACCGTATTCAGGTGATGGCAGATGGCTTGAAAACCATGGGCATTGACTGCACGCCAACCGATGATGGCATCATCATTGAAGGTAAGGGTAAGTCTGGTGACTGGTCTGCAATTTTCACAGGCGGTGAAATTGAATCGCATCATGATCACCGTATTGCCATGAGTTTTTCCATGGCGGGCTTGCGAACTTCCGGCGAAATTAAAATTGTCGGTACTGAAACTGTAGCAACCAGTTTCCCAACCTTCACTGAATTGGCTAACCAGGCAGGTCTGGCGATTCAGGTCAGTGAATAATTAGTCTAATTTTGTGTATTTGTTAAATAACAGCTAAGCTTTTGCTTGGCTGTTTTGCTTTTATTGCTTATGCTAAAACCATACAACAAGAAAGCCTTTGGATACACAGATGAGAAAATTACAATTTACTGCAAACTGTGAAAAGCATAGTCATGTGTCACAGCAACCGAATGACTGTCATGTAACTCAGGAATATGTTGCGGACTTATTGTCTAAAGAACTGGGTCAATACGGTTTTCAGACCTTGTCACAAAGTGGTGATCAGGTTGCGGTAAGTGTAGACAATCAATCCTTGCCATTATCGGTCACCTGCCAGAGTCGTGATGCAGAAGGGCACCTGGTCTGTGAGATTACTTCTTACCCAGCTGAAGATCAGGATTGGCTAGACCGTATTACGGAACAGAGTTTATTGAATCAATTGGCCCAAGCCGTAGAAAACACCTTAAAAGAAGATGAATCTTTTAGCGGTTTTACATGGAAAGGTTAAATATTTATTTTGACCACATGGATAAACCAAGAGGAGGGCTAAGCCTCCTCTTTTATTTGAAGCCATGCAGAAACCCTATATAAATGGATGCTCTATGCTGTTATTGTGAGTTTATTCATCTACAAGAAAACGGGAGATAGCCACCCGTAATTGCTTTAAATATCCAGTAAAAAAATGATTCGCGCCGGGCAAGATGGTGAGTAAATGTCGCTGTGGTTTGGCCCATTCAATCAAGTCGGACAACAAGGTCACTTCGTCAGCTTCACCATGCAGGAACAGAATATCTCCTTTAATCTGTGGGGTGACGTAATGACGCACACCTGCAACTGTCGCAGTAGGTAGTCCACATAAAATCAACTGTTTGGGTTTAATTTCATCGGGCAAGGCATGAAAACACTTTGCCATGACATGGGCACCAAAGCTAAAGCCACCCGCATAAAAAGGCAGGCTAATATGCTTGCAGCGAATCTGTTGAATAATTTCTAGAATATCATCGGTTTCGCCATGGCCTTTATCGTGCTCACCCGTACTCTGGCCAGAACCACGAAAACTCGGGCGATAAACCATACAGCCACGCTCAAGAAACATCTGCGCAAGCAGCTCTGGAACTTTATGCTGGGGCGTTCCGCCTTGTAAGGGGTGAGGATGACATACAAGCGCGAATCCTTTCACTTCACCCTGTGGATAATCAACAAAAACTTCCAGCTGACCTGCAGGACCCTGAAGGAAAATTTGTTCGGACATGTAAAACCGACTCATGACAGAAGAATCGGTTATTTTAGCGCTAAGACCCAGTAAAAACACACATTGGCAATAACACAACGCTACTGTTATAGTCTGTTTAATTGTTTTTTGAACAGGTTATTCATGCTCGCCTTAATTTCTCCTGCCAAGACTTTAGATTACGAATCTGTACTTCCAACCGATGCACATACACTGCCAAGATTGCTGAAACATTCACAAGAACTTATAAATGTGAGTCGTCATCTTTCTGCGACCGAGATTGCCAATTTAATGAGTGTGAGTGAAAAAATCGCCAATTTAAATGTCGAGCGCTTTAATGACTGGCAACAGGAATTCAATTTTTCTAATGCACGGCAGGCTTTATTTGCCTTTAAAGGGGATGTGTATACCGGACTGGATGCCTATGCGCTGAATGATCAGCATATTGCATATGCACAGCAGCATTTGCGTATGCTGTCCGGACTGTATGGCCTGTTACGTCCTCTGGATTTGATGATGCCTTATCGCCTGGAAATGGGAACCAAGCTCAAAAATCCACGTGGTCAGCATCTTTATGATTTTTGGGACAATATCATTACCGATTTGATTAACCAGGATTTAGCCGAGGTGCATTCAGATCTATTGGTGAATCTTGCTTCGGATGAATATTACAAGTCAGTCAAACCAGGCAAAATTAAAGCCGAGATCATTAAGCCGGTTTTTCTGGACCAGAAAAATGGCAAATACAAGGTGATTAGTTTTTATGCAAAAAAAGCACGTGGATTAATGGCACGTTTTATCATTGAAAACCAGGCAAAACGTGCTGAGGACTTAAAATCATTTAATATGGATGGTTACTATTTTGATGCGGACAGTTCGCTAAAAGGTGAGCTGGTCTTTAAGCGTGACGAGCAGCAAGCCGCTTAAATGAGAGAATAACGAGGTAAAAATCCCGATAAATTTCGGGATTTTTATTGCTCAAAAATAAACAGGATTTTGAAATATTTTATCATTATATTTTAGTGTGCGTTTGTTAACATCATGAGAAATGATGAACAATAAAAAATTATGATGAAAAAATTATTAGTTCCCACCCTTATTTTTGCTGTGGTTTTACTGGGATATGGGGTTTATCACGACAATCAAATGAAAAAAAGACAGGAAATGGATCAATTGATTCAGGATGCTCATCAATCTTTGAAAACTGTAGAAGCGAATCCAAATAATATGGTTCTAGAACCGCTAGAAACTGAAAAAATCTCTTCTGCAGGGCCTTTACATGTGAAATCTAGCCAGTTTTAGCACTCGGATTTTTACTATAGGTTTGAAAAATATTGTTATCTTATTGAATATTAATTCAAAATAAATTTTAAAAACAATAAAAAGCATTGTGTTATAATTTGCCAAGATTTTAATTGAATCATTATATTTATATTGTAAGTATTTGATTTATTTTATCTATGTAGGCTGCATAAAAGTTATGCGGCTTTTTTGTTTACAATTTTTGTGATCCGGTTGTATCGAACCGAATAAAAAATTGTACAAAATAATTGTTTTTAAAAGGAAATTTTTAAATATCCGTTGCCTGGCATCTATAAACTTAATGGTGATTTGAGAAACGGATCATTAATTTTGTAGCGTGCTGACGGCATAAAGTTTACTTACAGGGGTAAAGTCATGACGACTCCTAATCCATCTTCAGAGCATATGCTTGAACGCTTATTTAAGCTGAGTGAAAACAAAACCAGTTTTCGCACAGAAGTTCTTGCAGGTGTAACCACTTTCTTAACCATGTGTTACATCATTATTGTCAATCCAATGATTTTATCCGAAACCGGCATGGATCATGGGGCTGTCTTTGTTGCAACCTGTCTCGCAGCCGCAATTGGCTGTCTGGTTATGGGACTGATTGCGAATTATCCAATTGCACTTGCGCCTGGTATGGGCCTGAATGCTTACTTTACCTATTCTGTGTGTATGGGCATGGGTGTACCTTGGCAAACTGCACTGGCTGCTGTATTTGTCTCGGGTCTGGTATTTATTGCAATCAGTATGTTTAAAATCCGTGAAGCCATTGTCAATGCTATTCCCATGTCGCTGAAATTTGCGATAGGCGGGGGGATTGGCTTATTCCTGGCACTGATTGCATTAAAGAATTCAGGCATTATTGTCGACAATCCTGCTACTCTTGTCGGCTTGGGTGACTTGAAACAACCGACGGTATTACTGACCTTGCTGGGTTTCCTGATGATTGTGGTGATGCATCACTTTAAAGTCCGTGGGGCAATCATTATCAGTATTCTGGTGATTACCGCGATTGCTACGGCAATGGGACTGAACGAGTTTAAAGGTGTTGTAGGGGCCATTCCATCGATTGCTCCAACTTTCCTGCAAATGGACTTTGAAGGCTTGTTCACAGCCAGCCTGATTGGTGTCATCTTTGTATTTTTCCTGGTCGACCTGTTTGACTCGACGGGTACGCTGGTGGGGGTTTCACATCGTGCGGGCCTGTTAAAAGATGGCAAATTACCACGTTTGAAAAAAGCACTGTTTGCTGACTCGACCGCAATTGTGGCGGGTGCGGCATTGGGTACTTCATCAACTACGCCTTATATCGAATCGTCTGCGGGCGTTGCGGCTGGTGGCCGTACCGGTTTGACTGCTGTGGTTGTTGCCGTGTTGTTCGTGCTGTGCTTATTCCTGGCACCTTTGGCGCAATCGGTTCCAGGTTTTGCTACTGCACCTGCATTATTATTTGTAGGTGTGTTAATGATTCAGGGCATCGTCAACATTGAATGGGATGATATTACTGAAGCTGTTCCTGCTTTTTTAACCATCGTATGCATGCCATTTACCTATTCAATTGCCGATGGTATCGCGATGGGCTTTATTAGCTACGCATTAATCAAGCTCTTCACAGGTAAAGCGAAAACTGTGCCTTATATGGTCTGGATTGTTGCGGCACTTTGGGCATTGAAATTTGCTGTATTTGGCGGCTAATTCACCCCATTTAGAATAGGGTGTAAACTCGGGTTGCACCCTTTTTTATTTTTGAAAAATTTTATAAGGATAAGATATGAATCAACTTGAGCTTATTCAAGCCCTGCCAAAGGCAGAGTTACACGTCCATATTGAAGGGACTTTCGAGCCTGAGCTGATGTTCGAGATTGCTCAACGCAATCATATTGATATTCCGTATAAATCTGTTGAGGAAGTGAAACAGGCTTATAACTTTCATAACCTGCAATCTTTTTTGGATATTTATTATGCAGGTGCGAATGTCCTGATCCATGAGCAGGATTTCTATGATCTGGCCTGGGCATATTTTGAAAAATGTGCTGAAGACCATGTGGTTCATACCGAAATGTTCTTCGATCCGCAGACTCATACCGATCGTGGCATTGCTTTTGCAACGGTGATTCAGGGCTTAAAACGTGCCTGTGATGATGCACAAAGCAAATTGGGTATCAGCTCGCATTTGATCATGTGTTTCTTGCGTCATTTAAGTGAAGAAGCGGCATTTAAAACCTTAGAGCAGGCTTTACCTTTTAAAGAGCAAATTATTGCGGTGGGACTGGACTCGAGTGAAGTTGGACATCCGCCATCTAAGTTTGAACGTGTATTTGCCAAAGCGCGAGAAGAAGGCTTTTTGGTGGTGGCACATGCTGGCGAAGAAGGTCCGGCTGAATATGTCTGGGAAGCACTGGATTTGCTGAAAGTGAACCGGATTGACCATGGTGTGCGTTCTGAAGAAGATCCGAAGCTGATGCAGCGTTTGATTGCAGAGAAAATGCCTTTAACCGTATGTCCTTTAAGTAATTTAAAACTCTGTGTGGTAGATGATATGGTTCAGCACAATATCCGCCGTTTATTGCAACAGGGCGTGCATGTAACAGTTAATTCAGATGATCCTTCCTATTTTGGGGGGTATATGAATGATAATTTCATTGCAATTACCAAAGCTTTAGACCTGTCAAATGATGAGCTGAAGCAGTTAGCTAAAAATTCGTTTGAAGCCTCCTTTATTCCTGCTGCTGAAAAGCAGAAATGGGCGAAGCAAATTGATGCTTTAGCATAATTGAGCATCTTGACATATGTTTCTGATTCAGCGGATTCATGTATGGGGCTGCTGAATAATCACGGGTTAAATATTAGGGGCAAATGTGAAAAAGAGTTTTTGCTGGCTATTTGCTGTCGCTTTACTGGCTGGTTCTGTACCGGTTTTTGCAACGGATAAAAATTCTACTTTTACCCAGAAGATGTTGAAACCGGTGATCGAGCAAGGTTGTAAAAGTGAATTAAATGCTTCAAAAGTCTGGCAATCCGCAGCCTTGTTCATGAGTTCAGGGCAGCAAACTACAGCACAAAAACAAATTTGTGGTTGCGTTGGTGAGCATGCATTGCAGGATATCTCGGCCAAAGAACTGGCTATGGCATCGATGAGTGAATCTGCAAAGAATAGTCTGATTAAACAGGCGGTGATCAATAGCGTAAAAGGCTGTGCCCAAGACGCTTTGAAATAGCTTGTCGCGATAAATTGAACAATAAAAAGCCGCATCAGTAATACACCAGTGCGGCTTTTTTATGGCAACAACATTGATTATTTTGCTTGTCGGGTCATGCTGCGCAAGATGTTATCTTTATCAATGAAATGATGTTTTAATGCCGCGGCAATATGACCGATGACAAGTAAGCCTGCAAACCAGGACAAATAAATGTGTACAGGTTTCACGATGGCTAAAAGATCAGGATCATCCTGAACCAAACGTGGAATTTCGAATAAATATAATACAGGTGCCGGATGTCCCGCACTCCAGCTAAATAGACAGCCGGTAATCGGTAAGGCAAGTAACATGAGATATAAAGCGAAATGGCCCAGATGTGCAAAAGTTTTCATGAGCGGTGACATGCTGTCGGGTAGCGCTGGAACAGGGTGGGTATAGCGCCAGAATATACGAATCATAACCAGAAAAATAATGGTGGTGGCGATGTTCTTATGTAAGGTAATGACCTGACCTTTAAAGCTGCCATCGACCTCATAACTTAGAAAATTTCCACTATAAAAGCCAATGCACCATGCCGCAATAAAAATAGCAGCCATGAGCCAATGCAGCATTTGTGCCGTACGCGTATAGTATTGTGAGGTATTTTTCATGTTATACCCATGTATCCATATATCATTCTTAAGTCTGGGTATGCTAATCAAAAAGCCCATATTTGAAAATGATGGATATGGAACGAAGCGTGTGCTTCTTGCAACACTGAGTGTATGCAGGTTTTTTAAGCAGATCATCCGAGTGTGGAAAATTCAATTGAAATATAGATTTCTTCCTGAGAAAAGTTTCGGCAAAATATGCTCAACAGATTTTAGACTCAAGGATTAAACTGTGAAAAAAATAATTGCTGTCCTGGTACCTCTTGCTTTGGCTTTAACTGCTTGTGTGGGAACGAATACCACAACCGGCACAGCGCCTACAACACAATCGGCAACTCAACAACTTGGTATGACTGCAATTAAAATTGCAATTAATGCAAAATGTACCACCGAGTTGAATACTATGCCGGCATGGCAAAATGCAACAAAATTAATGACCGCAACTCAAAAGCAAAATATTCAGACTGAAATTTGTGGTTGTGTCAGTGAAAAAGCACCGCAAAACGTAACAGCAGTCGATTTGGCGACAGCTGCAATTGACCCGGCTGCGCGTAATACTATTGTTTCAAATGCAGTGACTAAAACCATTAATGCTTGTGTTGCAGAAGCGGTGAACTAATACCGATTAAATTCATGTTAAAATTAAAGAGGCTGATGTTATTCAGCCTCTTTTTTTTGTAGGTAAAGCATTGATGAAAATTGCGGGTGTAGATGAAGCGGGGCGTGGGCCTCTAGTGGGTTCGGTGGTTGCGGCTGCAGTTATTTTAGATCCCAATAATCCGATAGCAGGTTTAAATGATTCTAAAAAACTCACTGAAAAAAAGCGTGAAAAATTATTCATAGAAATTCAGGAGAAAGCCTTGGCTTGGGCCATTGCTGAAGCCAGCCATGAAGAAATAGACCAGATCAATATTCTACAGGCCTCTTTATTGGCTATGCGCCGTGCTGTAGAGGCTTTGCAGCTTCAGCCAGAACATGTACTGGTTGATGGCAATAAAGTTCCACAAGGCTTAAGCATGAGCTGTGATGCGGTGGTCGGTGGGGATGCGCTGCATGCAGAAATTTCAGCGGCCAGTATTTTGGCAAAAGTGACACGTGACCGTGAGATGGTGGTGCTGGATCAGCAATATCCGCATTTTGGTTTTGCCAAACATAAGGGTTATCCAACCAAAGCCCATTTTGAGGCGATTGCTGAGCATGGCGTGATTGATCAGCATCGTCGTAGTTATGCACCGGTTAAAAAGGCGTTGGCCTTGCTGGAAAAAAAATAAGCAGCAGATAAATTTAAAGCGGCTATATAGCCGCTTTATATTAGAACAACCTTTAACGGTTTAACGATTAAAGTCGTTCTGGGTATTTTGTGGGAAATTATCTTCTTCAAAAGAAGGTTGATAATCCTGATCTAGGTGCTGCAGATGTTCATGCATAGCGCGTTCATGTTGAATTCGTTGGTAAATTTCTTCACGATGAACGGATACTTCTTTTGGAGCATTTACGCCAATACGAACCTGATTACCTTTTACGCCAAGCACAGTGACACTGACTTGGTCCCCAATCATTAATGTTTCACCGACACGTCGGGTTAGAATCAGCATGTTTATCTCCTTGCAAAACGCTAAACGTGCAATTGATTTTAAAAGTTAAAAACACAACCTTAGTACCATAGAAATATTATCAGAACGCTCTGTCAAAAAGTTGACACAAAATAATTCTGTTAATATTTTCAAAATCCTCGGTTACAAATATAACAGAGCCACTATAAAAAAAACTATAGTGGCTCTGTTCTTTTTGTAGTATTTCGCAAATTCTGTCCAACAATGACCAGATTTGTTACTTTACATATTTAAGCACGTGCGCTTGATTCACCAGATTCACGGTCTAAACCGAAAGCAGTGTGAAGAGTACGCACAGCAAGCTCTAAATAATTTTCTTCAATGATCACTGAAATTTTAATTTCTGAAGTTGAAATCATTAGGATGTTGATGCCTTCTTCAGCTAGAGCAGTAAACATTTTGCTTGCCACGCCAGCATGTGAGCGCATACCTACACCCACGATCGATACTTTAACGATGTCTGAACGGGTCGCAACTTCACGTGCACCAATTTCTTTCGCAGTTTGCTCCAGAATTGCTTTTGCTTTAGCAAACTCGCCACGGTTGACCGTGAAAGTGAAGTCGGTGGTACCGTCTTCTTCCACATTCTGGATGATCATGTCGACTTCAATATTCGCTGCACCGATTGGTGCCAGGATTTTGGATGCAATACCAGGCAGGTCAGGCACGCCCAAGATAGTCAATTTTGCTTCGTCACGGTTAAACGCGATACCAGAGATAATTGGCTGTTCCATGTTGTCTTCCAATTCAGTAGTAATAAGAGTTCCGACGTTGTTTTTGAAGTCTTCGTCAAATGCGCCATCATCGTCGTTATCGAAGCTTGATAATACGCGTAAAGGCACTTGGTATTTTCCAGCAAATTCAACTGAACGGATTTGCAGGACTTTCGAACCAAGTGATGCCATTTCCAGCATTTCTTCAAAAGAAATACGATCAACTTTTTTCGCTTTTGGTGCAACGCGCGGGTCAGTGGTATAAACACCATCTACGTCTGTATAAATCTGGCATTCATCTGCTTTAAGTGCAGCTGCAAGTGCCACGCCAGAGGTATCTGAACCACCACGACCTAAAGTTGTGGTGTTGCCCAATTCATCAAAGCCCTGGAAACCGGCAACTACAAGTACGCGGCCTGCATCCAGGTTTTCAGTGAGTACGTCAGTATCAATAGACTCAATGCGGGCTTTATTAAATGCGCTGTCGGTTTTAATGCCAACCTGGCGGCCAGTCAGTGATTTTGCTTCTACTCCAATCGAGTTAAGCGCCATCGCTAACATAGAAATCGTAACCTGTTCACCCGTAGACACCATCTGGTCTAATTCGCGTGGATCAGGGGTTTCGGTAATGGCCTTCGCTAAAGCAAGCAGGCGATTGGTTTCGCCACTCATTGCCGATACCACCACCACCACCTTGTGGCCGTGGTCATGCCAGCGCTTTACACGACGAGCAACATTTAAAATGCGCTCGGGAGTACCCATAGAGGTACCGCCATATTTTTGAACGATTAATGCCATAGTTGTTCCATATAAACCATGACCCTGATTTTCCGGTCAGGGTCAGTTACACAAAAGGTGAAGTTTTATTTTGCTTCAAGCCAAGCAGTCAAATCTGCCATCACTGTCGCAAACTTCTCGTTAAGTGGCGCGCCACCTTGTGCCAAGTCAGGTTTGCCACCACCTTTACCACCCAGCTCGGTTGCCAAGTGTTTGATGATGTCACCTGCTTTAATGTTTGCAGTAAAGTCTTTTGCTACAGAAGCGAGAAGGCTGACCTTATCACCTTCTACAGCCGCAAGTACAATCACTGCATTGTCTAATTTAGATTTTACACCATCGTGCAGGTTGCGAAGCGATTTCGCATCCATGTTTTGCACAGTGGTAATCAATGTTTGACGACCAGCCACAGTTTGAACTTGGCTTAAAAGTTCAGCTGCCTGGAAGTTTGCCAATTTCTGGTTGAGCTGTTCAATCTGTTTTTGCAGGCTGGATGCTGTATCTGCCAGCGCTTCAACTTTCTCAATGGTTTGTTCTTTTTGTGCTTTTAACAGACCGTTGATGGTGTTGATATCACGGTCGGCTTTTTGAACCACTTCAACCGCTTTTGTGCCCGTTACCGCTTCGATACGACGTACACCTGCCGCTACACCACCTTCAGAAGTGATTTTAAACAGACCGATGTCACCGGTACGTTTCACGTGAATACCGCCACACAGTTCGATCGAGAAGTTTTTATCTTCAATGATTGAACCCATGGAAAGTACACGAACTTCATCGCCATATTTTTCACCGAACAGCATCATTGCACCTTTTGCTTTGGCAGATTCGATGTCGAGAAGCTCGGTAGAAACGGCGGTGTTGGCAATCACTTCACGGTTAACAAGACGCTCAACTTCCTGCAGTTGTTCGAATGAAACAGGTTGGTCATTGGCAAAGTCAAAACGTAAAATGTCAGATGCAACCAGTGAACCTTTTTGCTGTACATGAGAACCCAACACTTGACGAAGGGCAGCATGCAACAGGTGTGTTGCAGAGTGGTTGCGTGCAGTTGCTTCACGGATGTCTGCTTTAACAATTGCTTCAACAGATTGAGCGGCTTTTAAGCTACCCATAGTCACGATACCTTGGTGTACGAATGCACCACCAGATTTCTTGGTATCCTGAACTTCGAAGATGCCGGTATCGTTTTTGAAGATACCTGTATCGCCAATCTGACCGCCGCTTTCTGCATAGAAAGGTGTCTGGTTCAATACGATCAGTGCTTCATCGCCTTCAACCACTTCGTCAACCTGTTCGCCATCTTTATAGATTGCAACAATCTGGCCTTGAGCTTGAGTGGCTTTATAACCTTCGAACTGGGTTTCACCTTCAACTTTTACAATGCTGTTGTAGTCGATGGCGAATTTACCTGCATCACGTGCACGTTGACGTTGTGCTGCCATTTCAACTTCAAAGCCGGCTTCATCAATCGTGAGGTCGCGTTCACGTGCGATGTCAGCGGTTAAGTCAGTCGGGAAGCCGTAAGTATCATAAAGTCTGAAAACGGTTTCGCCTGGAATCACAGAACCTTTCAGTTGAGCCAATTCGCCTTCAAGCAATTTCAGACCTTGCTCTAAAGTTTTCGCGAATTGTTCTTCTTCTTTCAATAATTGTGCTTCGATACGTGCCTGGTTAGCCGCAAGTTCAGGGTATGCGGCACCCATTGCTTCGATTAAAGGTTGCAACATTTTGTGGAAGAATGAACCTGTTGCACCTAACTTGTTACCGTGACGCACTGCACGACGGATGATGCGACGCAGCACATAACCACGGCCTTCATTCGACGGGTTTACGCCATCTGCAATCAGGAAGCAGCATGAACGGGCATGGTCGGCAACCACTTTAAGGGAAGCAGGATAGTCAACAGGTTTGTTTGCTGCTTTTGCGGCAGCTTCAATTTCAGTGGTATCGAGGCCAATGATTTCAGCCGCAGCTTTTAACAAGTGCTGGAACAGGTCAATTTCGTAGTTTGAGTTAACGTGTTGCAATACCGCAGAAATACGTTCCAAGCCCATGCCAGTATCTACAGATGGTGCTGGAAGAGGGTGGAGCACGCCATCCGCAGTACGGTTGAACTGCATGAATACGTTGTTCCAGATCTCGATGAAACGGTCGCCATCTTCTTCAGGTGTGCCTGGCAGGCCACCCCAAATATGATCGCCATGGTCAAAGAAGATTTCAGAACAAGGACCACAAGGACCGGTATCACCCATTGCCCAGAAGTTGTCCGATGCGTATTGACCGCCTTTGTTGTCGCCAATACGGATGATGCGAGATGCATCTAAACCAATTTCTTTGTTCCAGATGTCGAAAGCTTCGTCATCGGTATGGTAAACAGTGGCATAGAGTTTGTCTTTTGGTAAGCCTAACCATTTCTCATTGGTCAAAAAATCCCAGGCAAATTTGATTGCATCACGCTTGAAATAATCACCAAAAGAGAAGTTGCCTAACATTTCAAAGAATGTGTGGTGACGTGCGGTATAACCGACGTTGTCCAGGTCGTTGTGTTTACCGCCAGCGCGTACACATTTTTGTGATGACACTGCACGTACATAATCACGTTTTTCAAGACCCAGGAAGCAGTCTTTAAACTGGTTCATCCCAGCGTTGGTGAACAATAATGTTGGGTCGTTGGCAGGAACCAGAGAACTCGACGCGACACGTGTATGCCCTTGCGATTCAAAATAGCTTAAAAAAGCTTCGCGAATTTCAGCTGATGTCATAAAACGAGTACTCACAACCAAGTCACTCCATAAATCTTGTATTTGGCTAATAGCACGTCAAGCAAGTCTTACTTTTATAAAGCTGGCTTGAGATACTGGCTTAAAATTTTAAAACGCTAAAGTATAACGGAAAAAGCCGCATGCACCAATCACTTTAAGGCGAATTAATCACAATTCTATTTAAGCGGTATTTGGCTTTCTGGCCTTCAATTGATCAGCCGAATTCTGCTTTAGGTATAGGATATAAAATAAATGAAAAGTGAAGTAAATATTTTGATGCGGTCTTCTCTGAATAAATTTTGAGGCAAAATAAGCTTAAAAGCAGCAGGCTGAAACCCTTGCAGCGAGATTTTTCATGCATAGAACAGCATAAATGGTATCGGTATCTGGTTAAAATCCATTAACATAGAGCTGTGTTTACATCTACCCAAGAGTTAAGGATATCTGATGCAACGAGTAGCCATTAATGGTTTCGGGCGAATTGGTCGCAATGTATTACGGGCTTGGTTTGAAAATCCTAAGGATTTTCATTTTGATATCGTGGCCATTAACGATATTGCAGATGTAGAAACACTGGTGCATTTATTTAAATACGACACCACCCATGGCCGCTTTAAGGGCAAGGTTGAAGTGCTTTTACAGGATGAACAGATTTTTTTGCACATTTCTGCAGGTCTGGCGCAATTAAAAGTACAGGTCTTTGGTCAGCAACAGCCTGAAAGCCTGCCTTGGAAGGACTTAAATATTGATGTGGTGCTGGAATGTACCGGTTTATTCCGTTCGCGTGCAGCAGCCACAGGGCATATTCACGCAGGGGCAAAACGCGTCATTATTGGTGCTGCACCCTTTGATACGGTGGATGTGGCCATTGTGTATGGGGTCAACCATCACGAAGTCAAAGCCACAGACCAGATCATTTCCAGTGTATCCTGCACCACGCAGGCCTTGGTGCCTTTGGTTAAAATTATTGATGATGCTTTTGGCATTGATACCGCACTGATGACAGAAATTCATGCAGTGACGGCAGATCAGTCGGTGCTGGATCATGCCCACCGCGATTTACGCCGTGCCCGTGCTTCGGGACATAACATTATTCCAACCACATCTTCGGCGCTGGGGGCATTAAAACGGGTGATGCCAAAAATGGCAGAGCGTATAGATGGCTATTCCATACGCGTACCGACCATTAATGTAGCTGCCATTGACCTCACTTTTGTTGCGCAGTCGCATGTCACAGCACATAAAATCAATGAGATCCTGATCAAGTCGGCACGTCAGGATTATGCGGAAATTATGGATGTTACCGATGAACCGGTGGTTTCCTCAGACTTTAATCATTCGCCTTATTCACTCATCGTGGATTTAAGCCAAACCATGGTGGTGGGACATCAGGCCAAAGTCTTTGCCTGGTATGACAATGAATGGGGCTATGCGAATCGCTTGCTGGACCTCTGCGAATCCTTTACCCATAAATAGTGGGCCTTGTTTAAAAGAGAGTGCAAGATGGATTTTTCATCTTGCTTACTTTTGAAAGACATGGGGTTTTATAGCGTATGGGGTAAATAATGCGACCTGTAACTCAATTATTATCAATTTGTTCGAATGGTTTGTTAATTCTTGAGTAAAGATGCAGGTTTCAGTAGGATGAATAGGCTGCCATGAAGTTACATTTTATTTGATGATTTAGCAGTGGCAGTGAATTGCCGACCCGAAGTCGACTTATAATGATGCTTATAATAAATATAAATCTAAGCACGGTTAATTTTATAATCAATTTTCGATTACTATATGAAAATTATAAGCTTTTGAAATTTAATCCCATCGATTCATGACACAGATCAGTCATCAATCAATAACACGAGCAGCGTACCTATGTTGATATTTATCTGGGGATTTATTTTCCTTTTAGCCATAGCAGTAATTTTTTTGATTTGGGCACAATTTACCAATCAAGGTGCTGCCCTCAGTGAAATTCAATTGAATCAACAATTGGAAACAAAAGTGATTCATCTGGAAGAAAACCTTAAAAAAACCCTGGAAATTATGCAGGACCTGGCGAAGAAAATGCATATTCAGCAAGAGGTAATTGATAAGACCACGACTAAACTGAGTCAGGTGGAATCCCAAAATGCCGAATTGATTGGACTATTGGCAAAAACGGTTCATTCAACCGACAAAACCTCACTTTAATTTAAAAATTTAAAGGCAAGCTTTATGCCCGTAGCATTCTTAAAACTGCTGCGGATGCCATACTTATGGCCAGCGTAGGTGATAAAGAAAAACGTGATGCTGCCAGCAGGATAATGGTAATAGCAATCATATTCGCGGGGTTGTCATTGACAAAATATGTTGCAATGACTGAGTTCAGCACGCTGCCGGGCACAACTTCTATAATTTGGGATTGCTTATTGCTGAGTGTTTTATTTTTGAGTCAAACATAGCGCAGGATACGTGTCAGATAGATATTACAGAACAGCATAGGTTCACCTGAAAAGAAAGCAACATGACATACCTTCTTATCGCCGGGTCGAAGCAAATGGCATACGCTTGAATCTGATAGAAAAAGGTCAGGGCCCGCTGGTCCTGTTCTGCCACGGATTTCCAGAAACTTCCCATGTATGGCGTAACCAGTTGTCCGCACTAGCCGCTGCAGGCTACCGTACTGTCGCACCTGACCTCCGTGGTTATGGGGGTAGCGACCGGCCAGAGGCAGTCGGCGCGTATACGGTGCTGCAAGTGATCGGTGACATGGTCGCTCTTATGGATGCGCTTGGAGAGAAGCAAGCCGTCATTGTTGGAGGGGACTGGGGTGCGATGATAGCTTGGCAAGCAGCACTTATCCGGCCAGACCGATTTCGTGCGGTCACGGCACTGGGCGTGCCTATGATGGGACGTGCACCCATGCTACCCAGCAAGCTTTTCCCACAAACTTCCGATGCTTGGTTCTACACACATTACTTTGCATCACCGGGGCTTGCGGAGCGTGAGCTGGAAGCCAATGTTGCTGCAACCCTGCGAAAAATATACTTTGCCGCTTCAGGGGATGCCGGCCCGCGTGATGATCCCAAAACACCGAATCCGTTTGGAATGGTTCCTCGCTCTGGCGGATTGCTCAGCACTCTGCCTGATCCTCAAACCCTACCAGGTTGGCTTGGTCTTGATGACTTTACCTTATTTGTGCGCTCATTCGAGCAAAGTGGCTTTCGGTGGTCTGAATTACTAGCGCAACCTAGACCAAAAATGGGAATCAGAAGTTGCTTTCAAGGCTTGCATGTCAATGTGCCCGCAATGTATCTCTTTGGTGAACGAGATACCGGACTTGCCATTCCTGGGATGAAAGATATCATCAATGCAATGCCTTTTTTAGTGCCTCAGCTCCAAATATCTCAAGTCATCCCAAAGGCTGGTCATTGGCTGCAGCAGGAATCGTGCGATGTGGTCAATGCTCTACTTCTGGGTTTTCTTGATTCCCTCTAAAAAGTCTTCGAGCGCGATGTGCTTGTTAGCGCTCCCCATGTAACATGAATGTTCATCACAAGCATGGAGAGTGACCAGTTATATTGCAAAACAGAGGGCATTTCTGATGTTAATCCAGGCAAAATAACGTGATCCCAGTGCCTGGAGTGGCTAACTTATATTTGATTTTAAAGTCGCGAGATAGAGTCAAAGTATAAAAATTATTTAATTGGCAATGAATCACATCTTTTATGCAAAAGTCTGATGCACAGTAAAGATGATCGTGCTAGACTAGGAGAAATCGGGTGTGCTCCCGATTTTTTTATGCGGATTACTTCCGCGCTGACAAGTATTTAGGTTTACAACATGCCCATTTCAGAGACATGGTTATTACCTGATGGTGTAGCTGATGTATTACCAGAACAAGCGCAAGTAATAGAAGCTTTGCGCCGTGAAGCATTGGATTTCCTCGCATCTCGAGGTTATCAGCTGGTGTACACGCCATTTATCGAATACATCGAATCTCTTTCTTCTCTTTCAGAATCGAATCAAGATTTAGACTTAGCCACTTTTAAAGTCATCGACCAGCTTTCTGGCCGTTTGCTGGGTGTGCGTGCCGATATGACACCGCAAGTGGCCCGTATCGATGCGCATGTATATCCGGTCGAAGGTGTAGCGCGTTATTGCTACGCTGGTACGGTTTTACACACTAAGCCTCAAGGTTTTAATACCACGCGTGCCCCGTTGCAACTGGGTGCGGAACTTTTTGGTTCAGACAGTATTGATGCTGACGTCGAAATGATTGACGTAATGCTCAACTTATTAAAAACAGCAAGCTTCGCGGATGGCATCCATCTGGATTTAGGGCATGTGGGCTTGTTCCGCAGTCTGGTTAAACATGCTGGTTTAACCAAGGCGGAAGAAAATCAGCTTTCGGATCTTTACCAGCGCAAAGCCTTGCCTGAACTGGCTGAATTCACACAAGAATTAAAATTCGGTGCAGATTTTTATGCACTAGGCCGCTATTCAAGTGATTTGAATGCCTTAGAAGCCAACCTCAGTGCTGAAATTATTGCAGACCTGGCATTCAAACAGGCATTTGATGCAGTAAAAACGACCCGGTCTGAAATTCAGACACGTTGGCCAGACTTGCATATTGGTATTGATGTTGTGGAACTTCGTTCATATCACTACCACACTGGTTTAATGTATGCCGTCTATGCGCCAAACCGTGCAGCACCGCTGGCCCAAGGTGGTCGTTATGACGGCATTGGCGAACATTTTGGACGCGCGCGCCCGGCAACAGGCTTCTCTTGTGACTTATATGCACTCAGTGCAGGTCAGTTCAAACAGGTTCAAAAAGTGGTTGCACCGAAAGGTACAGACAAAGCATTGCTTGAGGCGATCGCTGCTCTGCGTGCACAAGGCTTAAGTGTGATTCAGTTATTAGGTAATGATGATTTAAACTCGATTCCGTTTGCGACTCACCAGTTGGTGAACAAGGCGGGTGAGTGGACAGTCGAACCGATTTAATCGCAGAACTGGATGTTCATGTCATTCAGTTGTGTTTTCTATTTTAACAGCATGATGCAATGAGGCTATTATGGGCAAGAATGTTGTGGTACTCGGTACCCAATGGGGCGACGAAGGTAAAGGCAAAATCGTCGACCTGCTCACAGATCAAGCGGCAGCGGTCGTTCGTTATCAAGGCGGACACAACGCAGGCCATACTCTTGTGGTTGGTGGTAAGAAAACTGTATTACACCTCATTCCATCTGGTATTTTACGTGAAAACGTACTGTGCTTAATTGGTAACGGTGTTGTACTTTCACCGGAAGCGCTGATTAAAGAGATGGATATTCTTGAAAAAGAAGGCGTGCCAGTACGTGAGCGTTTACGTATTTCTCCAAACTGTCCGTTAATCCTTCCAAACCACATTGCACTTGATCAGGCACGTGAGAAAAAACGTGGCAATGCAAAAATTGGTACAACTGGCCGTGGTATTGGTCCTGCGTACGAAGATAAAGTTGCACGTCGTGCAATTCGTGTTGCTGACCTGGTACGTGGTGGTGAACATCTTAAAGCTCAACTTACCGAGCTTCTTGAATACCATAACTTCCAGTTGACTCAATTCTACGGTGTAGAAGCGGTTAATGTTGAAGATGTACTTGCTCTTTGCGACCAATGGCGTGAAGTTGTTGCTCCATTAGTTGTGGACGTAACAGGTGAACTTCATAAATACCGTAAAAACGGTGACAACATCATGTTTGAAGGCGCGCAAGGTTCACTTCTTGACGTTGACCATGGTACATACCCGTATGTAACGTCTTCAAACACGACTGCCGGTGGCGTAAGCTCAGGTTCAGGTCTTGGTCCATTACACCTTGACTATGTATTGGGTATTACTAAAGCCTATACAACACGTGTAGGTGCTGGTCCATTCCCAACTGAACTTGTTTACGATGCTGCGAACGATGTTGGTGATGCAATCGGTAAACACTTGGGTACTGTAGGTTCAGAATTTGGTGCGTCTACTGGCCGTCAACGTCGTTGTGGTTGGTTCGATGCTGAAATTCTTCGCCGTTCAGTAGAAGTAAACTCACTTTCTGGTATCTGCTTGACTAAACTTGACGTTCTTGACGGTTTAGAAGAAGTGAAAATCTGTGTCGGTTACGAAGCTGCTGATTCTGGTTGCGTAGGTTCTTCTGATGCCCTTGCATTCGAAACGTTAAAACCAATCTACGAAACCATGCCAGGCTGGTCTGAGTCTACTTTTGGTGCTAAATCAATTGATCAGTTACCAGAAGCTGCACTTAACTACGTAAAACGTCTTGAGCAATTGATTGAATGTCCAATCGACATCATTTCAACTGGTCCAGACCGTGAAGAAACAATTATTCTTCGCCATCCATTCGAAGCTTAATCTGCCCAGAATCAGGACGTATAAAAAGCCCCACAATTGTGGGGCTTTTTTTTTGCCGGTTTTATTTGGAAAAGATAGCAACATGACATATGCGAAGGATTTTGCCAGACTAAAGTTGCATCTGAGCATACTGTTTAATTCACTTGCACTTGCTAGAATGTCGAATATAAAACAAATACAAGGTTGTGCATGATGCATAAAAATATATCAGCGACGATGTTTTATTCATTACTGTTTGCAATGGGTGGTGCACCGACGATTGCCATGCTGGTTATTCAGGCACAAACACAGGATCCCGCAATTATTAATGCGGCGTTCATTGGATTAAGTGTCATCGTTGCATGTATTTTGGTTCCGGTCGTGCTTATTCAAAATGCGTTTTTATTTTTTAAGCGTAAAAATGAACAACTGGAACAGAAAATTAAACCACTTTGCCAGATATATTTGGGGCTGAATGTATTGTGTTTAATTTATTGGCTTAGTTTTCAATTTCTTAAATAAGCCTGTTTACATAAATGATATGATTGTGGAGATAATATTAATTTAAAGATTATCCACTATTTCATATAATCTCTTGAAAAGAGATATCTATTTTCAAGGTGGAGATTATTATAATGAACAGCAAGCTGATTTTAAGTTTGTGTGCAGCAAGTGTAATCACGATTTCCGGTTGTACTACTGTAGCGGACATGGCAGGGGCAGACTCATCCACATTAAATGTTACTGCTGCGCAGGGCTTTAATAAGACTGTTCAGGAAGCGAGTGCCAATAAAACCTTAGATACTTCATCTGCGACTTATAAGCGAATTAATTCGGTATTTTTACGTCTAAAACCTTATGGCGACCAAATCAACCAGACAGGTCAAAAGTTCGACTGGCAACTGGCTGTGTTGAAATCAGACCAGATCAATGCTTATGTGGCACCAGGTGGTAAAGTGGTGTTTTACACTGGTATTGTGAATAAGTTAAATCTGACCGATGCTGAAATTGCAGCGGTGATGGGCCATGAAATGGTGCATGCCTTGGAAGAACATTCCAAACAAAAAATTGGTGCACAGGCTTTAACGGACCTGGCGTTAAACATTGGTTTGGGCTATGCAGGCAATAATGTCGGTCAATTGGGCGCAGCAGCAGCTCAGTTAGGTGCACAGGTGGGTGTAGGTTTGCCCTATTCACGTAGCCTTGAAAGCCGTGCTGACCAAGGTGGTTTGATGCTGATGGCGCGTGCCGGTTATAACCCTCAAGCCGCAATCACGCTTTGGGAAAAAATGAACAAGTTAGAAGGTGCGGGCGGTACATCATTCCTGTCGACTCACCCTTCAAATGGTCAGCGTATTGAAGCAATGCGTAAAAACTTGCCAGCTGCTCAAGCCATCTATAACAGACGTTAATCAGTCGTTAAGCAAAAAAGGATGCAATAAGCATCCTTTTTTTTGTATGCAAAGTTTTTGATTTTAAAAAATATAAGTTATTTGACGCAGGTGAAGCAGCGCTTCACCTTAATGAGTTGCGGCGGAATATCTATGGTGCCGGATTCGGCTGCTGGCGGTGAATCTCTTCAATGCCCTGTAAAACTTCTGCCGATAAATCAATGTCAAAAGCCTGAATATTTTCTTTCAGTTGATCCAGATTGGTTGCGCCAATAATGGTACTGGTCACAAAGAATTGCTGCTTGATAAATGCCAATGCCAGTTGGGTCAGGGTTAAACCATGCCGTTCTGCAAGCTGAGCATACTGTTCGTTTGCCCATTCACTTTCAGGATTGCTATAACGGCTAAAACGGGAAAATAGGGTAACCCGTGCATTGGCTGGACGAGCGCCATGACGGAATTTACCGGTCAGGTAACCAAAAGCGAGAGGTGAGTAAGCAAGTAAGCCGACATTTTCATAATGGGCAATTTCAGACATGCCAATTTCATAAGTCCGGTTCAGCAGGTTATAAGGGTTTTGTACGCTGACAAATTTTTCCAGGCCTAATTTTTCAGCCAGATGTAAAAACTTTAAAGTTCCCCACGGGGTTTCATTAGACAGCCCGATATAACGGATACGGCCTTTTTTAATTTCATCACTTAAGGCACTTAAGGTTTCTTCCAGGGCAGTGACTTGCTGCTGGTTTTGCGCTTCTGTGTTGCCATAGCCAAGCTTGCCAAAGAAATTGGTTGGGCGTTGTGGCCAATGTAACTGATACAGGTCGATATAATCGCTTTGTAAACGTTTTAAGGAACCATCAAGTGCCGAGCTAATCTCAGCTGCAGTAAAGCGGGTTTTGCCGTCACGGATATGGCTGCCGCCTTGTGAAGGACCGGCAATTTTTGAAGCAATGAACAGCTGGTCGCGCTGACCACGCTGTGCAATCCAGTTGCCCAGGATGGTTTCAGTTGCTCCTTGAGTTTCAGGCTTTGGCGGTACCGGATACATTTCTGCCGTATCCCAGAAAAATAACCCTTGATCTAAAGCATATTCAAGCTGTTGAAAGGCTTCTGCCTGGGTATTTTGTTCGCCAAAGGTCATGGTGCCCAAACAAATTTCAGGAAGCAGAATCCCGGTGTTGGCTAAAGGTTTGAGTCGCATAAAGGTGGATCCTTTAATTTTTATCAAGTTTGAAATCGTGCACTAGGCTAACTGATTTTCGGATCGGCGTTAAATCATGAATTGTTTTAAAGTTGTCATAAAAATTTAAAAAGAACAGCTCAGAAACATAGACATAAAAAAAGCAAATCTCAGGATTTGCTTTTATGGTGAATGGAAGAAAACTTATTCTTCATCATCCTCGTCTTCTAAAGACGCATCATTTTCTTCAGCAGAAACATCATAAATCAGGATGGCTTTACCATCGGTCTGAATCATGCCTTGTTCTTCCAAGGTTTTTAGGACACGGCCGACCATTTCACGCGAACAACCCACAATACGGCCAATTTCCTGACGGGTAATACGGATTTGGCGGCCATTTGGTAAAATCATGGCTTCTGGTTGTGAAGAAAGGTCAATCAGGCAGCGTGCAATACGGCCGGATACATCAATAAATGCCAGGTCAGTCACTTTACGTGTCGTATTTTTTAAGCGACGTACAAGCTGGGCAAATACGGCATAGCTCAGGTCTGGATACTGTTTGCTTAATTCGTGGAAGTTTTCATAGGTGATTTCGGCAATTTCACATACGTCACGTGTACGAACTTCTGCAGTACGTTGTGGATTTGCTTCAAAAAGACCCATTTCCCCAAAAAAGTCTCCAGCATTCAAATAAGCAACTACAATTTCACGTTCATCATCTTCACGTAAAATAATGGAAACTGAACCTTTTAAAATCAAATAAAGCGATTTTGATTCTGAGCCTGCATCTACAATTGCAGTGCGTTTTGGATAACGATTTATATAGGCACGTTTTAATAATGCTTTCACTGACTCTGGAAGTTGACCTGGAGACAGTGCATCAGTGCTAAGTTGTGAAAAGTTTGAAGTCATGCTAACGGTTCCGAATATGGATAATTAATAGATCGCACAAGACCTAAAGTGAACTTGTCACACAGAAGAGCTGAAATTCCTTCTCAACTCAATTTATGTTAGTGTACAGGTACATCGTAAATTTATAGTTTTTTTCAGGTAGTTGCAATGCAAACAAGCGTTCATTGGCTAGAGAATGTTGCTTTTGAGGCAAAATCGGAAAGTGGTCACCAAATCGTGATGGATGGGGCTGAAGCATATGGCGGTCAAAACCGTGGACCACGTCCTATGGAATTGATATTAATGGGACTTGGTGGGTGTGCTTCCTTTGATATTGTGACGATTTTAAAAAAATCACGCCAAGATGTGACGGATGTCGTGTGTCAGCTCAAAGCTGAACGTGCGGATAGCATCCCAGCCGTGTTTACCAAAATCCATTTACATTTCGTGGTAACGGGTAAAGCAGTCAAAGAAAAACAGGTCGCTAAAGCAGTTGAACTTTCAGCTGAAAAATATTGTTCTGCAAGCAAAATGTTATCGGATGGTGGTGTAGAAATTACCCACGATTTTGAAATTATTGAAGCGGAATAATCCACTTTAGATGGCAATTCATTTCCGGATTGCCATTTTTATGCTGTATCAGCATTAAAAAATACCCATAAAGATAAAGATTCCCTCCTGAGAAGGATTTAAAAATAATCTATAGCATTTTAATAGATCTTTTCCTCCAAACATTCAATCCTAGAAGGTTCATCAAGCAGATGAATTGACTCATAGTCAAAATAAATTTTCAAAAGTCTCATGGCATTTATTTAAAAGATACAAAAAAATATATATGGAATAAAATTTCATATATAAATGACCCAAATGAACTTGAAAAAACTAGCTTAAATACCCATATTATAATTAAGGTTTATATTTAACTTTAATTATATTAGTTCTTGAAATTTAAAAATATTTTTTAAAAATATTATTGAAAAATATCAAACCATTCCCATCTTTTATCCAAGTACAAAATTTGTTGTGAGGAAAATAAGAATGCGTTTTGAAAAATTTACAAACCGCTTGCAGCAAGCTCTATCAGATGCTCAATCTCTGGCCATGGGTAAAGACCATACTGCCATCGCGGGTATCCATATTTTATCGGTGCTACTGGAAGAGCCTGCCAATATCAGCCTGTTTCAGCAAGCCGGGGCAAATCTGCGTGATCTGCAAACCAAAGTGCAGCAAGCATTAAATGATGCACCGACCATTGCCAATCCGACTGGAGATATCAACCTTAATCCTGAAGCAGTACGCGCTTTGAATCTGGCAGACAGTTATGCCCAAAAAGCCGGAGATGAATTTTTATCTACCGACTGGGTGCTACTCGCTTTGGCTGAAACCGGTGCAACCAAAACTTTACTCAACAATGTCGGCGTAACCAGTGAAAGTTTACGCAAAGCGATTGAAAAAATTCGAGGTGACGAAAAAGTCATGAGTAATACCCATGAAGATCAACGTGATTCACTCAATAAATACACCATAGACTTAACTGAACGCGCCATGTCCGGCAAACTGGATCCGGTGATTGGGCGAGATGAAGAAATCCGACGTACCATTCAGGTGTTGTCACGTCGTACCAAAAACAATCCGGTACTGATTGGTGAACCTGGTGTAGGTAAAACGGCGATTGTTGAAGGTTTGGCACAGCGTATTGTTAATGGTGAAGTTCCAGAAGGCCTGAAAGGTAAACGCGTTTTATCTTTGGACTTGGGTTCATTGCTGGCGGGTGCAAAATATCGCGGTGAGTTTGAGGAACGCTTAAAAGCTGTTCTGAAAGACCTGGCCAAACATGAAGGCGAAATCATTCTGTTCATTGATGAGTTGCATACCCTGGTGGGCGCAGGTAAGGGTGAGGGTGCCATGGATGCAGGCAATATGCTGAAACCTGCATTGGCCCGTGGTGAGCTGCGCTGTGTAGGTGCAACCACGCTGGATGAATATCGTCAGTTCATTGAAAAAGATGCCGCACTGGAACGCCGTTTCCAGAAAGTATTGGTGGATGAACCAAGCGTTGAAGATACCATTGCAATTCTGCGTGGCTTAAAAGAAAAATATGCGACCCATCACGGGGTGCAGATTCTGGATTCAGCCATTATTGCTGCTGCGAAAATGTCTCACCGTTACATCACTGACCGTCAATTGCCGGATAAAGCCATTGATTTGATTGATGAAGCAGCTTCACGGATTAAAATGGAAATTGATTCCAAACCTGAACCACTCGACCGCTTGGACCGCCGTTTAATCCAGTTGAAGATGCAGTTGGAAGCGGTGAAGCAGGATGAAGATTCAGGCAGCAAAGCAGAAGTTTCACACCTGGAAAAACAGATTGCAGAAGTGCAGAAAGAATACAGCGATCTGGAAGAACAGTGGATTGCTGAAAAACGGCTGGTTGAAGGCACCAGTCAGGCGCAAGTAGAACTGGACAAGGCACGTACCGCATTTGAAAAAGCCCAGCGTGAAGGTGATTTGGCAGAAGCCAGCCGTTTGCAATACGGGGTGATTCCTGAATTGCAAAAACGTCTTGCCGCTGAAGAAGTCGCAGAGGAAAACGGTGAGGAACCGAAACTGATCCGTACCAAAGTCACTGAAAATGAAATTGCAGAAGTGGTCAGTGCTGCAACGGGTATTCCTGTTGCGAAAATGCTGCAAGGTGAGCGTGAAAAACTGCTGAATATGGAAGAATTCCTGCATAGCCGTGTGGTTGGGCAGGATGAAGCTGTGGTGGCTGTGTCCAATGCGGTGCGCCGTTCACGTGCAGGCTTGTCTGACCCGAACCGTCCAAGTGGTTCGTTCCTGTTCCTCGGTCCAACCGGGGTAGGTAAAACCGAATTGACCAAAGCTTTGGCAAACTTCCTGTTCGACAGTGATGATGCCATGGTGCGTATTGACATGAGTGAATTCATGGAGAAGCATTCGGTCAGCCGTCTGGTGGGTGCGCCTCCGGGATACGTTGGTTATGAAGAGGGCGGGATCTTGACTGAAGCGGTACGCCGTAAGCCTTATAGCGTGGTGTTATTCGATGAGGTCGAGAAAGCGCATCCAGATGTGTTTAACATCTTGCTGCAAGTACTGGATGATGGCCGCTTAACCGACTCACAAGGCCGTGTAGTGGACTTTAAAAATACGGTGATTGTGTTGACTTCCAATCTGGGTTCACAAGATGTTCGTGAATTGGGGGACAACGCATCTGATGATGAAGTTCGTGCAGTGGTGATGGGTGCTGTATCTCAACACTTCCGTCCGGAATTTATTAACCGTATTGATGAGTTGGTCGTGTTCCATTCACTCAAAAAAGCACAAATTCGTGGTATTGCCGATATTCAGTTGGAGCGTTTACGTGAACGTTTAAGTGAAAAAGATATGAGACTAACAGTGGATGACAGTGCGTTTGATCAGTTGATTGAAGCTGGTTTTGATCCGGTGTACGGTGCTCGTCCATTGAAACGTGCCATTCAACAGCAAATTGAAAATAGCTTGGCTCAAAAAATCCTGGGTGGTGAATTTATCCCAGGAGATACCATTCATGTTAAGGGTGAAAATGGTCATCTCGAGTTCGAGAAAATGAAATTAAGTTAGTTACTTGTCTTTACTAAAAGATAAAAATTGAGAAAAACCTGGCTTCGGCCGGGTTTTTTTATGCCTGACAATTTCAGTCGAAAAAGTGAAATTTTAGGTAAAAAATTGACATAATTTTTAAAGTTTTTTTGGTTTTTTATGTGTGTAAGTTATTAATTATTAAAAAATAATTATCTTTTGTTAAAAAAATTAATTATAACCCGAATCTCGGATAAGAAATTGACTTGAAAAATAAGCGGACTAGAGCCATCAGTTGAGTTACCACACAAAACTCACAACTCTAGTCCTGATGTTTAATAGTACCCAATTATTCTGTGTAATTGATGATTTCTTTATTAAATTTGAAGCAACTTATTGGAA
>NZ_SJOC01000017.1:0-70220 GCF_004331195.1 Acinetobacter sp. ANC 4216 | reverse complement strand
CAAGGTGGCTTCGGTGGTCAAGGCGGTTTTGGTAGCCAAGGTGGCTTCGGTGGTCAAGGTGGCTTCGGTGGTCAATCAAACCCGGGTTTTGAAAGCGAAACAAAATTTGAAGATTCTCAAGACGACGAAAATAATCGTTAATTGTTAATGCTTAAAAGCCTCTCTTTATGAGAGGCTTTTTTATTTGAGCACAAGCGAATAGATATAATGTATTTTCTTGTCGACAGTAAAAAACCAGTTGTTTAGGCAACTGGTTTTTTAACTCAAATCATCTAAGGATTATTTATTTTTTTTACGGTCCAGATTTGGATCTTTGATTTCTACAAAGGCATTGCTGCGAATTTCACGTAACCAGCTATCCAGTTCAGCATCAAATTGACGTTCACCCAGAATTTGACGTGCCATACGTTGCTGATATTCGCGCGTCATATCTTGTTGGCGTGTATCAGTCACTTGCAGAATGTGCCAGCCAAATTGAGTCTGGAACGGTTGGCTGGTCTGACCGACAGGGGTGTTTTTCATTTGTGCTTCAAATTCAGGCACCATGACACCCGGGTTCACCCAGCCTAAGCTGCCGCCATCGCGTGCAGAACCGGGATCATTGGAAAAAGTAGAGGCCAATACGGCAAAATCTTCACCCGCTTTTAAACGGTTGTAAATGCTGTCGATTTGTTGTTTGGCATTTTCAGGGCTTACCACTTCAGAAGGCTGAATCAGAATGTGACGTACCTGATATTGCGATACGATCGCTTTTTGCTCGCCGCCTTTGCGTTCAATCAATTTTAAAACATGAATGCCGTCACGTACCGGAATCAGGTCGGTCGTTTGACCTTCCTGCAGCGTGCTTACGCGGGCAGCCAGTTCAGCCGGGATGTCAGACAGGTTTCTAAAGCCCATATTTGCACCTTCGACCTTAACGGTCTTGGTGGTGAACTTTTGGTCAATCGCTTTAACATCATTGCTGTTATTCAGTTCGGTTTTGACAAGTTTTGCCGTTTTTTCTAATGCTGCCTGGTCATTACCCGATACACGGATATGAATCACATGTGCCTGGCTGCCTAAAGCTGCTTGACCTTGTGGCGTTTTCAAAAAGTTTTCTACATCCTGATCACTAATTTTGATTCGGGACATCACAATTTGCTGACGCAGGCGATTAATTGCCAAATCTTCTGCAATGCGATTGCGCAAGGATTCATAAGTCCCTGGAGCAATACCATCAAGCTTTTGCTGGAATGCTTCTAAACTTTTGGTGCCAGATTGGCCTGCAACCTTAAGTACAGCTTCATTCAGTTCTTTTTCATTCGGTTTGATATTGTAGCGTTTAACCTGTTCAAGTTGCGCTTGACGAATAATGAGCTGGTCCAGTGCCTGCTGCTGTAAATACTGTTCTGGTGGCAGCTGTTTTTTTTGCGTTTGTAGCTGATGTTTGAGTTCGGCGATGCCTTGTTCTAAATCACTTTTTAAAATGACACTGTTATCTACCAGGGCAACCACTTCATCTGAGGGTTGCGCAAATGTAGTCATTGATGAAGATAAGGCTAAAGCAAGCGCAGTCGCTTTAAAAAATTGTTTTAACTGTATTGTCTTCATTAACGTTGTGTCCAAGATTGATTAATATTATTGAAACCTAGAATACGGCTTTCGAGTAAAGATGACAGCTTGTTGTTGAAACCGCCTAAACCTTTGAGGCTAATTTCAGCCATAATGGCACGTTTTGGTGAAACACCTTCATCATTCACGTTGTCCAGGTCATTATAGTAAGAACGGCCATACACCGAAATGCCCCAGCAACATGACTCATAATTTACGCCGAGTAAATACTCGCGAGCGACATTGTTGTCCAGATCATATTGGGCATGACCTAAAATACGCCAGTTATTGGCTACAGGTTGAATGAATGATGCAACAACCTGGTCATACTGGTCTTGGCGGTTTGGAATGTCTTTGCGGTAGAAATAACCCAGGTTATAAAGGTTACCCTGATTGCCGGTGTAATACAGCTGCAAATCACGCTGGGCATTATCACCATTTGACATCCATGCAGAATTTGCACCAATCGTAAAGTTTTGTGATAGTTGGCTGGATACGCTTAAAATTGGACCGGTACGGCGCTCAGTATCAAACTGATCAGTTTCATTTTCTAGCGTTACCCGACGATCTTCAAAAAAGAAGCTTTGACCGACGCTGGTTTTTAGGCGTTCCAAACCGACTTCATCAAATAGACTATAACTTAGTCCTAAAGACAGGAAATTATTATCTTCTAAACGGTCATGTCCATAGAAACGACGAGAGTTAAAGAGCTGATCGTAATTGATGGATGCAGGAGCCGAGTCAAAGTTTGGATGCCCATCCTGATTTTTATAGGGTGCATAGGCGTAGAAGGCACGAGGAGTCAGTGTTTGTAGATACTTGCCTTCTTTTTCAAAGATTAAACCGGTATCTAAAGTGAATTCAGGGATGGTAACCGATTGATTTTCACTTGAAGAGCTAGTCTGGCTTTGTTGGTTAATAACTTGTTGCGTGTCTTTATCATAGAACGTATTTACATTGCGTAGCGATACTTCAGGAATGACAAACGACCAGGGATTGCGATAGTTGTAACGTACCGAAAAATCATTGTAAATTCGCGTGCCGCTCGGTTCGTAAGAGTTATTGTTGGTTAAACTGGAAGCATTGATATCTTTTTTGAAATAAGCCGTATCATGGTCAAATTCAAATTGTAAACCTTGCGGGTCACCGCCTGTATAGTTGAGTAAAAATTGCGGCAAACGTGCATAAGGACGATCTTGATCGGAAACCGACTTATCTACAGTCTGGAAATCTTCTACTTTTAACTGGGCTCGAAGGCCAGGGATGCCATTGCCGTAGTTCAGTTCCCAGGCACGGCGCAAGTTTAAAGTGGTTTTAGAATTTGGATTATTGTTTAAATCGGCAAAATAGTCTTTATCTGAAACATAGTTATATTCAACATTGGTAGAAAACTGATTGTTGATTTGCCAGTTGTGTAAAAATTGTAAAGCTTTACGGTCTTGGTCGTTATATTCGCTGTCTGAAGCCAAGTAGCCGCCCCAAATCATACCGGAGCCGTAATTTTCCGTTAAATAGCGGAATTCGCCTTCAAGCATTGCACCGCGATTACCGATGTAGCGTGGTGTAACGGTTGCATCGTAATTCGGTGCCAGGTTTAAATAAACAGGAACTGCAAGCTCTACGCCACCATCGTTAGAAAAACCGAAATTTGGATTTAAAATACCTGTGGTACGACGGTCATCAATCGGGAAGTTGAAATAAGGTACCGCGAGCACCGGAACTTCTTTGACATACAGTTTGGTTCCACGTGTTTCACCGCGTCCTGTTTCCTTGTTCAAGGTGATTTTATCCGCCTGAATTTTCCAGCCTGGTTTTTCATCGGGTGGGCAGGTGGTATAGGTGGCATTATTCATCACCACCACATTTTCTGATGTGCGGGCAATTTTTTCTGCCATGCCATGCGCATGCTGCTCTTCAGAAATGTAGTAGCTGTTATTTAAATCGCCTTGCTGGGTCTTTAAGTTGTAATTGATCTGGTCACTTTGTGCCAATAAGCCGGCTTGTGCCATTTGCACACGGCCTTGTGCATTGGCATAAGTTTGGGTCTGGTCAATGGTAATTTTATCGGCGCGAATCTGGCGGCCTTGCTGGTCAATTAATACATTGCCTTCGAGAACGGAATCGCCATTCGGGTCATAATGGCCATAATCTGCAGTTACTGTAGATGTTGCATTGTCTGGATCTGCAGCTTTGGTATCCGGGCTGATCGGCGTAATCCAGGCACCTTTACAATAAGCAGAGCTTAAATGCTGTCCTTGACGCTGCTGGGCTTCCGGGGAGGATTTGTCTACATAATATTGTTCAAAAAATTGTTGTCCAGGATACGACTCCTGAATACTGTCTTTCATTTTTTGGTTGTCGACAGTCGAAGCCGGAATTGTGGATTCAGCATAGCTTGAGATCGAGCTGCCACATAAAAGGGTTAAAATAGCAGTCGCTAAAGGATTAAATTTAAACTGATGCTTCATTTGTTTCATTAACCAAGTATGCTTAATCGCAATTAATTATTCTCGCATCATAGAGAAAAAGTTGATAAGTGGCTACACTTAGCACTTTAAAAACTCAGCCTGTATTAGAATTTATCGCAAATGAATACACAACGTGAACAATTGATACAAACATGGATTACATCTGTACTTGGTTCAGATCAATTTGAGACTCATTTTTTGGCAGGCGATGCAAGCTTCCGTCGTTATGCACGAATCAAATTGAATAATAAAACATTTATGCTCATGGATGCACCACCAGAAAAAGAAGATTGTGGGCCTTTTGTGACGATCGATGAATTTTTTGATAACAATGGTGTGCGTGTACCGCATATTGTTGCCAAAGACCTGGAATTGGGCTTCTTGCTGCTGGAAGATTTTGGTGATGTCCTGCTTTCGACCTTGCTCAATGAGCAAACTGTAGACCATTATTATGAGCAAAGTTTTAAACAGCTGATTCAATTACAGGCGATTGATGGAACACATCATTTTCCAGATTACTCCTATGAAAAACTGATTTCAGAAATGCAACTGCTGACGGACTGGATGTTGCCTTCACTGCACATTCAACCGACAGATGAGGAGAGTGCTTTAATTAAACGCACTTTTGCCATTTTAGCCAACGCTGCCTTGGCGCAGCCGCAAGTGATTGTGCATCGCGACTTTCACAGCCGCAACCTGATGAAAATTGAAGGCGAAACCGATCTGGGTGTGATTGACTTTCAGGATGCCGTCATTGGCGCAGATACCTACGACCTGATTTCAATTACCCGCGATGCTTATGTACAGTGGAATGCAGAGCGTGTTTATACATGGTTTAAAACTTTCTATGACCTGTTACCTGAATCGGCAAAGCAGGACCGTGATTTCGAACAGTTTAAAAAAGATGCCGACATGATGGCGATTCAGCGTCATATTAAAATTTTGGGCATTTTTGTGCGCTTATTTGAACGCGATGGCAAATCGGGTTATCTCAAGGATTTACCGCGTGTCATGTGGTATTTACTCGAAGAAAGCAAGCCTTATGCAGAACTGCAACCTTTTATGCAGTTTATTCAAGCGAAGGTAATGCCGAAATTTGAAGCCAAATATGGTTGCTATGAGGTTGCTGCATAAATGAAAGCCATGATTCTTGCTGCGGGCTTGGGTAACCGCATGCGTCCACTGACTTTGCATACACCAAAACCCTTGCTGGAAGTGGGTGGAAAGCCGCTGATTGTTTGGCATATTGAAAAACTGCAAAACATTGGCATAAAGGATATTGTGATTAATACGGCATGGCTGGGTGAAAAGCTTGTCCAGGCATTGGGAAATGGCTCTCAATTTGGCGTCAATATCTTGTGGTCACATGAAGGCGAAGGCCTGGAAACAGCGGGTGGCATTATTAATGCCTTACCGCTTTTGGGTCAAGAACCTTTTATTCTGGTGAATGGTGATGTCTGGAGCACTATGGATTTTTCAACTTTACTGGATGTGAAACTGGAAAATGATCTCGCCCATCTGGTTTTGGTTGAGAATCCGGCTCAACATCCAAATGGTGACTTTACCCTGGCCAATGGTCGAGCATATACTTTTGACCAAAACCAGTCAGGTGAAGCACTGACTTACAGTGGCGTTGCGGTGATTCATCCCGGAATGTTTGCAGGCCTGGAAAATGGCAAGCGACCACTGGCACCTTTATTAAAGCAAGCCATGCTGGAGCAACAAATTTCTGCATCCAAAATGCAGGGCGTTTGGGTCGATGTTGGCACTCCTGAGCGATTAAATGTACTGGATCAACAAATTAAGCAAGGCTTGTACGATTAAGTGCATATTCACTAAGCACAAGCTACTGTGACTTGTTGTATAAATCGGTATACTTCCATTAACTTTTCGAGACGTTATTTGTATATGCATCAGTTTTTCAAAGAACTTAAGCAGGGTAGCCAAGCTTTGGGTTTGGAGCTTAGCGATGAGGCTTTAAATTTATTACTCAAATACCAGGATGCTTTGGTACTGTGGAATAAAGCATATAACTTGACCGCGATTCGTGATCCCAAAGAGATGCTGGTGAAGCATCTGCTGGATAGCTTGAGTATTTTGAAAGATTTGCCTCAGGGCCGTTTGCTGGATATCGGAACGGGTGGCGGTATGCCAGGCATGATCATTGCATTATGCCAGCCTGAACGCCAGTGTGTATTGCTCGATTCGAACGGTAAAAAAATCCGTTTCCTGAAACAGTTTATTGCCGATTTAAAACTAAAAAATGTGGTAGCTGTACAGACGCGTGTCGAAAATGAAGAAAGCATTCATGAGCTGGGTCAGTTCGATGTCATTACCAGTCGGGCATTTGCCTCTTTAACCGATTTTGTTGCCGCTTCTAAACCTTTTATGCATGTGCACAGTATTATTGCATCAATGAAAGGATTAATTCCTGAGGATGAAGTAGAGGCTTTAAAAAATGAATTCAGTTGTGAGATTATTGAACTTAAAGTTCCGCGTTTAGATGAACAACGTCATTTGCTTTTATTGAAACATATTTAATTTTTTCGAAGGATTGGGGTCACCATGGCACAAATTATTGCGATTGCGAACCAAAAAGGTGGCGTAGGTAAAACCACAACCGCAGTAAATTTGGCAGCATCGTTAGCTGTTTTAAAAAAGCGCGTTTTACTTGTGGATATGGATTCGCAAGGCAACGCCACGATGGGGTCTGGGATCCAGAAAAATGATCTTTTGTATTCGGTCACTGACGTTTTATTGGGTGAAGTCCCGATTGAAACGGCAATTACCAAAGCGGAAGTCGGTTATAAAGTTCTCGGGGCTAACCGTGATTTGGCGGGTGTTGAACTTGCCATTGCCGAACAGGATGGCCGCGAGTATATTTTGCGTGATGCATTGCAAGAAATTGAATCTTCTTTTGATTATATTATTGTTGACTGTGCGCCAAGCCTGAGTCTTATTACGGTGAATGCCTTGGCTGCCGTGCAGGGTGTCATGATTCCGATGCAGTGTGAATACTATGCCCTGGAGGGTCTGGCCGATTTAACCCAAACCATTGACCGCATTCAGCAGGCTTTGAATCCTGACCTTGAAATCGTGGGTGTGCTGCGTACCATGTATGATGCACGCAATGCATTAACCCGTGATGTGTCGGAAGAACTGGAACAGTATTTTGGCAAAAAACTCTATGATACGGTGATTCCGCGTAATGTACGTTTGGCTGAAGCACCGGCACATGGTTTGCCGATTATCTATTTTGAAAAAAGCTCCAAGGGTGCAGTTGCTTACCTGAATCTGGCAGCTGAGATGTTAAAGAAAAGTAAAGTAAAAAAAGGAAGTAACGCATGACCACAAAAAAACGCGGACTAGCTAAAGGTCGTGGTCTGGATGCCTTGCTTGGCTCAATCCAGAAAGAAAAATTACAAATGGAAGCTCAAGCGTTAGATCATGGTCAGCTGAAACAGATTGATGTCCATTTATTAAAACGCGGTGAATATCAGCCGCGTCGTTTTATTCATGAGCAAGATCTTCAGGAGCTTGCAGCATCAATTGAAAAGCATGGGGTCATGCAGCCGATTGTGATTCGTCCAATTGATGATGAAAAGCATCCCTATGAAATTATTGCCGGTGAGCGTCGCTGGCGTGCTGCGCAACTGGCGGGCTTAACTGAAGTTCCTGCAATTGTTCGTGACTTGAATGATCAGGTTGCCATTGCTCTGGCATTGATTGAAAACATTCAGCGTCAGGATTTAAACCCGATCGATCAGGCGATGGCACTCCAGCGTTTCCATGAAGAATTCGGTTTGAGCCATCAGGAAATTGCCGATACTGTCGGTAAGGCGCGTACCACAGTCAGCAACCTGTTACGGTTACTCACATTGGCTGAATCGGTAAAAGATTTCATGCAGCAAGGTTTGCTGGATATGGGGCATGCACGTGCCATCCTGACCTTGAAAGCCAAGGACCAGCTTAAAGTTGCAGAACATGTGATTGAAAAAAGTTTATCTGTACGTCAAACCGAACAACTGGTACGCGACTTTAATACGCCAAAACAAGAAAAACCGAAAGCTGAAATTGCACCCGATATTCAGCAACTGACGCAGCGTTTGGCAGAGCGTTTCAGTGCAGATGTGAAGATTGATCATAATAAACAAGGCAAGGGAAAACTTGTTATTCAATACCATTCACTTGATGAATTGGACGGTATTTTAAATATCTGCTTTGCAGAATAATTTTTTAAAATTTTTATTGGGGAAAACATATGTGGGAATTAGTTAAGGCGGGTGGGTGGCTGATGCTTCCCCTTGTTTTATGTTCAATTTTTACCGTTGCAATCACGATTGAACGCTTTATTCGCTTAAAAAAATCAATGATTCTGCCTAAGGTATTGTTACTAAACTCTGCGCAAAATACTGATGCGGTCATGCAGCAGTTACAGCAGGATCAAGCCTTACAAGCGAGTACTTTAGGTCGAATTTTTATGGCGGGTTACCAAAGTAAAAGTCAAAATCAGCAATTTGCCCGTGTACAGATGGAAACGACCGCATCGCAAGAAATTGGTTATCTGGAAAAAAACATCAACTTCTTGGGAACGTTGAGTGCGGTAGCACCACTTTTAGGTTTGTTGGGTACGGTTCTGGGTATTATCGAATCCTTCCTGGTGATTGATTTAGGCACCAATAGCAATCCTACTTTAATGATTCCGGGTATTTCAAAAGCGTTGATCACAACGGCAGCCGGGATGTTTATTGCCATTCCGGCACTGTTTGCATATCGCTATTTTCAGCGTTTGGTACAAGAATATATTGCAGAGCTTGAACAGCAATCGACCTTGTTTCATGCAGCACTTTTCTATCAAAATTCTACAGATCAAGAACAAGATATTAGAAAAGCAGGTTAAGGTGGTGAAACATGAAATTCAAACGCACACAAGTTGAAGATATTCACATTAACCTGACACCCATGATTGACTGTTTGCTGTTTATCCTGGTTTTTCTACTGCTATCCACCACATTCAACCAGTTTAGCCGCATGAATTTAACCTTGCCGGATGCGCAAGGGGTGCCTCCCAAGCAGTATGATCATAAAATTGAAGTGGTGGTAGATGCTTCTGGACACTATTCTATTAATGGACAATCAATTGCCAGTAAGGAAGTGGTCGACTTAAGTACCGCAATTAAACAGATTTCCAATGACCGGCGTGATTTAATGTTTGTTATTGCTGCGGATGCCAAGGCAACGCATCAGGATGTCATTCGTGTGATGGATGTAGCAGGACAGTTAGGTTTTGTGAACGTCAATATTAGTACCAAAGTTCCGTCTAGGGGTTATGAGTGAAGCAAGATTTTAAGGTCTATCTGCGTCTTTTAGGATATCTGAAACCTTTTTGGGGTGTGGCAATACTGGTTTTTATCGGTTTTGCAATTAGTGCAGCGACTGAGGTTTCCATTGCGAAATTACTGGAAAAAATCATCACCGCTATCCAGCACAGAGACCAGAACTTTACTTCTATATTTCCTTTTCTGGTTATTTTATTGATGTTTTTTCGCGGTTTAGGTTCCTTTATTGGAGGCTATTATACCGCAGTCATCTCACGTAATCTGGTGTTTAATATCCGTCAGGAAGTTTTTGGAAAATTACTTAAACTTCCATCGCAATATTATCTGGATAATACCAGCGGACATATTACCGCTAAAATCATGTATAACGTGGAGCAATTAACGGCTGCTTCATCTGAATCTCTAAAAACCCTTGTCCAGCAAGGTCTGATTACGATTGGTTTGCTAGGCTATCTGTTATATAGCAATTGGCGCCTTACCCTGATTATTCTGATTTTTGCTCCACTGATGGGGTTGCTGGTTCGCAAAGCATCAAAACGTATGCGTAAACTATCCCTGCAAGTTCAGGACACCATGGGGGATGTTAACCATGTGGTGCAGGAAACGGTGAATGGGAATTTAATCGTTAAGGGTTTTGGCGGGCAGGAATATGAACAAACGCGTTTTCGTGAAAACTCGCTGGAAAACTTAAGACGCGGTTTGAAAATGGTGGTGGTGCAGCAACTGAATAGCCCGGTTGTGCAGTTCATTATGTCCATTGCCATGGCAATTATCATCTGGATTGCCTTACGGCCAGAAATTTTGCGGGATACCAGCGCAGGTGAATTTGTTGCCTACATTACCGCAGCCGGTATGTTAAGCAAACCGATCAAGGCATTGACGGATATCAATGAAAAGCTGCAACGTGGTATGGCTGCTGCACATTCCGTTTTTGAATTGCTGGATTTGCCTGAAGAGCAAAATGCAGGCGCTTTAACGCCAGTGCTTAAAGGTAATATTCAGTTTGAGAATGCCAACCTGATTTATGCAGATGGGCATCACGCGATTCAGGATTTCAACCTGAATGTCAAGGCGGGCGAAACCATTGCATTGGTCGGTCGTTCAGGCGCGGGCAAAAGTTCTCTGGTCAATTTGCTGGTGCGTTTTCAGGAGCTGAGTTCTGGGCATATTTATCTGGACCAGCAGAATATTCAAGATATAGACCTGCATAGCTTGCGTACACAAATTGCCATGGTGAACCAGCAGGTGGTATTGTTTAACCGCACTGTACGTGAAAATATTGCCTACGGCCAGCTTGAAAATGCGACCGATGCAGAAATCATTGCGGCCGCAAAAGCTGCCTATGCCCATGACTTTATTATGGCCTTGCCACAAGGGTATGATACGCAACTGGGCGCACAAGGCCTGAATCTTTCAGGTGGGCAGCGCCAGCGTATTGCCATTGCACGTGCCATTTTGAAAAATGCACCGATTCTGATTCTGGATGAAGCCACCAGTGCATTGGATAATGAATCAGAGTATTTTATCCAGAAAGCATTTGATGCAGCCATGCAAGACCGGACAACGATTGTGATTGCCCATCGTTTATCAACCATTGAAAATGCAGATCGCATTGTGGTGATGGATCACGGTAAAATTGTCGAGCAGGGTACGCATGCAGAATTGATTGCCCAACATGGGGCTTACTATCAATTGCATCAGCGTAATTTCGAGGAACATTGATTTATGTCATTCGCACAATTTATGCAAGATGCTTGGAATAGACAGGCCAAGTGGTTGATTGTGCTTAGACCTTTGTCATGGATTTATCGTGGGGGCTTTTTATTCAACAAAAAGCTTTACCAATGCGGTGTTAAAGCCAGCTATCAATCTCCGGTTCCGGTGATGGTGATTGGCAATATTACGGTCGGTGGTAGCGGTAAAACGCCGTTACTGATTCAGCTGGTCAATTATCTTCAAAGTCAAAATGTCCGTGTTGGTGTCATCAGTCGCGGTTACGGTGGAAAAGGACCTTTTCCCGCCTATGTGGATTTGGAGTCAGTTCCTGAAGTGGTGGGGGATGAACCCTGTCTGATTGTGCAGTCTACCGGTGTGCCCATGGTAGTGGGATCAAACCGGCAACATAGTATCGAATATCTGTTATCCAGACATGAGCTGGATTTAATTATTAGTGATGACGGTTTGCAACATTGGGCTTTAGCACGACAAATTGAGTGGATTGTGCTGGATCAGAATCGTGGTTTGGGTAATCAAAAGTTATTGCCTGAAGGATATTTACGCGAACCGCCAAGCCGCTTAACAACAGCGACGGTCATTGAGCATGCCAGTCAGCCCAATTCCGAACTGAATATGCATTTAGAAGTTGCTGCGCCTTATTTGCTGAATGATGCGGAAGATGAAAGATCTTTTAATCCGGCGGATAATTTTTATGCTGTCGTGGGTATCGGTTTTCCGCAACGTTTTTACAGCACCCTGGATTCCATGGGGATTCACCAGTTTCAGTGCCATGAATTTCCTGACCACTATGATTATGAAATTACGGATCTGCAGTTTGAAGATAACAATCCCATTATTACCACGGAAAAAGACGCAGTAAAACTGCTGCCCCTATTAAAGCAAAATCCAAATTTTAAACGGGAAATCTGGGTGGTTCCTGTTGAAGCAGTGCTTTCACCACAATGCTACGATGTCTTGCATCAACAGTTACAGCAACTTGGCATTCCAATCTCTTAAGGTTCATTGTTTATGAAACATATTGTTATTCCAGCACGTTTTGCAAGTTCCCGTTTGCCGGGCAAGCCGCTATTGGAAATTCATGGTCGTGCCATGATTCTACGAGTGGTCGACCAGGCAAAAAAAGTGGCTGGTTTTGATGATTTATGTGTTGCAACCGACGATGAGCGTATTGCAGAAGTTTGCCGTGCAGAAGGCGTGGATGTCGTTATCACCAGTTCAGATCATCCCTCTGGCACCGACCGTTTAAGTGAAGTTGCCCGCATTAAAGGCTGGGATAGCGAAGACATTATTGTCAATGTACAAGGTGATGAACCTCTGCTTCCGGCTCAATTGGTGCAGCAGGTGGCGCAATTACTGGAATCGCAACCTGAATCTTCCATGTCGACCCTTTGTGAGCCGATTCATAGTCTGGAAGAGTTTCAGCGCGACAGCATTGTGAAAGTGGTGATGTCCAAATATAACCAGGCTTTGTATTTTAGCCGTGCCACGATTCCTTATGACCGTGATGGTGCCAAACAAGAAATTCAGCAATTACATCAACAGGCATACCGTCATTTAGGGCTGTATGCTTACCGTGTGAATTTGCTGCAAGAATATGTGTCTTGGGATATGGGTGTGCTGGAAAAACTGGAAAGTCTGGAACAATTGCGTGTACTGGAAAATGGTCACCGTATTGCGATTGCGGTTGCAGAAGCCAACTTGCCACCGGGTGTAGATACCCAGGCAGATCTGGACCGTTTGAATCAGATGGATGTTTCCTGCTTCGAATAAGGTGAATACCTTCATGCAAGATAATGTTGTGGCACAAGTTTACCCATGGCAGCAAACGGTTTGGGAGACCTTGACCGGACGCTTTCCCAAGCTGGGGCATGGCCTGCTTTTTTACGGCAAAAAAGGCTGTGGCAAGGAAGCTTTTGCCCAATATTTTTTGGCTTGGGTGTTATGTGCCAATCGTCATGAAAACAATGCCCCTTGTGGTGAATGCGGCAGCTGTTTGTGGTTAAAGTCTGATACCCATCCCAACTATGTCCATATCAGCACGGATGAAGACAATAAAAAGCAGAATGCCAAAATCAAGATTGAAAAAATCCGTGATTTATTGCCCTTTGTGCAGCAAACCGTCGATGGCTGGCGCGTGATCGTGATTGAACCGGCAGAAGCCTTAAATATCGCTTCTGCCAATGCCTTGCTGAAGACTTTGGAAGAGCCGGGTGAGCGGGTGGTCATCATCCTGCTGGCCGATCATTATCTAAAGCTTCCTGCGACCATTCGTAGCCGTTTGCAGCATTTTGCGCTAGACCGTATTTCTGTGACTCAAGCGGATGCATATTTAACCGAACATTTACCGGATTTAGGTCAAACCCAGAAACAACTGTTGATGAATTTATCTAATCAGATGCCATTACAGGCCATGCAGCTGGCTGAAACGGAATGGTTAAATAAGCGGCAGGAATTTTTAACGGACTGGCAAAAACTGGTCACGCAAAAAAATATGCCGATGGCGATTGCGACCAAATGGAATAAGGCGCTGAGTTTTAGTGAATTTTCACAAATGTTTGAATACTTGTTGTCCGATTTAATTTGTGTCAAGCTCAGTCAGCAGATTAAAAATTCCGATCTGGATTTGAGTGCATTATCCGAACACTATACCTTGGAATTTTTATTTACGGTTTATTCGGATTTGCAGCAAGCCAAACAATATATTGAGCAGAATGTACAAAGCAATTTAGTGCTTGATCAATTGTGTATAAAACTAATGAACATTTAAATATTTTTAAGGGGAATAACAATGCAACCACGTATGGGCGGTATTATTCATGCCAATATTTCAGATGTAGATACCTTGTATGCCAGTTATATGCCTTATGTTGTTGGTGGGGGATTGTTTATTCCGACCAAACAGCCGGTTAAGCTCGGTGAAGAAGTTTTTGTGCTGGCAACTTTACCTGAACAATCACAGAAAATTCCTTTAACAGGCAAGGTCATCTGGGTCTCTCAGAAACAAAATGGCATCAAATTACAAGGTTTTGGTATGCAATTGACCGGAGAAAAAGGCGTTTATTACAAATCAGAAGCTGAAAAGTTGCTTGCAGGTCTTAAGTCTGAAGGTCGAACTAGTTACACTATGTAGCTGTTTAAACGATTTAGGATATCGCCGTGTTTGTAGATACTCACTGCCATTTAACCATGCTGGATCTGACGCCTTATGATGGCAATCTGGATCTGGCATTAGCGCAGGCGCGTGAAGCGGGAGTGTCCAGATTTATGACGATCTCGGTTGATCTGGACGATCATATCGAGCTGGCTAAAATTGCCTCACGCCATGCTGATGTAGGTTACAGTGTGGGTGTGCATCCTTGTGAAGATCCTGCGGTCATGGCACGCGCCACGACAGATTATCTGATTGAACTGGCACAGCCTGAAAAAGTCTGGGCGATTGGTGAAACTGGCCTGGACTATTTCCATAGCACCGACTTTATTGCCGAACAAAAACAATGTTTTGCCCGTCATATCCATGCCTCTCAGGCGGTGAAAAAACCGGTGGTGGTGCATACCCGCGCTGCCAAACACGATACTGTGGATATCATCCGGGCTGAAAAATCCACGCATGGTATTTTGCACTGTTTTACTGAAGACTGGGAAACCGCTAAAGCTGTACTGGATTGTGGTTACTATGTATCATTTTCCGGAATCGTTTCTTTTAAAAATGCACAAGATTTACGCGATGTGGCCAAGCAGGTTCCGCTGGATCGGGTGCTGATTGAAACTGACAGCCCTTATCTGGCACCGATGCCATATAGAGGAAAATCTAATGAACCAAAATACGTGCCTTATGTAGCCAAAGCCCTAAGTGATGTATATGATAAGTCCGTTGAGGAAATTGCTTTCATTACAATGCAGAACTTTGAAAACCTCCTTAATTTAAAGTAAATAAATTAAATTGATATAAGCGCAGAAGAGAATTACAGAGTGAAGATGGATCGTCAGGCTCAGTTTCGAGCAAGAGAAGCGTTAATTTTTCAGGTTGCAGAGCAGCTGCTGTTAGAAAATGGCGAATCAGGGATGACACTGGATGCGTTGGCAGCAGAACTCGATTTGGCGAAGGGAACTCTCTATAAACATTTCCAGAGTAAGGATGAGCTTTACATGCTACTCATTATTCGTAATGAGAACATGTTGCTCGAGATGATTAAGGATACCGAAAAAGCCTTTCCGGAGCATCTGGCCTTCTTTATGCTGCATCATTTACATCATCCTGAGCGCACAGTACTGTTCCATCAAATTGAAGAACGTCTTTCTACCACCGGTATAGGGATCAATCTTTTATTTAGCGAACTGTATCAGGTCAGAAAACAGCGGTTGCGCATTATTATCCGTATGACTGAAAGCTATCTGGAAAGTATTCAAAGTGGCATGTCTACACGCGATTATCTGGCATCTATTTGGGCCCTAACGCATGGCGCTGCAGCTATTCTGAATTCCAGTTTTTACCAGCGCTATTTAGGTTCACGTGACACATTACGCGTAGCTTATATTGATCAGGCCTTGGCAATGCCCAAGCAGGTCAGTTCTGCGGAACAGTTTGCTTAAAGGTATGCCATGAAGCCAATCCAGCCATTATCAATTCGTGGTTTTACCCTGATCGAGTTGATGGTGGTCATTGTGATTATGGCAATCATGGCTTCTTTAATTCTGACCAATATTAACGGGGTAGACCAGCGTAAAGCCATGCAGGCACGGGAAGTGTTTATGATGGATTTACGCAGGATTAACCGTGAAGCCAATGATCAGGCCCGCATTTTTGCCCTGGATGTACACAGTGCCACTGATGTATCGCCGTTCCGTTATGGAGTGGTTGAATACATCGTTCCTTCCATTCAAGCCGTAGCTCCGCAAATTGTTGAAGAAAACAAAAAATGGCAAGAGTATACGGAATTTACTCCAAGGGCTTTGCCTGAGCATGTTTCTTTTAGCATTACTTCACTCGATCATGCTTATGAAAATGCCAATAATGAAGATTTGCTGAATTCGAATGCCCCACAGCTGCTGTGGCTGGGTAATGGCGAAGCCAAACCGGTACGGATTCAGTTTTATTTTGAGCAGCGTCCGATTGGTGAGGAAATCGAGATTGATCATCTGGGTAAAATCAATGCAAGCTAGATACTCCGAACATGGTTCGTCATCTTGCGCTCGGACGAAACGTTGTTTGCCTCATCGCTGCTCCTCAAGCATAGCTTTCGGACTTGCGGCACGATCGAGTAGTACTCGACTTAATCGTGCCTCAGGCTTTACGCTATTGGAAGTGATGGTGGCCCTGGCAATTTTCGCCACTGCTGCAATTGCCTTTACCAAAGTGGCGATGCAATACACTCAGGCAACATCCAATGCCATTTTAAGGACCAAGGCGCAATTCGTGGCCTTAAATGAAGTGGCGCTGATGGAAGTGAATCAGGAATGGCTGCAGGGAACCCAGTCCAAACAGGTCACCCAGCAAGGAGAAACCTGGCAAATTGACAAATCTGCGCAATCGACCATCAGTCCCAATGTACAACGCATAGAAGTACAGGTCAGTTTGTTTAATGCGGAAACTGGCAAGGTTGAATCAGGGGTGACCCATGTGGTTTTCTTTAACCCGAAGGCCAAAGCATGAAAAAGCAGACTGCAAAAAATAAAAAAGGTTTCACTTTGGTTGAACTTTTGGTGGCGATTGCCATCTTTAGCGTGCTTTCGGCATTAGGCTGGAAAGTCTTTGATTATATGATCAAGGTCAAGGACCGTAATGCTGAACACGAAATGCAATTGGGTCAGTTGCAGGAAGCCTATCAGCAGATTCTGCGTGATACCGTTCAGGCTGTGCCACTGAATGCCAATATCAATAACGATATTCAGCCTGCTCTGGTTTTGCAAAATGGCCGATTTAATTTTAGCAAAACCGGTGTGACTGATCCTTTGCAGCAGGGGATTTCGCCGGATGAGCGCGTGGAATATCAATATCGTGCCGATGAAAAGAAACTGTATCGGCTGAAATATCGCAATTTAAACAGTACAGGGCGGGATCAGCCTGAGTCCAGTGTGCTGTTAAATGATGTCGACCAGTTTGAAATTGTGGTATTAAATCCGAATGAGCTTAATGCGTGGCCAGAGGGGCAGGCGGATTTAAACGATGTCATACAAAAACAGGTCTTGCCGAAGGGCATTAAAATTAAACTGACCGTCAAAGATGTGGCCTATGAGTGGATTTTCAGTTTATTAAACACCGATTATTTAAAACAGCAGAATAGTACTTTGAATAACAATGCAAATAGCAATACAAATAAATCTACATCTTAAGGTGTGACTCAATTGAACATAAAGCCGCAACAGGGTGTTGCCTTAATTACGATTCTGGTCATGGTGGCATTGGCCACCATCCTGGCTGCGACCATTGCCAAAAGACAGGCCAATACAGCTGAAAACACGGCATATTTGATGCGTCAAAACCAGTCACTGTTGTATGCTAAAAGTGCTGAAGCCTTTTTTTCAGAGCTTTTGGTCGATGATGCGGAAAATGCCGGTAATATTGATTATTTGCAAGAAAACTGGGCCAAACCGATGCCGGCTTTTCCTGTAGAGGATGGTTTTATTGCGGGAACTTTAGAAGATCAATCAGGCAAATTTAATTTAAACAGCCTGGTAAATACGGATGGTACGCCCAATCCTCAGGCAAAAGCCTGGTTTGAGAAACTGCTGCTGCGTGTGGGATTGCCGGAAAAGTTAAGTGAAGCGGTCATTGACTGGCAAGATGCCGATAACGAAACCATAGGCTCGATGGGTGCAGAAGCCAGTTATTATCAGGGATTGCCACAGGGCTATTTACCGGCAAACAGCAAATTTCATCGTGTAGAAGAACTGAAACTGGTACGTGGCTTTGAAGGAAAAAAATATCTGCAAATTGCCGATTATGTGAGTGCTGCTCCAAATGCGGATACCAAGGTGAATATCAATACTGCTCCGGCAATGCTGCTGGCCAGTCTCGATCCCAAACTGGATATCAACACGGTGCAACAGCTGTTGCAACAACGCCAAGCCAATTTAGAGTATTTTTCCAGTGTGAATGAGCTTTGGGAGATTGAACCGTTTAGACAGCTTGGTGCAGAGGTGAGAAGTGAGGCTGGCAATCTGTTAGATGTAAAATCTGCGTATTTTAAAGCCAGAATTGAAGTGCAGCTCGGTGAACGTAAACGCCAGTTCAGTAGTGATCTGGTGCGAAAGGATAAGGCGGTGTATGTGGCATCTCGCAGCATGGCACCATTCTAATCAGATTCCGAGAAACGATGAAAAATGAGAAACACCTCTATTTAACTTAATGTATTTCTCCAATGCTCTTGAACAGTAAAATTAATGTTCAGAATTTCACTTTTGCTTTATAACTTTCACTTTTGCTTTATAATCAAATTTAATTCACAGATTTTTGATTGCATCAGGGCACATGTTAATTCGTAAGTTATTTAAGTTTGAAAATGCTCATATTGTGCGAAATTGCACATCGGACCGCTGTAAGCGTTCAATTCATGGTCATAGCTATAAAGTTGAATTGTTGCTCAAGGCGTCCAGGTTCGATCATGGTCAAATGGTATATGACTTCGGATTATTAAAAGGGGTGATCAAGGATATTTTTGACAGTTTTGATCATGCAATCTGCTTCTGGCAGCATGATGATGCTGAATATATTGAGGCGTGCAAAAAATTTAGTGCACGCTGGGTATCTTTACCTGTTTCACCCTCTGCAGAACAGTTCTCACGTATTTTTTTCTATCTGGCCCAGCAAGTGCTGGCTTCGACCATTACCCAAAATGGGGAAGGCGACGTGGAGGTTTATTCGGTGATTGTGCATGAAACCGATACCGGTTATGCACAAAGCTTTATCGAAGATATTGAAAATACGCAAATGGGTGTGCTCAGTCTTGACCAGATTGTGTTTTCTGAACAGGTTCAAGTGGAGTGGGCAGATCCTAAAATGTATGAAAAATTACAACAAGGCATGAAATTCCAAAATCCAACCGTAGATCTTCAAGTACACATTTGAAGACAATAAGAAAGTTTGGTCTGGTCGAAAAAATTAGGAAGCAGGTATGTCTTTAACGGAACAACAGCAAGCTAAACTCGATAAAATCCAGTTGGATGCAAGTTGGAAAAATGCATTAAGCGATTTTTTGCTGAGTGCGAAAATGGATGATTTAAAACAGTTTTTGCTGACTGAAAAACATGCAGATAAAATTATATATCCTCCTAATTCACTTATTTTTAATGCCTTAAATACAACACCTTTCAACCGTGTTAAAGTCGTTATTCTGGGGCAGGATCCATATCATGGGCCTAATCAGGCACATGGATTAAGTTTTTCTGTGCAAAGAGGGGTTGCATTACCGCCATCTTTACGTAATATTTTTCATGAATTAAACACCGACTTGGGGATTCCTGTTCCCAAGCATGGCGATTTAACCCGTTGGGCTGAACAAGGTGTGTTATTGCTCAATGCGGTATTGACTGTTGAGGCTGGACAGCCGACATCACATCAAAAACGTGGATGGGAGGACTTTACCGATCATGTGATTGATGCTTTAAATGAGCAGTGTGAGCATATTGTATTTATCCTTTGGGGAGCCTATGCACAACGTAAAGGACAACGTATCGATCAAAATAAACACCTGGTATTAAAAGCTGCACATCCTTCTCCTCTGTCAGCAAATCGTGGTGGTTTTTTTGGTTGTAAAGTATTTTCAAAAGCAAATAATTATCTGAAACAAAATGGCATTGAGCCGATCAATTGGCAGCTGGACGCATGACACAATCTCCTGAATTAAAAAATTATCATCCTGATCTCATTGTAGAAGAAGCCATCAATGGCTGGCGCATTGTTCGCCTGAACCGGCCGAAATCTCTACATGCCCTGGATGAATCTATCGTTACCGCACTTTTGGAAGTGTTCCAAGATTTTCACCATGATGATGCGGTAAAAGCGATCTGGCTGGATTCAACCACCCCGAAGGCTTTCTGTGCGGGTGGTGATGTGCGTAAACTTCGTCAGCTGGTGATTAATGATGAAGTTGCAACGGCAAATAAATTCTTTGAGCAGGAATATGCATTGGATTTATTGCTGCATAACTATGCCAAGCCGGTACTGGTGTGGGGTGAAGGTTATGTGATGGGTGGAGGTCTGGGCCTGTTTATGGCTGCACCATTCCGTCTGGTGACGCCTTATTCACGTTTGGCAATGCCTGAAATCAATATCGGCCTGTATCCGGATGTCGGTGCGACACGCTTCCTGGCAGACCGGGGTGCGATTGGCCTGTTTACCGGTTTGACCGGTTCAATTATGACCTCTGCCGGTGCCTATGGAATTGGCTGGGCAACCCATATTTGCGATGCACAGCGTGACAATGTGCTAGATAAAGTGCTGAATATTGATTGGGGACATTATCCTGCTGGGGATTTTCGTGCCATTGATGACACTTTAAACAGTATGCACCGTCCGGTGGGTCCGGGTCCCTTACAAAATTCACTCGATGTCATTCATAGTGTTTGCCGTGGGGTGAACTTTGAACATGACTATGAATCTATTATTGGCCTTAGTGATGCACGCAGTGACTGGCTCCGTCAAGCTAGTGAAAACCTGCAAAAAGGCTCGCCTACTACAGCGGCATTAACCTGGCTGCTCTGGCAGTGGGGCAAGCGCGTTCATTCCTGGAATGAAGTTTTTGAACTTGAAACGCAGATATCCAACTGGAAGATTCGCCATCCTGATTTCGTTGAGGGTGTGCGGGCGCGTCTGGTCGATAAAGACCTCTCTCCGGAATGGGTGAAAGGCAGTGATTTCTCTTTAAAAACCATCTTGTCGGATTGTCCGCCAGTGACCAATATTCAAAGCTGGAATGAGCTGTTGAAGCATTACGGGATCATCAGTTAACCCTATGACTGATGTTACACAACTGACTGATGAATACTGGATGCAGTTTGCTTATGAGCAGGCTGCAATTGCCGCTTCAAAACAGGAGATTCCTGTGGGCGCGGTGATCGTCAGTCAAAACCGGATTATTGGTGCAGGACATAATGCACCCATTTCTTTAAATGATCCGACCGCCCATGCTGAAGTTCAGGCTTTGCGCCAGGCCTGTACAAATCTGAATAACTATCGATTACCTGAAGATGCGGTGCTTTATGTGACGTTGGAGCCTTGTACCATGTGTGTTGGGGCTTTGATTCATGCACGGGTTTCCAAGGTCGTGTTCGGCGCAACTGAACCGAAAGCAGGTTCCTTAATGAGCGTGCGTCGATTATTTGAAACAGGGTATTACAATCATGTTTTCGAATATGAAGCAGGTTGTATGCAGGAACAATGTTCCCAGCAGCTCAGCAATTTTTTCAAGAAGCGCCGTGAGCAAAAGCGATTGCAGAAATTACAAGAAAAATCTCTAAATGATCAAAATCATTAATTCAAATCATGTAAACTATAATGACAATGAGTATTGTCAATAAAAATCAGGATAAGTCATGAATTCTATTCAAGTAAAAAAAGAATTTAACGCACCCGTCGATCAGGTTTTTGATCTGTTATCCAAGCATGCGACCTACAATGTGGCCTTTGCACCGATTCAGGTCGAACGGGTTAAAGATTCCAGTGATCCTGAGCGTCCGGATGGGGTGGGCTCGATACGCCGTATGGGTTTTGGTCCCATCAAGCCTTTACGGGAACAGATTACCCTGCTGGAACCGAACCAGCGTATCGAATACCAGATTGTGAAGAATCCTTTGGTGAAACACCATTTGGGCATTATCGAGTTCGAAGCCAAAGCTGCCGATAAGACCCTGGTCACCTATACCATTGAATTGCAGGCACGTGCTCCTTTTATCAGTAAATTAATCCTTGCACAGCTTAAATCTGCGATTAAACTAGGTTTTTCAAAATTAGCTAAAACTGTATAGCGTAAAGTGGAAAATTAATGACAGTTCAAATTATTACCATAGATGGGCCGAGTGGTTCTGGAAAAGGCACACTTGCGGCTAAACTGGCAGCACATTATCAATTTCATTTGCTTGATTCAGGTGCTCTGTATCGTCTGCTCGGGCTGTCATTACATCAACAGGATTTACTTGATTGCCTGGATTCCGAACTGGAGCAGTGCGTTAAAATTGCAACAAATTTAGACATAAAATTTGTGACAACTGAATCGGGTACCCGAGTCGAACTTGATGGTGAAGATGTGACTCAAACCATCCGTACAGAACGGGTGGGAGAGTTTGCTTCAAAAGTTGCGATAGTTCCAGAACTTAGAGCAGCGCTATTGGAGCGTCAGCGTGCATTTGCACAAGCTCCAGGACTGGTTGCAGATGGCAGGGATATGGCAACCGCCATTTTTCCGGAAGCTCAAGCCAAGATTTACCTGACGGCATCGGCTGAATCCCGAGCGGAGCGACGAGTAAAGCAGTTGCAGGCTATGGGGCTAGATGTTAAAATAAACGACATTTTAGCTAATATACAAGCTCGAGACAAACGTGATATGGAGCGCACCGTCGCACCACTCAAGCCAGCAGCAGATGCTTATATTATCGATAGTTCTACATTGGGCATTGATGAAGTATTCAAGTTGATGACCACCTTTGTTGACCAGCAATTAGCCAATTAAAGAATTTTCAGCTAAAGCATAGCTTGATCAGTTTATTACGGACTATGTGGAAGCTTAATTAAACCGGCCTTGTCTGATCCAAGACCGCTGACTTTATCAGGTATATCATGACCGAATCTTTTGCAGCCCTCTTTGAAGAAAGCGAATTAAACCTCAACGTTGAAAAGGGTGCAGTCATCCAAGGCGTTGTAGTAAACATCGACTCTGACTGGGTAACAGTTGACACTGGCCTTAAATCAGAAGGTATCGTTGACCGCGCTGAATTCTTAAACGACCAACGTGAACTTGAAGTTCAAGTTGGCGATACTGTTGACGTTGTTGTTGAAGCTCTTGACAACGGTATGGGTCAAACAGTTTTATCACGTGAAAAAGCTAAACGTGCTGAAACTTGGACTAAACTTGAAAAAATCTTTGAAGACGGCGAAATCGTTACTGGTGTTATCTCTGGTAAAGTTAAAGGCGGTTTCACTGTTGACATCGGTCCAGTTCGTGCGTTCTTGCCAGGTTCATTGGTAGACACTCGTCCTATCCGTGACACAACTCACCTTGAAGGCAAAGAGTTAGAATTCAAAGTAATCAAACTTGATGCTAAACGTAACAACGTTGTTGTATCTCGTCGTGCTGTTATGGAAGCTGAATCTTCAGCTGACCGTGAAGCTCTTCTTGCTCAGCTTGAAGAAGGTCAAACAGTCACAGGTACAATCAAGAACCTTACTGATTACGGCGCATTCGTTGACCTTGGCGGTATTGACGGTCTTCTTCATATCACTGACATGGCTTGGAAACGCATCAAGCACCCTTCAGAAGTTGTTGAAGTTGGACAAGAAGTTACTGTTAAAGTACTTAAATTCGACCGCGAACGTAACCGCGTATCTTTAGGCCTTAAACAATTAGGCGAAGATCCATGGTTAGCGATCATGAACCGTTACCCTAAAGGTTCAATCGTTAAAGCGCGCGTAACTAACCTGACTGACTACGGTTGCTTCGCTGAAATCGCTGAAGGCGTTGAAGGTTTAGTACACGTTTCAGAAATGGACCACACTAACAAAAACATCCACCCATCTAAAGTTGTTCAGATTGGTGACGAAGTTGATGTTATGGTTCTTGAAGTGGACGAAGAACGTCGTCGTATTTCTTTGGGTATCAAACAAACTCGTGCTAACCCATGGGAAGAGTTTGCTAAAGACCACGACAAAGGCGAAAAAGTTTCAGGTACAATCAAGTCAATCACTGACTTCGGTATCTTCATCGGTTTACCAGGTGGTATCGACGGTCTAGTTCACTTGTCTGACATCTCTTGGAACGAACAAGGCGAAGAAGCGATCCGTCGTTACAAGAAAGGTGACACTGTTGAAGCGGTTATCCTGTCTGTAGATGCTGAAGGCAACCGTATCAGCCTTGGTATCAAACAAATGAACAGTGATCCGTTCAACGATTTCTTGGCTGCTAACGAACGCGGTGCGCTTGTTAAAGGTACTGTAACTGCAGTTGACGCTCGTGGCGCGACTGTTAAGTTAGCTGACGAAGTTGAAGCGACTCTTAAAGCATCTGAAATCAACCGCGACCGCGTTGAAGATGCAACTAAGTTCCTTGAAGTTGGTCAAGAAGTTGAAGCTAAAATCATCAATGTAGACCGTAAATCTCGCTCTATCAACTTGTCTATCAAAGCGAAAGACGAAGCTGAAGAGAAAGAAGCGGTTGCTAACTTGAAAACAGCTGCAGCTGGTCAAGACAATGGTCCTAAGACTATTGGTGATTTGATCAAAGCTCAAATGGGCAACTAAGTAGAGCTGTAAATGTATTGTTAATGTAAATTAACTAATACTTTTTACACAAATACTGTAAACGGTAGCGTAGTATTAACTTATTACGCTACCGTTTTGTATTTAAACAGGTTATTATCGTTTCATCTACAAAGTAGCTTGATAATTAAAGAGGTCGCAGATGACTACGGAAGCACTGAATAAGTCTGACTTAATAGAGCGAATTTCACTAAAAAATCCACACTTAGCAGAGCCTTTGGTTGAAGAAGCTGTTAAGATTATGATTGATCAAATGATAGCTGCATTATCGTCTGATAATCGTATTGAAATTCGTGGTTTTGGCAGTTTCGCTTTGCATCACCGTGATCCACGTGTGGGGCGTAATCCTAAAACAGGTCGATCTGTTGAAGTAGCTGCAAAAGCGGTTCCGCATTTTAAACCTGGTAAAGCATTGCGTGATGCAGTAAACGAATCTGCACAGTAATAAAAAATTTATGGGGTGTTTATGCGTTACGTTTTAGTCGCATTACTCATTGTACTTTTTGGCTATTCATTAGCACTTGTACTACAAAACGGTACTGAACTTTCGGTAGACCTGCTGTTTACGCAGGTACCTGCAATGCGTTTAGGTTTATTGCTGTTATTAACCTTGGCATTAGGTTTGGTATTGGGTTTGTTGTTAGGGGTTCAAATTTTCCGGGTATTTCAAAATCATTGGGAAATTAAGCGTCTACGTAAGGACATTGAGCATCTTCGAAAAGAACAAATACAGGCTGCACAGTTGGCGGCAGCTGAGGCAGCAGCCCATAGCAGACATGAAAAAACAGTTTTAGACATTCATCCGAATGATCGTTCGTCTAATCCCTTGTAATTCTGTATGTTGGCGATAATTTTTAGGTTTTAGCCAGTCAGCTTGAAACCGAAAGATTGAATCAATTTTAAAACACCCTAAGGTAAATGCTTCAGGGTGTTTTTTTATCTATATACGTTAATCTCATCATGAAAATTCAAAGCAATAATTTCGATTAACTAATTTTTTATCACTTTGTTAAAGCTTAGAATACCTTTTATAATAGGCTTTCTTTTTTGTCTGAGCGAAGGTAAGTCTCTTGAGTATCATTGTTGCACTGGATGCTAAAAGCCAATATGACGCATTAACGATTGCAGAGCAGTTAGACCCTGCATTATGTCGGGTGAAAGTTGGTAAAGAGTTATTTACGCATGAAGGCCCAAGTGTAGTGAAAGCATTGCATGACAAGGGTTTTGAAGTTTTCTTGGACTTGAAGTTTCATGATATTCCCAATACTACAGCTCAGGCGGTATGTGCTGCAGCAGACTTGGGCGTTTGGATGGTGAATGTACATGCATCTGGTGGTCGCAAGATGATGGAAACCTGTGTAGAGCGCTTGCAAGCGGGTAATTATAATACCCAGTTGATTGCAGTGACTGTGCTGACTTCAATGGAGCGTGAAGATTTAAAAGATATTGGTTTAGATGTTGAGCCATTTGAGCAAGTAAAACGTCTTGCAAAACTCACTCAGGAAAGTGGCCTGGATGGCGTGGTCTGTTCTGCTCAGGAAGCCAAAATGCTGCGTGAAACTTTGGGACAGCAATTTGCTTTAGTGACCCCGGGAATTCGTCCAGAAGGTTCTGAGGCAGATGACCAAAAACGTATCGTAACACCGAAACAGGCTATGCTGGATGGTTCTACGCACTTAGTGATTGGCCGTCCAATTACCAAGTCGGAAAATCCGCGTCAAATGCTGAAAGATATTTTGGCAACTTTGTAAATTTTACACCCTCTCCCTTGCGGAGCAGTGCTCCTCATCTCCCAATGGGAGAGAGAACGTCCCACTATTATAAAAATGGACAAGCCTTCTCCTCTTGCGAAAGGACTTAGATGAGTAATGCCAGTCAGTTAAGAAATTGACTGGCTTTTTCTTTTTAAATTCATGACTGTATTTGATATGCGGAAAAGTCATCCGCAACTGTTTGAGGTGGGGCTACATAAAAATGATTGTTTCTGCGATAAATTTGCGAGTTGATAGTGGCTGATGAGTTTTGCGGTGAGGAGCATTGCTCCGCAAGATGCCTTTGGTCTTACGAAGCAATGCTTCTCAGGGCGAAACCAAAGTAAAAAATGAGCTGCAAGGAATTGATTTAAAACGGTAAGACTCCGCCATGAATTACTAAAAAATTAAAGAGTTTATTTCTCAACTCCTTAACTGATTAGCATTACTTAGATGAGGGATAAATATGAAAAATTAAATCGCCGCCAATATACTCACCACTACAGGTGCCAAGACTGACAAAATAAAGCCGCTGACCATGGCGTGTGGAATAAAATCATTGCCACAGGCCTGTTTGACCATGGGCAAGGTGACATCCATTGCTGTCGCACCTGCAGAAGAAATTGCAGAACGTGGATAACGCCAACCAATCATATACATCAACACAATCGCCAGAATTTCTCGGAACAGGTCATTCATCAGTGCAATACTGCCAAGATGGGTATTTTTGAGTTCAGTGACCACAATGCCGGTCATGGAATAAAAGCCATAACCTTGGGACAGCATGATGAGATCTTTTAAGCTGATGTTGGGAATCAGTGTGGCTGTAACGCAAGCCCCAAGTAGTGAACCGACTATACAGCCCAGCGGTACCAGTAAAATTTTCCAGCTCAACCAGGAGTGGTCTAAGGGGGAATAGGCGAGATCCAGGCCAATCAAGAACATGAATACCAGCAATAAATTCCAGGTACTGATCTGTAAGGTGTAGCCCATGCTGGTTACAGATTCAGACAGTGCATAACCGAAGCCCAGGGCAATAAAAGCATAGCTGATATTGATGAGGGATTTGCTGACCAGGTTTATGGATACTTTGCCGTGACTGGGTTGATACCCTAAGAGCTTGAATAGTACATAACAGCAGAGGAATGCGCCGATGCTGGTAAGTAGGGCTAAAACAGCAGCATAATTTAGAATTTGCCAAGGCTGAGCAATCGTATGCAATGTTTGCGTAAACTCAATGGCAATCGCAATCAACAGAATATAAGTAAAATAGGACAGCGTCTTAAAGGCAAGATGTTCTAGCCACGAAGGTAAATGTTTTGCCAAAACAAATCCGAGTGCTAAACAAATGAGTAACTGGAAAATCAACCAAAAGGATTGCATAAAGAATTAAGCAGCTAATAAATACCTGCTTATTATGATCTTTAAATATTCAGGCTGCACGACTTCCAGCCGTTTTATTTAGCAGACGGTAATCTGCAGGATTAAGTTTTTTGGTCTGTAGCCAATATTTCCATGTGTAGGTAGGCCATAGGGCAAAGTTTTTCCCGCCATCTTGCTGGTACCAGCTCACACAACCAGATTGCCAGACTGTACCATCCAGCAGTTTTTGTACACGCTGGTTGAACTGGTCCTGTGCCTGATCTTTGACCACAATGGCATGACTCTGCGTGTTTTTGAGCAGTTCAATCATTTGCAGAATATAATTGACCTGAGATTCAATCATAAAGATCACGGAGTTGTGTGCCAAAACAGTATTGGGTCCCAGCAACTGAAATAAATTCGGAAAGCCTTTGGTGCTGATGCCATAGTAACTTTCTGCACCGTCTTTCCAGGTATCTTTAAGTTCCTGCCCATGTTCGCCAGTACAACGAAAGGATTTTAAATAAATCCGTGGATCGGTAATAAAGCCGGTTCCATAAATTAAGCAATCAATCTCGCGCGCTTTGCCATCCTTGGTAATGATGCTGCTTTCGGTTAATTCCTGAATAGCCTCGGTCACCAGTTCAACATTGCCTCGGTTAAAAGCGGGGTAGTACTTGTTGGATACTAAAATACGTTTGCATCCCATAATGTAATCGGGTGTCAGTTTTTGAACCAGATTTTTGTCTTTGACCTGAAACTTGATAAATGCTTCTGCCAGTTTTTGGGTGTATTTCATCACTGCAGGTTGAACTATGGGAACCACACGAGATTCGTTTGACCAATATAGGCGTGCCCGATGCAGCTTTCTGAACCAGTCTAGTTTTTTGAATAATTTCTTTTCAATATTGAAATAGCGGCGTTCATCTCTGGGAATGACCCAAGCCGCAGTACGCTGCAACACATAAAGTTGCTTAACTTGAGCTGCAATTTCTGGAATGTATTGAATTGCACTGCCACCTGTGCCAATGGAAGCAACATTTTTGCCTGTCAAGTCGTATTGATGATCCCATTGTGAGGAATGAAAAACTTTACCCTGAAACTTTTCAATGCCCTTGATATGAGGAATATGGGGTACATGTAAAGGGCCGGATGCAAAAACCACGAATTGAGCAATCAAAGTCTGCTCATTATTCAGGCTAAGTTTCCAGTCGCAACTTTGTTCATTGTATTGAGCAGCCAAAACTTCACAATTGAACTGGCAGTACTTTTCTAAATCATAATCGGTCATTAAATCTTGTATATATTTAAAGATTTCAGGTGCTTCAGCATAACGTTTTGACCAGTCGCTTTTGGGTGCAAAAGAAAGGGAATACATATGGGACTGGACGTCGCAGGCAGCACCGGGATATTGGTTTTCGCGCCAGGTTCCGCCTGCATCAACAGCTTTTTCCAGGATCACAAAATCATGCATATTGCTTTGTAGCAGACGTATAGCCATTGCCAAACCGCCAAAACCTGCACCAATAATGGCAATCTTTGTTTGTACTGGCATAGGCTGGGGCTGGGCTTGAGCATACATATTTTTATTGGCCTTATGATTTCTATTTTTTTATAGGTTATAGCAAGGCTGAGATCACTGACATGATAGCCATGACAAAAAAATTGATAGTTTCGGCAATTTGCAAGCATGAAAAATTATAGTAAAAATTGAGAGGTTATTTTGATGTGATCCTGCTATGAAACGTTCAATTCTCGGCTTGATGTATTTAATTCAAGGCATGCGTAAAGCTGGGATTGATGTTGATCCGAAACTTCAAAGTATTGGATTGCGCGCGGATGCATTGGATCCGAGCTCAATTATTCATCCAGGTCTGGAATGGGATGTGCTGAAAGTCATTGGGCAGGATGTGGCACCAGAAAAAGGTTTGTTCATTGGCCAGCATTATGCACTTGCCGGCTATGGTCCTTTACTGATGTTGCTGGTTAGCAGTGAAAATATCCGTACTGCTTTAAAGCAGGGGATTCGCTATCAGGCATTAACCCATTTAACAGGCGTATTAAGCCTAAAATATAAAGCACAAAAGGTGGCTTTGTGTTACGCACCTGAGGATTTAAACAGTAAACTTGGACTGTTGCGAGCACAATGTGAAATTTCAGGAACTTATAAATTTATTCAGGATCTGTACAAAATGATGGGCTTAAGTATTCCCCGAATGCATATAGAGCTGCCATTTGCACAGCCTGAAAATCAGCAGGCTTTAGATATTTATCAGGAGTACTATGGTGCTGAATTGCAGTTTGCTGCCGAGTCTGCGGAATTCTGGTTTGATGATGCCGTGTTAGATGTGGAGATCCCTTCAGCAGACAAAATGACCTTTAATCTTTATGAAAGCAAATGTATTGCTGAGTTGGAGCGGTTGAAGGGAGATGAGTCCGTACCTGCTCTGGTGCAGCGTGTACAGGATTATCTGGAACTACAAGAAGGGGGAATGCCTAGCATGGCGGAAACAGCACAAGCCCTGCAAATTCCGGAGCGCACATTGCGGCATCAATTGCAACAGGTGCAAAGCAGTTATAAACAGATACGTGAACAATTGATTAAAGACAAGGCATTAAGATTAATGGAATATAAAGAATATTCCATTGAAATGATTGCAGAATTACTGGGTTATTCGGAGCCTGCAGCTTTCAATCATGCCTTTAAGCGCTGGTTTGGACACAGTCCACGGCAGTACTTTAAGTAGTTTAGTAAATAGCCTAAGTGTGTTAATGCCAAAGTGTTATATATTCCATCTCAATCTTCGCTATACTTTCAATAGCCTAAAATAGTATTCAATCATATGTCAGATTTAAATTCTAAGCACAGTACAGCCTTTATCCCTTTGTCACCTGCGGAGCGCTATGCACAGGCCATCGCATCTGGCCAGTTCATGCCGGATGATGCACAGGCGCAGGCTGTACATGAATTGGATCGTGTTTGGCAAGAATTGATTCAGCGTTTTAAAGCTTCAAAAAAAGCGTTTCGCCGTTTCCGTCGCCAAACTTCACCAAAAGGCGTATACATGTGGGGTGGAGTTGGGCGAGGTAAAACCTGGTTAATGGACCAGTTTTTTGAATCGATTCCGTTTCGCCGTAAAATGCGCATGCATTTTCATCATTTCATGCAGCATGTGCATCGTGAGCTGAATAAGTTGTCAGGGCAACGTAATCCGCTGGATCAGGTTGCAGACCAGATTTACCAGCAAGCGGTAGTGATCTGTTTTGATGAATTTTTTGTCTCTAATGTCACGGATGCCATGATTCTGAGTGAGTTATTCCAGAAACTGTTTAGCCGTGGCATTACTTTGGTAGCGACCTCAAATATTGCGCCAGATGGTTTATATAAGAATGGAATCCATCGTGACCGCTTTATCCCGACCATCGAAATGGTGAAAAAACATTGCGTGGTTCTTAATGTTGATGCTGGCGTTGATTATCGTTTGCGTGTGCTCAAGCAGGCACAATTGTTTAAACATCCATTAACGCATGATCACAAGCTCTGGATTGCCCAGCGTTTTAGCGCTTTAACCCAGACCCAGACTCAGTCACAAGAACCGATTATCATTAATAACCGTATTGTGGAAACCATTGGTCATACGGAAGATGTGTTGTGGTGTGAATATTCGGAGCTGTGTTTAAAACCGCGTAGCCCGGCTGACTTCATTGAAATCGCCAATATTTATAATACGGTACTGGTCAGTAATGTGCCGCATTTGACCGATTACCTGTCGGAAGGCACACGCCGTTTTATTTATCTGGTAGATGAGTTTTACGATCGTGGCGTCAAACTCCTGCTGACCTCGGAAGACAGTATTATTGATATTTACCAGGGCGAGAAACTTGCTTTTGAAATTGAACGCACGCGTTCACGTTTACTGGAAATGCAGTCCGATGAATATCTGAATTCTGAACATCGACAAATACAGGGGTCGGCCTCGGAAGCCAGCTAAAGATCAAGCGCCTAAACAGGCGCTTTTTTTACATAAATTGTTTGAGTATTTTATCGACATTTTGTTCTATTCATGGCTTAATCTTTGCTCGACAGCGATGAGAAATACAGCTTTTGGGTGGTTTTAAAGCAAAATTCTGCACTTAAGTCTAATTTCGACATTTTTAAAACTTTATAAACTATAAAAAGGTATTCAGGCAAATAATAATGTTGCATTGGTGATCTTCATTTTTTTGAATGATGTATATATTCATTTACTAGAAAATGATCATTATTTAGGAATGTGATAGTACTATTCAGCTAGGTATAAATCGGTATACTAGAATCTCTTGTTATAAAAAGTAGCAATATCAGGAAAGACAATGACTGCACGTATTCAAAAAGGCAAGTTAGCGATTGCTAAAGAACTTTACGATTTCATCGAAAATGAAGCACTACCAGGTTCTGGTTTGGACAGTGAAACATACTGGAAAAACTTTGAACAAGTCGTTGTCGATCTTAGCCCAAAGAACAAAGCACTATTGGCTAAGCGTGACGACCTTCAAGCTAAAATTGATGAATGGCACCGCAACAACAAATTTGAACTCGAAGCTTACAAAGCTTTCCTTACAGAAATTGGCTACTTATTACCAGAAGTAGAAGATTTCCAAATCAGCACAGAAAATGTAGATGAAGAAATCGCATTATTGGCTGGTGCGCAATTGGTGGTTCCTGTGCGTAATGCACGTTACTGCTTGAATGCTGCGAACGCTCGTTGGGGCTCTTTATACGATGCGCTTTACGGTTTCGACGTGATCTCTGAAGAAGGTGGCGCGGAAAAAGGTAAGGGCTATAACCCGGTTCGTGGTGCAAAAGTTATTGCATTTGCTAAAAACTTCTTAAATGAAACCTTCCCATTGGCAAATGGCTCACATGCCGATGCAACCAAATATGCGGTTGAAGGTAAAAAATTGGTTGTGACGCTAAAAGATGGCTCAACCACTACCTTAGCGAAAGAAGCTCAATTTGTAGGTTTCAATGGTGATGAAGCTGCACCAACTGAAATCGTACTTTTAAACAATGGCTTGCACGTTATTGTTGAAATTGATGCAACCAGCCCGATTGGTCAGACTGACGCTGCTGGCGTAAAAGACCTCGTGCTTGAAGCTGCTGTAACAACCATTCAGGATTTGGAAGACTCTATTGCAGCGGTAGACGCTGAAGAGAAAGTTGAAGGCTACCGTAACTGGTTAGGCTTAATGAAAGGTACACTGTCTGAATCAATCGAGAAAAATGGTAAAACCGTGAATCGTACATTGAACCAGGACCGTACCCACAAAAACCTGATTGGTGGTGAAACGACGCTTCACGGCCGTTCACTCATGCTGCTTCGTAACGTGGGTCATTTAATGACAAACCCTGCGATCCTGGTAGATGGTCAAGAGATCTACGAAGGCATCATGGATGCGTTAATCACTCCATTGCTGACTTTTGCAGACATCAAAGGTGAAAACACGATCAAGAACTCGCGTAAAGGTTCGATGTATATCGTGAAGCCAAAAATGCACGGCCCAGAAGAAGTTGCATTTGCAGTTGAGCTATTTGAACGTGCTGAACAGGCGCTTGGCTTACCAGCTAAAACGTTAAAAATTGGGATCATGGATGAAGAACGCCGTACATCTGTGAACCTGAAAAACTGTATCGCTCAGGCGAAAGACCGCACCATTTTCATTAACACGGGCTTCATGGACCGTACAGGCGATGAAATCCATACCTTCATGGAAGCTGGTCCATTCGTTCGTAAAGGTGAAGTGAAGTCACAAATCTGGTTCCCGGCATATGAAAACCGTAACGTGATGATCGGTCTTCAAGCGGGTCTACGTGGTAAAGCACAGATTGGTAAAGGCATGTGGCCTAAACCAGATATGCTTGCCGACATGTACAAAACCAAGATTGAGCATCCGGAAGCGGGCGCAAGCTGTGCATGGGTACCGTCTCCATCTGGTGCGGTGATTCACGCGATCCATTACCATCAATGCAACGTGTCTGAGCGTCAAAAAGAATTGTTGAACACTCAGCCGTTATCATTAGATGACTTGTTAACACCGCCTTTGGCAACAGATACCAACTGGTCTGAAGAAGAGAAAACCAAAGAACTTGAAAATAACCTTCAAGGTATCTTGGGTTATGTGGTTCGTTGGGTTGACTTGGGTGTGGGTTGTTCTAAAGTTCCCGATATCAACGATGTGGGCTTGATGGAAGACCGTGCAACATTACGTATTTCTTCTCAACACGTTGCAAACTGGTTACGTCACGGTATCGTAACCAAAGAGCAAGTTGAAGAAGTATTCAAGCGTATGGCGAAAATTGTGGACGAGCAAAATGCAAACGATCCGCTTTATACGCCAATGGCTCCAGCATTCAATGGCTATGCTTACCAGGCAGCTTATGACCTGGTATTCAAAGGTGGTGAACAGCCTTCTGGTTATACCGAACCGCTACTTCATGCAGCACGTTTGAAGTTAAAAGGTTATACAGGTGACTAATCCTGTGTAGTAAAAAAGCCTCTTCGGAGGCTTTTTTATTGTCTAAAAGTTACGAAATTCTTTTTACACTGGCACTTTGGGGTATTAGGTTTTACATTAAATATAAAACCAGAATGATAAAAAGGATGAGGTATGCAAGCTTATCAATTTTCCGATCAGCAATTTATTGCTGGTCATTGGCTGAAAGGAACTTCAACGCATACGCTGAATAATATCAATCCTTATACTCAAGCACTTATTTTGAAATTGCAGGCTGCAAGCCTTGTCGATGTGGATAGTGCTTATTCAGCAGCGGAAGGGAGTTTTACTACATGGTCGCAAACGTCAGCGTCCGAGCGTAAAAGCTTCATCCTCCGGGTTCTGGATATAATCAAAAATAGACGTGAAGAAATCATCCACTGGCTCATTCAGGAATCCGGCAGTACACGTTTCAAAGCCAATATTGAAGTAGATGCAGCATTGGGCATTATCAATGAAGCCATGACATTTCCTGAAAGAATGAACACCCAGGAATTGCAATCGACCGATCCTGATCGCAAAAGTTATGTAATCCGGAAACCTTTGGGTGTCATTGCGGTAATTAGTCCCTGGAACTTTCCCTTTCACCTCAGTATGCGTTCTGTGATTACAGCTATTGCGATAGGAAATTGCGTGGTGTTAAAGCCCGCAAGTGATACGCCTATTACAGGGGGATTGTTGCTGGCCAAGATTTTTGAAGAAGCAGGTCTCCCTCAAGGTGTATTCAGCATAGTTGCGGGTTTAGGCAGTGAAATAGGGGATTACTTTGTTGAGCACGATACACCGAAACTGATTTCATTTACAGGTTCAACTTTGGTAGGAAAACGCGTCGGGCAACTGGCTATTGCTGGCAATCATCTCAAACGTATTGCGCTGGAATTGGGCGGTAATGCACCTTTAGTGGTGCTTGATGATGCTGATCTGGATCTGGCGGTGGAGCTGGCTGTGATAGGGCGTTTTTTGCATCAGGGACAAATTTGCATGAGTACCAATCGGGTGATTGTCGATGCTAAAATTTATGATGCTTTTGTTGAAAAACTAGTGATTCGGGCTAAGAATATTGCCTATGGTGATCCCCAGCAAGAGGATACCCTGATTGGCCCAATGATTAATGTCGCGCAAGTTGAAAAAATCAAACAGATTATTGCTCAGGCACTACAAGAGGGAACCAAACTCATTGTGCGGGGAGAAATTCAAGGCAATATTATTCCACCTCATATTTTTATTGATGTAAATCCAGAGGCTTGCTTAGCCCAAGAAGAAAGTTTTGGTCCCGTCTTGCCGATCATTAAGGCTCAAGATGAAGCTGAGGCTTTGCGTTTGGTCAATGACACGGTTTATGGGTTATCTAGCGCAGTATGTACTTCTGCTTTAGAACGCGGAACCCGTTTTGCAATGCAGATTGATGCAGGGATGACGCATATCAATGCCATTACCGTGGCAGATCAACCAAATGCACCCTTTGGCGGGGAGAAAAATTCAGGCGTGGGGCGCTTTAATGGACAGTGGATATTGGAGGAGTTTAGCCGTACACATTGGTTAACGCTACCGCATAGTACAGCAAAGTAAAAATTATCTAATACAAGCTATAATAGAGTAAGTTTCAATTTATATCTGGTTTTATGTGCGCTAATTTTAAACCGCTTAATTTAAAGCAGCTGCGCGATTTGAATCTTCCTGATATTCCATTTGACTATCCGGATGAGGTCTATCCAAATTATGAGTTGCCCTTGCTGTTTAAATCAGCCCAAGGTTTGGAGTGGCGTAAGGTTAGGTTTGGTATGATACCCAAATGGGCTGAAGACAAAAGCATTGCCCTGAAAACATATAATGCTCGAAATGAAACATTGCTCCAAAAACCGACTTTTATCAATGCTGCTTCAAAATGCAAATTTGGCGTGATTCCAGTGAGTGAATTTTATGAGTCGAAATATATTGAGAACAAGCCGCAACGCTGGGGAGTACGGCGAAAGGATGGACAGGCTTTTTATATTGCAGCGCTCTATGAGATTTGCCGAATCGGAGAGGAAATTATTCGTTCAGCAACCATGATTACGATGGATGCGATTGATCACCCCATGATGAAAGATTTTCATGAACCTGGAAATGTGAAACGCTCGGTGATTATTATTCCTCATGAGCGTTTAGATGAATGGCTAAGCTGGAACTCCCCAGATATTCGTTGTTTTGTAGAAGGGTTTCCAGAGGTTGAGTTTGAATGCTCACATGTTCCAAAAGCAAAAATTGAAAAAATGAGCCCCCAGCTGAATTTTTTCGATTAAGCCTCGATTATTACGATAGATTTTTAAAAATCTGTTTAAGGGTTTCCATCATTTTTTCAATTTGTAAAGGAGTTAGACCCTCGTAGGATTGTTCCAGAATAATATTACTCAGATCCTTAATTTTCAGGGTCATTTGTTGTCCTTTATCTGTTAAGACTACTCGGGTAATACGGGCATCATTTTCACATGAATACGTTTCAACCAGCCCTTCATCTTTTAGGCGATAGACGATTTTGGTGGTGGTCGACATTTTGGACACCACCATTTCGGAGAGATCTGATACGCTGGCATGCGGCTTGGATTTTAGAGACAGTAAAATACGGCGACGCGAATTGTCCAGGCCATATTTTTTCAGGGCATGGTCTAGTTTTTTTACACCTTGCGCATGAACTTGAGTAATCCAGTAGTAGGGAAATTCTTCTAAATCAAAATTTTCACTGGATAAAAGTAAAAATTTACTATATTTCTTGGTCATTTTCTTATTTTCCCCGTTGTTTTAAATTCAACTTTTAATTTATTAACGTAATATTTTCGTTAAAAAATAGAATAAAATGTATTAATTTTGTATTTTTTCGAAGTCTACAATAGAAAAAGTCAGTATTTAACTGAAATTTAAAATTAAACTATCGTGATAAATTTTTAAAAATATGTTGCAGACTTTCCATCATTTTTTCAATTTGTAAAGGAGTTAAACCGTCAAAGGACTGTTCCAGAACCACATTGGTCAGGTCATTAATTTTCTGCGTCATTTGATCACCTTTATCGGTTAACACTACGCGGGTTATGCGTGCATCATCTTCACAAGAATAAGTATCAACTAAACCTTCATCTTTTAAACGATAGACGATTTTGGTGGTAGTCGACATTTTGGACACCACCATTTCGGAGAGATCTGACACGCTGGCATGCGGTCTAAATTTTAAAGCGAGTAAAATACGACGACGTGAATTGTCCAGACCATATTTTTTTAGTGCATGATCGACATTTTGTACGTATTGAGCATGGACTTGGCTTACCCAGTAATAAGGGAAATTTTCCAAATCGAAATTATCTGCAGATGGTAAAAATTTACTGTATTTTTTTGTCATCTGTATTTTCTCCCCAGAAATTGTTGTAATTGTATTTTATTATTGTAACTTATTTTTAATGAATTTAAAGAGAAAACAATATATTTTACAATATTGTAAAGTAAAACTAAAAAATAATTTTGTTGATTTGTGAATTCAACCCAACTTAATGGGCTAAATTTCTAAAAATATATTTTAAACTTTCCATCATCTTTTCAATTTGCAGGGGAGTGAGGCCTTCAAAAGATTGTTCCAAAACCACATTGGTCAGGTCATTAATCTTATTGGTCATTTGTTGCCCTTTATCCGTTAAAACCACTCGGGTAATACGGGCGTCATCTTCACATGAATACGTATCCACCAGTCCTTCATCTTTTAAGCGATAGACGATTTTGGTGGTGGTCGACATTTTGGAAATGACCATTTCTGAGAGGTCTGACACGCTGGCATGCGGTTTGGATTTTAGCGACAGTAAAATACGGCGACGTGAATTGTCCAGACCATATTTTTTCAAAGCGTGATCTACATTTTGTATGTATTGAGCATGCACTTGAGTGACCCAATAATAAGGAAAATTTTCCAAAGAGAAATCTTCAGCAATGGAAGGTAGGAATTTGCTGTACTTTTTAGTCATGGAGAAAAGCCTCCCTAAGATTGTTGTAATTTTAATTTGTTGAAAAGCGTCTTATTTAAATCGAATTTTGCCAAACAACACACATTTTTTATTGATATTAATATATATCAAGTTTTTTATATTGCAATAAGCAAACTTATTAATATAAGTTTCCTTACAAAAAATAAAATTAAGCCGGATCATTGAGTCCGGATATGCTGCAGGAAGCTTTGTCTGGATGAAATCCGGCAATACCCTGTAATATACTGAGTTGAGCAAAATTTACACTTCTACCCCAACCTGAGGATTTGGATAAGTGCTGAAAATAGCCTTGCTGTAAGGATGCCGTATTGGAAGTGAGCAGTCAGGACATTTCAAACTTTTGGCAATTACGAACGCTCATCAACCGCACCTGACATGAATTGAATAAGAAATCTAAATTAAGCTACCCAACGTCATTACTGGTATGAGGGCACATTTTGAAAATTCTCTATACGGTCAATATGTTTCATTGGTTAGAGTAACTCGTGCTGTAAATGTGTTGCCTGGAGTGGAAGCCTGTTGGGTTAAATTTAGCTCTCATTGATTCAATTCAATCATCCTGGTGCTCTTTTATTCGGGTGAAAAAAGCTTCCGAGGCTGCTCTTGCTAATAAGAGAAACTGATATTTTCTCAATTCAAAAATCAGATAAAGAGATGAAGTAAAAGCGTCAAAATAGGCTGAATTGTATATCTGGCTAAGATTAAAGCGCTAACCATACAAAAATTTAATTACAAATTTAACAGATTGTGCATAATAAATTTATCTATTGTTGAAAAGGTCACTTATATGGATCCCTCGCCGTGCCGGTTTAAATTTGTTTTTAACCCAATTCGTGAAAACGGAGATATGAACTAATGGAGTTTTTGTTAGATCCGGGAATTTGGGTGGGTTTATTAACCCTTATTATTTTAGAAATTGTTTTAGGTATTGATAACCTTGTATTTATTGCCATTTTGGCAGAAAAACTTCCTCCTGAACAACGTGATAAAGCACGTATTATTGGCCTTTCTCTCGCATTAATTATGCGTTTGGGGCTTCTGTCCGTTATTTCTTGGCTAGTGACACTCACAAAACCCATTATTGAAATTGCAGGTCTGTCCTTCTCGGGTCGGGATTTGATTTTACTCTTTGGTGGATTATTCTTGGTCTATAAAGCCGTGACCGAACTGCATGAAAAAATGGAAGGCAAGATTGAAGTTCAATCGACATCTTCGGTTGTTTATGCCGGTTTTTGGGCGGTAGTAGCGCAAATTATAGTCTTGGATGCGGTCTTCTCCCTGGATTCTGTCATTACCGCAGTGGGGATGGTGGATAATATTTACGTGATGATGGCCGCTGTGACCATTGCCGTGATTGTCATGTTGATTGCCTCTAAGCCATTGACTGCATTCGTCAACCGCCATCCGACTGTCGTCATCCTGTGTTTAAGCTTCCTGTTACTGATCGGGATCAGCCTGATTGCCGAAGGTTTTGGTTTCCACATTCCTAAAGGTTATATCTATTCAGGTATTGGCGTGGCTATTCTTATTGAAGCCTTTAACCAGTTTTCAAGACGCAATGCTACAAAGCATGAATCAAAAATTCCATTACGGCATCGTACCGCAGATTCCATCCTGAAATTGATGGGTGGTAAAGTGGAAACCATGGCTGATAGTGCACAACACTTTGAAGCACAAGAAACCTTTGCTGATGAAGAGCGTTACATGATTGGGGGAGTATTAACCCTAGCAGAAAGATCAGTTGCCTCGATTATGACACCTCGAAGCCAGATTTCCTGGGTGAATCTGGATGACAGCGCTGAACAGATTCGTGAACAGGTACTTGCTGTACCGCATAGCCTGTTTCCAGTATGCCGGGGCAACCTGGATAAGGTTCTGAGCGTGGTTCGGGCTAAAGAGCTCCTTGACGTACTGGAAGATCCAGAACAGCTCAAGGCTTTAATCAAACGCCATCGTCCAATTTATATTTTTGAAAAAATGAAAGTCATCGATGCCATTAATACCTTGCGTAGCTCGAAAGGTTCATTGGTATTGGTGAGTGACGAATTTGGTAATGTGCAAGGCCTGATTTCTCCTCTGGATGTATTTGAGGCGATTGCTGGCGAGTTTCCGGATGCCGATGAGCAGCTTGATCTGGTGAAAATTGATGACCATACCTGGAAAGCTTCTGGCATGCTTGATGTGTATCAGCTGGAACTGGAGCTGGGTATGCTGGATTTGGTTGAAGAAGAGGCAGGTTATATCAGCCTTGCCGGTCTGATTCTGGAAAAAACTCACGGTAAAGTCAGTCTGGGAGCTAAACTGGAATATCGTGGCATTTACTTTGAAGTGACTGAACTGGAAGAGAACCGGATTAAGTCCGTGCTTATTAGCTATCCTTAGATAGTATGAGTAAATCGCGTTGAATAAAGTGGATGATTTAAGATTTAAACCAGAGATTGATATCTTTTAATCCACTCTTTTGACCTATCGGAAAAGCCTGACAGACTCGATCTGTTGGGCTTTTTTATTGTGCTTTACTGTTATATCTAAGGAGGGTGCAGTCATGCGGCAACCGAGTGAAAAAATGGATGAATTGGGTTTAAATCACCATTTCTAGTGATATTTAAGTCAGCTGAAATCAGTAATAATTCATAAATATCAAAAAATTGGATCAATTTGATGGGTATTACAGAAACGATTGTCGATTTTGCAAAACTTGCATCTGAAGAAAAGCATCGTTTTTTTAAAGTGATCTGTGAATTTGATCGGCAAATTTTTCCGGATTCGTGCGAGGAAGAAATTTACAATTTTGTCTATGATCAGGATGCCGTTTCTGTTCTGGTGGTTCATTATTATCATAAAGATACACGGGTGGGGCAAAATATTATTCCTGTGCTTAAGCTTTCTCTGGAGGGACAGCCTATCTTTGTGGTGAGTTACCGGGCGAGTATTTTACCGGCTTATCGTAAAGGCAATATAACCCTTAAAACAGCAATCCGGGTTGCAATCAATCACCGGATTCGACATCCCGCCATTCCATTATGGTTTGTGCCGACCATCATACAGCCTAAAATTTATACTTATTTTGCCTCCCGCTCACAACATTTCTTTCCGCGTACAGGCAAAGAAACTCCTCAACAATATTTAACAGTTCTGCAAAAGATTCAGCAGCGTAAATCTGAAGTGCAAAAACGTCGAGAAGATATTTTTGTCTATCCTCATGTCATGCCCCAAACGACACCCGAACATATTCAACGTCTCAGAAATAAGGCCACCCCGCATAGCAATTTTTTTATGCAGCATGTCCCTGACTATTTTGATGGCATGGGTTTGCTCTGTATCTGCAAATTGGATTTGCAAACGATTTTGGAAACTCTATTTAATTTATTTATAGACCGGAAAGTCTATTAAATTTCCGTCATCATTCACATTTTATACCGATATTGCATGGATATAAGCTTAGACTCGGTCATTACAATCTGAGCCAGGTCAACCTTAGTAACAGGAACGAAGACTCAACTTAAAGTGCAAGAATTTTAAGATCCGCATATTGCCGGATGAAGTCCGGATTTAAACTGTGGATGTGATCCATAAAGGCCACATTAAAATGTCCGATCGTTTGAGCTTGATCGAATGCCAATTTTCCGGCAATGGCAAAATGGGTATGGGCTGCAATCGTCGCAATCATTGGAGAAGTGACAGCGCAATAAGCCGCAATTAAAGCACCCAGGGCACAACCTGTCGCGGTGACTTTGGGCTGCAAATAAGAACCGCCATTGACCTGAATTACGGCATTTAACTCTTTAGTCAAAATAAAATCAGATTCACCTGAAATGGCAATACAGTCCGCATGTGCTAATAACACTTTGGCCTGATGATAGACATCGGCACTGTCTAAAGTGCTATCCACACCTTTGGATTCTACCTGGTTGCCTGCAAGAGTACTGATTTCGGAAGCATTGCCGCGAATGACCGTGGGATGGTATTGCAGTAATTCATCCACCATGTCCGAGCGCCATTTTAGAATGGGTCCATAACCGACTGGGTCGAGCACCCACGGAGTATGGGTACGTTGCGCCGTTTGTGCAGAAATTTGCATGGCCTGCATCTGTTCCTGAGTTGGGGTGCCCAAATTAATGCTCAGTGCAGCGGCAATTGTGGTAAAGCTTTCGGCTTCGAACGGATTGTCAATCATGGCTGGCGAGGCACCTGCAGCCAGCAATACATTGGCTGCATAATTCGCTGCAACACTGTTGGTCATGCATTGCACCAAAGGCTGCTGGCTTTGCAGTTGTGTCCAGGCTTCAACAATCTGCTCGACCAATGTTGAAGTTTGATCCATGGGATTATTCCTTAAATTGTACAGGGTGGAGTCGGAAAAACTGGACATATCGTTCACCATCTAGTGGGTGAAATTCTATTGGGTAAAATAGTGGTCTTGATGCTTACAGGTTCGACAGCAGAGTGTTACATAATTTTCAGCATCATAATCCACGCTAAGTTCATTAGAACCACAATACATACAGCGTTTTTGTGAATAAAAACTTAATCGCGGTTCAATTTTTTTCCATAACTTCCAGATGGGCTGGAAAAAAATACTTTCATCATAGCCCAGAAAGCGGAACAACAGGATTTCGCTCATCTTGCTGAAAGGAATATTGTGTGGACGAGGCAGGGTGGAGGTTTCCCATTTTTCAGTCACGGAACGTTCACGATATTGCTGTAAGGTTTTTTTTAACAGATTGGTGTTAATAAAGTTTTCATTGCGTGGCTGCAAGGCTTTTTGCTGATGCAAATATTCTAAAGCGGTTTGTACCAGATAGTAGATTTGACCCACCGCCAGAGAATCCATCAGGCGATAGCAGAACGTTTGAAAGCTATTATTTCCAGCAATCTGGATGCCCCAGGTACGACAGTAAAACTGGGCGAACTGAATAATTTCCTGATACAGCAGCAGATAGAGCGCATTTTTGACTTCATCGGCATTCTTGAAGGGTACGCCCAAGCTTAGATTTTCATAAAACCAGTTTCTGAGTTGCTGGGTAATGCTAAACAGACTCGGTTCTGAATACCCGTCCAAACGCACATTGACATAGTACTGACTGGCTTCGGAGGCGAAATCTTTGGCAATCAGGATCTGTTCTTTCACCAGTTGCTTGATCAAATAATTCTGGAACAGGTAATTCGGTGTAAGGGAATGATATTTAATGTTTTCCCAGTCTATATATTCATGATGTGCAGTATATTCCTGAACCTGATTATCCAGAATACTGAGCAAAAACAATTTATTTAAAAAACTGATTTGATCCAGACGGTATTCAACAGCATTTTTTTCTTTGGACTTCAGCTTACGCTGTTCTTGCAGCCGTGTTTCGGCCAGCATTTTTTTACGCTTGGCCAGACAGGTGTCGCAGTGGCAGTTGCCGCGACCGTCCTGAAACAGGCGATGATGACAGTGGCTGCATTCATGAAAATTCATTGCCTGATCGTACTGCTCAGCTTCTATCCAGAACATGGATGCCTGACATACAGGGCATGATGTACTTTCATCGAGCTGTTTTTGCAGAATTTGAAGAAGCATGGAAGGAATCGATCACAAGTCGGGTTAATCATTGCACCGATTATACACCTGTCTTTTGCCGTGACGTGATGGAATAGTGCTGAATGGAAAATAATTCGCTAGGCACGGTGAGCCACACAGTATGGAGCTGAAAAAATAGCCTAAGTTTTACAATGCATTGAGAAATGTGGAGATGAAGACCAGATCTTTCATCTCCACCATGACACAATAAAGATAGGGTTGAGTCAGAAGGATGGGGGTTGAATCAGTAGGTCATTTTCCGGTTAATAAGAGGCGGGACAAGGCAGTGACTCATCCTCCTCTCCTAGCTGCTTTGCATTGATCAAGGCCTGAACTTTTTTGGACGGAATTTTTCTGCTTCCTAGGGCATCGTAATTGTTTAAAATTGCGCAAATGTCCGCCGATTGCATCGGAATACCTTCACAGCTCAGAAACATGGCAATTACTTTGTGATCAATTCCGGCAGCATCAAGGTTTTGCATGGTTTTGATATTTTCGACGCGAACAATATGGTCTTTTAAATACATAATACACCTCTTCTGGTTTTGCTTTAATTTTATAGTGCGCTTTACACAGATGAATACAAGCAAAAAACGTGCTCAAAATGTAGTCATCTTGAAAATGAGTGTCAATTTGGGTTAAGTCTTTTTATCTAATCTGAAAAAGTTAAAGTTATACAAATATATATGCAAAAAGCACTATCTCGACCTTCGAAGGTATAGCTGGAAAGTAAGGGCATACACAATGTTGATGTGTAGCATGTGCTTCATTTATGCACCTTAAGTCATCAATAAGGACATTAATCGTACCAATGTGCGCAATTTGAATTGAAAACTGAAAGGAACATGCCCATATATGACTTAAATCAATGGCACAGACAGATTGCGAAAGTTGTCGTATGATCGAAGCATTTCACAACAACAAAGTCTTGGCTTAAGAACGACAGGATTAGGACATTATATGAATATCGCGGCAAACCCGGTGGTTGAAGCAGACCAAACAGTTTATTTAAAAGACTATCAAAAACCTTCTTTTTTGGTGGATTCAATCAATCTGGATATTCAGGTATATAGCGATCATACCCAGGTCAATGCAAACCTGGTGATGCAGCGCCAGACTGCCGGAGATTTGGTGTTGCTGGGCCGTGATCTGGAATTAAAATCCATTAGCTTAAACGGCAAGCTGCTGACTGCAGCGGATTACAGCCTCGATTCAGAACAACTGGTGATTGCCAATGCACCAGATCAAGTCATTCTGGAAACGGAAGTCGTTATTCACCCGGAAAGCAATACCCAGCTGGAAGGTCTGTATCAGGCAGGTGACGACTTGTTTGTAACGCAAAACGAGCCTGAAGGCTTCCGTAAAATTACCTTCTATCCAGACCGTCCGGATGTGCTGTCTGTATTTACCACACGTGTCGAAGCTGATAAAAAATTTCCGGTACTGTTAGCCAACGGTAACCTGATGGAAGCGGGCGAGGCTGGTGAAGGCCGCCACTATACCATCTGGCAGGATCCGACCAAAAAACCAAGCTATCTGTTTGCCTGCGTGATTGGTGATTTGGCGGTACTGAAAGATTCCTATGTGACCTCTGAAGGCCGCAATGTTTCGCTGGAAATTTATGCCGAAGAAAAAGACATTCCAAAATGTCACATTGCTATGGAAGCACTGAAACATTCCATGCAATGGGATGAGGAACATTATGGTCGTCCCTATGACCTGGACAATTACATGATTGTGGCAACCAGTGCATTTAACATGGGTGCCATGGAAAATAAAGGTCTGAATATCTTCAATACTTCATGCGTGCTTGCCGATGAGGAATACACGACTGATGCAGCAATTATGCGGGTACAGTCGGTGATTGCGCATGAATATTTCCACAACTGGACCGGTAACCGGATTACTTGCCGTGACTGGTTCCAGCTATGCCTGAAAGAAGGTTTAACCGTATTCCGTGACCAGTCTTTCTCGGAAGATTTACAGTCCGCGGCAGTACAACGTATTGATGACGTTGCTGTACTCAAAGCCCACCAGTTCCCTGAAGATTCCGGTCCGTTATCGCATCCGCCACGTCCAGATCACTTTGTAGAAATTAACAACTTCTATACCGCAACTGTGTACGAAAAAGGTGCGGAAATTAACCGCATGATGTCGACGCTACTTGGCAAGGAAAAATTCCGTCAAGGCACAGACGAATACTTCCGCCGTCATGACGGCCAGGCGGTAACGGTTGAAGACTGGGTGTCTGCATTGACAGTCGGTTCAGGTGTCGATTTATCTGCATTCCTGATCTGGTATAACCAGCCGGGTACACCAAAACTGCAAGCCACAGGCGAGTACGATGCTGCAACTCAAACCTATCGCTTAAGCTTTAAACAAAGTTTAAAAGCGAATGCAAAATATCCAAACCTGAAAGCGGTTCCTATCCCGGTCGCTTTAGCACTGTTTAATGCGGAAACAGGTGAGCAATATACGCTGCAATCTGAAGCGCTGTTTGAAAATGGCGTAAAAGATGGCGTGTATTTATTTGATCAAAATGAGGCAACCATTGAATTTAGCGGCCTAACGGCAAAACCCGTGGTTTCATTGCTGCGTAATTTCTCGGCACCGGTCAATCTTGAATTCAACTATTCAGACGAAGAACTGGCTTTCTTGATGCAATATGAAACCAATGGTTTCAACCAGTGGCAGGCCACTCAAACCCTGCTGGAACGTATTTTGCTGGAAGGTCATGATGCTGGCATTTATATTCAGGCCATGAAAAATACTTTGCCTGAAGTCATTGAGAAAGATCCATTATTGGCTTCACGTTTGCTAGATGTCCCGACTGAAGGCTATTTGGGTAGCCGTATTGATGCCGATTATCAACCTGCCAAAATTCAGGAACAGCGTAATGCTTTGCTGGACAAATTGGCACGTGAATTGGGTACATTCTGCAAAGAGACTTATCTGGACCTAGACCCAGATAATCAACGTGAATTCTCTCAGGCAATGGGTGTACGTGCACTCAGAAATATCATGCTGGGTATGATGGCGCGTCAGGGCGATGCCTATGCCTTTGACCTCGCTTATGAGCAGTATCATACTGGTAACATGTCGGAACGTTTGGGCGCGCTTAAAGTTCTGGTCTGGAATGATGCGCCACAAGCCGAGGAAGTCTTGGCAGACTTCTATAGCCGATTTGAAGATGAGGCCTTGTCGCTAGATCAATGGTTTATGGTTCAGGCAGCGCATCCAAAAGCAAATGCAGAAACCATCAAATACCTGACTTCACATCCGGACTACGATTTGGGCAATCCTAACCGTATTCGTTCGGTCAGTGGCGGCTTAAATGTCAATCCGGTCAATACCTGGAGTTTTGGTGTTCAGCACTATATTGATCTGGCCAAATATCTGGATGAGAAAAACCCGATTGTCGGTTCACGTTTATTACAAGTGCTTTCTCGCTGGTATACCTTGGCTGAACCACAGCGCAGTGAAGTCAAAACAGCACTTGAGGCCTTAAAACCACAAGTGAAATCGAAAAACGTTTCTGAAACTTTAAACAGTATGTTGAGTATCTAACTGAGCATTGATTGAATGATAAAAAGCCTTTTCTTGGTGCAAACTGGGAAAAGGCTTTTTTGTTGATATTTCAAACATTGTAAGGGCTGAAAATGCTGCTTATGTTTAGATTGACTTAATTCAATCCTGTCAGAGTAAGACATAATTCATATTGTATAATTACTTTAAAAGTGTCGAATAAATCACTGTTATGGCTTAAAATAGCTAGGTCAAAGCTCATCTTCAGGTGAGCTTTTATCATTTAACAGACTGTGATTGCATTAGCCTGTCATTTTACTAAATAGACTGGAGATTGGTTTTGTTAGTTAAAATTGAAGATGGTTTTTACCTAAATTCTCAGCATATCATTGCAATTCGGGTTTCAAAAAATGCGGCTGACGGAAACTTTGTGGTGCTGATTGAATATACACCGAACAATATTCAGGCAATGGGGAGTTATCAAAAAAACTTTACCAGCAAACTTGAAGCAGAAATTTATCTGCAAAACTTGCATCAGCATATTTCCAAAACATAAATTTTGTTGTGGCTATATTTAATGTTGATTCAAGATCACTTCTTTGGCAAATATGACCCAGACCGTTCACCCGCTTGAGATCAAGTGCATGGATGTCAGCAGAAGCCAATGATAGACATGCCTATATAAAAAGTCCCTGATTACAGGGACTTTTTTATGGTTCAGACTTTCATAATCAGTACGGGAATTGGAGACTGGGTCAAGACTTCTTGAGCCACACTTCCCAGCACTAATTTTTTAAATCCGGTACGACCATGTGAGCCCATAATAATGAGATCTGCACCCACTTCATCGGCAACCTGCATAATACCTTCAGCAGGTGATACACCTCGAACGATTTTAGTATCGACTGCAATGCCATCGCGAATGAAAGATTGCTTGATTTCTGCCAGGTTTAACTGTGCATTTTTTTCAGCTTCGATAAAGTAATCGGTAATTGCCGGTGCGACCTTATAAAAATCAACGCCCACAAAAGGATCAACAGCAATCACGCTGGTAATGGTGACCTGGCAATTTAAAGGCTTGGCTAAAGCCAGTGCCTGTTCAACAGCTGCATAAGAAATAGGGGATTCATCTACTGGAACCAAAATATGTTTATAAGTCATGAAATTTCCTTATGAATATAGCTGAATAGATAAAAGTACGAATGATTTATAGCCAGTTTGGATAATCATGTCATGAAAACAGGAAATCAAAATGAGCCCTGGATTTTTTTAAGGGCTCATTTTTAAACTTATTCTTTTACCACTAAAACAGGAAGCTTGGTGGTTTTTAAAACATCCTGAGCAAAGCTGCCCATGAGGAATTTTTGAAAACCTTTACGCCCATGAGAACCCATCACAATCAGGTCGGTTTTCAATTTTTCAGCCGTTTCAAGAATGCCTTCTTCCGAGATGTTGCCTTTAATGATTTGAGGGGTTGCAATCACGCCATACTCAGCGGCAATCGCTTTGGCTTTTTCCAATGCTTTTTCGGCATTGGCATAAGCCTGAACAAAATATTCTTTCATGATAGGAGATGGATAATAGAAATCTGCTTCAGAAAATGGGTCTTCAGTAACCAGGCTGATCAGTGTTAATTGACTGGAAAACGCTTTGGCAATTTGAGCTGCATTTTTAACCGCAGAGAAAGAAATCTCAGAACCATCAACAGGAACTAAAATATTTTGATAAGACATAAGAATGATTCCTTAGAGTTTATTATGTAGCTATTATTTATAGATAGCATATTGTGTCGGATTGATCAATTTACTCTGTGAAAAATGTTTTAAAATTCATTAAATTATATAAAAATCATAAATATAAGTGTGTTCTGCTTTGCATTTAAAACCGACTCAAAAACTCGATATTAAAACCAGTATTTTCAAATGTTTAAACAATCTTTAAAATGCTTGAAAATATAATGATTCCTTTTAGATTCTGAGGGGAAGTTGATAGGGCAAACTGTGTATTCCAAATCCTTTAGTCTAAGTTTATGTTTCATTGCTGCACTCTCCAGTAGTGCTTGCCAGAATATACAAAGCAATAGCAAGGTCATTGCCAGTGTGTTTAATGCATCGACCAATGTGCAAAAAAAGTTTATTGACCGGCATGCTCCTGAAGTGTTGGTGCAAACCAACATTGCCTATCTGCAAAATCCGGCACTGCATCTGGATATTTACCAACCGCATGATATTGCAGCGTTGGGAATTCGGCCTACAGTGGTGTGGATTCATGGCGGTGGCTGGATTTCAGGCTCTAAAGAACATGCTCGAGGCTATTTTAAACGATTGGCTGACCAAGGTTATAACGTGGTTTCAGTCGAATACCAATTTGCGCCGCAAATGATTTATCCTGAGCAGCTCTTGCAAATTAATCAGGCATTAAAATTTATTAGCGAGCATGCCAAGATTTACCATATTGATGCCCGGCGCATGTATTTGGCGGGCGATTCGGCAGGCGCCAATTTAGCCAGCCATTATGCCGCTTTAATCAGTAATCCAGATTTTTCCCGGCAGTCTGCCATTACACCGTTTATTCAACGGGAGCAAATTAAAGGCTTGATCCTGCATTGTGGTATTTATGATCTGAATGCCTTCATTAATACTGCTCCGGATAAAGTGAAACTCATCGAATGGGGCATCGTTAATCTGGTCCAGGCTTATACGGGCAATAAAAAGGATGATGCGGATTTTTTAAAAAGTATTTCTCCCATTCAATATTTAACCGTGAATTATCCTCCGGTATTCATTAGTGGAGGAAATAAAGACTTTTTGACCCAGACCCAGTCGGTACCTTTTGTAAATGCTTTGCTTCGCCAGAAAATACCGGTAACCGAGGTTTTTTATCCGGAATCTAAAGAGTTTCTAGTGCATGAGTATCAGTTTATGATGGGTAAAAAGGCCAGTCAGCAGACCTTTCAGCAAACAATCCAGTTTATACAAAAATATAGTGCTTCTGCTTTATTGTCTAATTTCTAGATCATTCAATATTTCAAAGACTGGAAAAGACTTAATCTAGGTAAGATAGCCTTATAAAGACAGATTGAGGAAGAGATGAGATGAATGCTATTTTATAGGCTTATATCTTATTGGGTTTGGCTATTCCTTCAGAAGTAACCGGTGCAACTTTTCTGGTCCAGCCCGAAGGCTTTGGCAAACTGGGACCGGATCTGCTGGTATTTGTGTTTGATGTCATTTCATTCTATTTATTATTGCAAGTACTTAAAACCATTCCTTTAGGAATTGCCTATGCCATCAGGCATAGCTTAAGCAGAAATATTAAAAAAATCAATATCCTGCATAACCCTGTACTGGATTATGAATGGTCCAGAAGATGGTTATTTTTCAGGATTTGGCGACTTTAAACTTGAATATGATGGATACGGCAATACCAAAAATTAACCCCCAGAATGCTGAACTTATACCAAAAAACTGGATTCCAGAAGCGCTGAATAAAAAAGTTAATAATGCAGCTTCGCGTTCAGCAGGCTGATGAAAAGCAAGTGCAATGTTGTGTCCAATGGTCCCGAATAAAGCAATACCTGCTAGTGCGGTGATAAACACGCTAGGGAATGACATTAAAAGACTGGTCAGCGTTGCCGCAAACAAACCCATCAGGATATAAAAAAAGCCGCAGCTTATTCCGGCAATGTAGCGCTTTTTCGTGTCGGGGTGTGCCTGATCATCCAGGCTGATTGCAGCACTGATTGCGGCAATATTTACGGAAAAACATCCGAACGGTGCCAAAACACTTTGCGCCGTACCTGTCCATCCAATCAGCTGGTTGATATTTGGTTCATAGCCATAACTCTTGATCATGGCCAGACCTGGTAAATATTGGGATGCCATATTAATGACGAATAAAGGCAGGGCTAAACCCAAAGTGGCCGACCAGCTAAATTCAGGCGTTGTCCATACCGGCTGGGCTAAACTAAATTGAATGTTTGCTGGATGGAACTGCATGAATATGGGGCACAGCAGCAGTCCGGCAATCACCGTAATGACGATGCTATAACGCGGTGACAGGCATTTAGACAGAATATAGACGGTTAATAATGAAAGGATGAATCCCCAATCATTTTGCATGCTGGCAAAAAGCGCAATGCCGAATTTGAGCAGTACCCCCGCTAACATGGCACTGGTTAAGCTCTGGGGAATATAGGATAACACGCGCTGAAAAATACCAGAAAAACCTAATATGGCACTGAGCAAACCGCAAACCAGAAATGCACCGATGGCTTCCTGCAAGCTATAACCACTGCCGGTGGCTAAAATAAGCGCCAGTCCAGCAGTAGACCATGAGGTGGCAACCGGATATTTAAATTTCCAGGAGAGAATCAAACCTGACAGCCCAATTCCTAAGCCCAATGCCCAGAACCAAGATGTGATTTGTTCAGTAGATGCGCCCAGTAATTGGGCCGATTGAATCACCAATACCGATGAAACACTGATCCCAACCAGAAAAGTAATAAAACCTGCAAATACCGCAGGGACGGAAAAGTCTTCTAGAAATTTTTGCATAAATCCTTTGCTGTGATCATCTTATAATGATGAAAAGTGTACTAATCATACGCCTTTCATTTTTAGCCGAAAAGCCATCATCGCCATAATTTATAGGCTGTTGATAAGTTTAATTTGCTTTGATGCGCCTAAAAATTACAAGGTTGAGGTGGCAAGCTTAATACCAAAACCACAAAATAACAGCCCCACAGCTGCTACACATGAGGCTGTCACTTTATAACGGGAAGTAAAATAAGACGCCAGTTTTACACCAGAAAAAATCAGAATGGTTAAATAGCTCATGCTAATGATCTGCAAGATCACTGCTAGTGCAGTAAAGGTAACTGCCGGATAAGCATAAGCCGGATCGACAAACTGCACAAAAAAAGACAAATAAAAGAGAATGGCTTTGGGGTTTAAAATACTGATGGTCAGCGCAGTTTTAAAGGGTTGCAGCTGTTCAATATTTTCTTTTACTGTTGCTATCTGGGCATTTGAAGGCAGTGCATTCCAGCTGTGATAGGCAGCAATCAGTAATTTTATGCCTAAATAACTTAAATAAATTGCACCAATAATCTTCAGTAAGGTAAATACCCAGGGGAAAGCATGTAGTAATGAGGCTGCACCCAATGCCGTCAGTAGAATTAAAATCAGGTCGCCGGTATAGACACCGAAAGCACTTTTATAGCCGGCTTTTATTCCGAAACGCGAAGCGATGGACATCACATACAGTGAATTTGGGCCGGGTAGCAATACAATTAGGGTGGTGCCAATAATATAGGTGCTAAGATCGGTTATGCCGAACAAAATAAACTCTCAAATCATAAAAAAAGCCGACCTGTTCACTATAACAAAATCGGCTTTTTTTAGGGGAAGATATGAATCAATTAAGCTTTAATTTCAGCATCCAGGCCAAAAGACTGGCGCAATAAAGTACTTAACTGCTCACGTGCCTTAATAAATCCGTCAATGCCGCTTTGTAAGAGTTGTGACGACATTAAGTCTTTTTCAATCTGGGCTTTAAAGCTTTCTTTGCTTAAAGGCTCAACCTGATGCTGGCAATGCGCCTGAGCATGATCGCTGGAAAGCTGGGCCACCACTTCACGCTGATCTTGTTCCAGTTCTGCCAAAAGGTTTGGAGAAACGGTAAGCAGGTCACAACCCGCCAATCCCAGTACCTGATCGATACTGCGGAAACTTGCACCCATCACTTCTGTTTTAATGCAATGCTGTTTATAGAAATGATAAATCTGTTTGACTGAAAGTACACCCGGGTCTTTCTCAATCGGATAATGATCGACATTTTCTGCTTTTTTGTACCAGTCCAGAATACGGCCAACAAAAGGGGAAATAAGGGTGACGTTGGCATCCGCACAGGCTTGGGCCTGATGCAAGCCGAATAACAGCGTCAAGTTGCAATGAATTCCTTCAGCCTCGAGGGCTTTTGCTGCCTGAATGCCTTCCCAGGTAGAAGCAATTTTAATCAGGATACGGTTCTGATCGATACCGTAGGTTTTATATAATTCCAGCAGCTCTTTGGCTTTGGCAATGGTGGCTTCAGTATCGTAAGACAGGGCTGCATCCACTTCAGTAGAAACACGTCCTTGAATCAGTTTTAGAATTTCCACACCAAACTTGACCGTCAGGATATCGATGGTACGCTCGACCAGAAGATCGCCGTTATAACCTTCAGATTTCGCCTGTTCATAGGCAGCTTCAATCAGTTCCTTATTTTCGGGCTGATTTGCCGCAGCTGTAATCAGCGAAGGATTGGTGGTTGCATCAAGCGGGCGAAATTTTTCGATCGCGGAAAAATCGCTACTGTCGGCAACAATGGTGGTGAGGTTTTTTAATTGATCTAAAGCTGATTGAGTCATTGTCGTGTGGTTCTTAAAGTTATTTCCCGTTTATTTGTTATATCACAATCTACTGTTATCCAAAGTAAAAAGCGCGTATAAGGCCTGTCTATTTTATGTTTTTTCTTGAATTTCGGATGTGATTAATCAAAAAATGAGCAGCTGCGCCGAGCTGGCTTTCGCGACTCCAGACCAGGTCGACAAAATATTCAAATTTCGGAGTGAAATCCAGAAAATTAAGAATTTTAAGTTGCTGTTGAATATGTGGATTTTGATTTAACATTTCTAAAGGTAAAACACCCCATCCCAGACCTTGCTGAATCATGGCACAAGCAGATAAATGGTTATCTGTACGCCAGTAGCTTTTTGAAAATAACAGTTCCGGTTTGATGCTGCGGTCGCGACTTGCCACCACAATTTGCCGGCTTTGCAAAATTTGCTCATAGCTCAGCTGTTCAAATCTGGCTAATGGAGAGTTGATCGCTGCAACAGGCACCAAGGCCTCACGTTTGAGTTCGACAAACTGTTCACGCGCTTCCAGCTGTTCACGTTCAAACATGAGTGCCAATTGCGCAGTCTGGTTGAGCAGCATTTTTAATGCATCTTCCTGTGGCGCGGAAAAAATGTTGATTTGCAGTTCAGGAAACTGTTTTTCCAGCAGTGAAATATAGTCAATCCATTGTGTATGCAGCAGTTCAGAAACCACCACAATATTTAAGGCAGATTCCAGACCTTGACTCAGGGCAAAAGCCTGCTGTTTCCACTGGTTAATTTCAATCAAGAGTTGTTCGGTTTTTTCATATAAGGTCAGGGCTTGGGGTGTGGGAACTGGCTCACGACCAATACGTGTAAAAAGCAATAAATTGATGTCAATTTCCAGATTGGCAATCGACATGCTGACCGCCGAAGGAACTTTGCCGAGCTTTCTGGCCGCGGCAGAAAATGAGCCGCTTTCAATCACGGTCTTAAAAATGATCAGCTGTTCCTGATTAATATTCATTTATCAAAACTTTTGAAAGAATCTAATTCGATTGATCAATATTATCAAAATAAAATGCTTTCATCTAAATGAACGAGTTTTAAAATGTTGATGTCCAAAAGAAGGATAATTCATGCACTGAGTTATGAAATGATCCTGCTGGTGATCATTGCGATTGCGTTGAGCTTTATTTTTGATATGCCTATGGAAGTGACCGGTACGCTAGGCATTGCAATGGCCGTGACTTCAGTAATTTGGAATATGGTTTTCAATCATTTTTTTGAAAAGTTTGAAGCCAAACGTCAACTGAAAAGAACAGTCGGGGTGCGTATTCTACATGCCATTGGTTTTGAAGGTGGCTTGATGCTGGTGACCATTCCCATGGTAGCTTATGCCTTGGAGATGTCAATTTGGCAAGCGATTTTGACGGATTTCAGCATGACCTTGTGTATTTTGATATACACCTTTATTTTCCAATGGTGTTATGACGCTATAGAAAATCATTTAGAGATAAATCGTACCTATCAAGCATGAGTTAAAAATCAATTAATATTTTGATTTCTTTTTTAAGAAAAGATTTTTATCTTTCAACGTACATTCCTTAACCTAAAACTGACAGTTTACTGCAATTACTACGGCTTGATCTCCTTTATATTAAAATCTGCACTGCTTAAATATGTGAAAAGTGCATAATTTTTTACCCGCTGTTTTAAACCTGATTTTAAAAGCATGATAAAAGGATAAGACCAATATGAAGGATAATTTTGATCGTGACGTTGTAAAAAACCTTCCTAAAGATGCTCGAGATGATTTAAATGCAGATCCAATTACAGGTGAACCTGGCGCACATCCGGTTGGAACAGGTGAAGGTGCAGTAGGTGGTGCAACAGCAGGGGCAGCGGTTGGAGCAATCGGTGGTCCATTTGGAGCCTTGGTGGGTGGTGCGCTAGGTGCTGTAGTCGGTGGTTTGGCAGGTAAAGGTGCTGCTGAAGCAGTGAACCCGACAGAAGAAGAAGCCTATTGGAGAGAGACTGCTCATACCACACCTTATTATGCAGAAACGCTGACGACTTATTCGGACCTGGATTATGAGCGAGACTATGAAAATGCCTATCGAATTGGGTATGAAAACCGTCCTCACTATGATGCAAGTACCCGTTTTGAAGATGTAGAAAATGATCTAAAGGTTAAATGGGATCATGAAAAAGGTTTGTCGCGCTTAACCTGGAGTGAAGCGCGAATTGCAGTTAAAGAAGCTTGGGATCGTGCTACGCGATAAAGTTCATTAAGCTGTTGAATCAAAAAAGCCCTCAGAAAAGTCTAACTTTCGAGGGCTTTTTATTTAACAAGTGAAAACAGGGAGATTATTTTTCAATAATCGCTGTTACACCTTGACCACCTGCAGCACAGATCGAAACCAGAATACGACCTGAACCTTTCTGGTTAAGCAACTTGGCAGCAGTTGCGATGATACGGCCGCCAGTAGCTGCAAATGGGTGACCTGCTGCCAAAGATGACCCTTTAACGTTTAATTTGCTACGGTCAATTGAACCGAGTGGAGCATCCAACCCTAAACGTTCTTTACAGAATTTTGGATCTTCCCAGGCTTTCAATGTAGAAAGCACTTGAGAAGCAAATGCTTCATGGATTTCATAGTAGTCAAAATCTTGAAGAGTAATACCAGCACGTTCAAGCATACGTGGAACGGCATAAGCAGGGGCCATTAACAAGCCTTCTTTTTTCTCGACAAAATCAACTGCGGCAGTTTCCTGGAAAGTCAGGTAAGCAAGAACTTCATGACCATTGGCTTTAGCCCATTCTTCAGACGCTAAAAGTACACAAGAGGCACCATCAGTCAGCGGAGTTGAGTTACCCGCAGTCATGGTACGTGCATCGCCTTTACCAAATGCCGGTTTAAGTTTTGCAAGTTTTTCTACAGAAGAATCTGCGCGTAGGTTGTTGTCACGTTCTAGACCGAGGAATGGCGTGATTAAATCATCGAAGAAACCTTCTTCATATGCAGCCGCCATTTTTTGATGTGAAGATGCAGCCAGCTCATCTTGAGCTTCACGAGAAATGCCCCACTCAAGTGTCGTAATTGCCTGATGGTCACCCATAGAAAGACCGGTACGTGGCTCACCATTTTTTGGTGCATCCATCAAGTCTTTTACATTAATTTTGGTTAATGCCTTTAAACGGTCTTTCGCAGTTTTTGCGATGTTCAGTTCAAGTAAGGCTTTTCGTAAGCCGTCACCGAAAGCGATAGGTGCATCAGAAGTCGTATCTACACCACCAGCAATACCGACTTCAATTTGACCCAGTGCAATTTTGTTTGCCACAAGGAAGGCTGCTTGCAAACCTGTACCACATGCTTGCTGAATATCGTAAGCGGGTGTTTCGGGAGCAAGTTCAGTATTTAACACACACTCACGCGTCATGTTAAAGTCACGGCTGTGTTTTAAAACTGCGCCAGCAACAACTTCGCCTAAACGTTGGCCTTGTAAATTGAAACGCTCAACTAGGCCATTTAATGCTGCAGTAAACATGTCGCTGTTAGACGCAGTAAAGTAAGCACCGTTTGAACGGGCAAAAGGAATACGGTTACCACCGATAATAGCAACGCGGCGAACTGTGTTTTGGCTCATGGTTTTATCCTGTTGAACAGACGTTGGTGTTGGAGATTTATCTGTTTGGGTAGTTGATGCAGTAGTTTTACTACGTGGTGAAGTCGAACGAGTGCGGGTCGTTTTAGTCGTATTGTTTGCTGGCTTGGCTGTTGTGCCAGAAGTTTTATTTGTACGCGCAGTACTTTTTGATGGTTTTGACACGGTTTCCGTAGCAGAATTTTCGACTGCCGGATTTTCTTGAGTTGTTTTGCTCATCAGGCTTTTCCAAGCATTTTACAGTATTCTTGGGGTGTACATTACCACAATCTAAAAACAGCTGAATTGACTAAAATGACATTAGGCAAAGCATTCAGGTCAAGACATCCATGGTTTAACTCAAGTATGATTCTATGGAAACTGATGGATGTATTGAAATATAAGTGCCTGACATCATATTGAAGTTAAAAGGATATGTTCAAAACCATCAAAAATTAATTTGTAAGAGAGATAATAAACATGACTGATCAATACCAAATCTTTGCAAAATCTCCTATTGGTAAATTTGTCATCAAAAATTTAGGTTTGCCGTCCCCAACTCCTTTAGAGCGTTTCGAGTCAGCTTCACCCGTAGTAAAAGGTGCGGTGTTATTTGGTGCTGCATCATCCAGTACATTATCGGGTGCAATTGCACAAGTTCTGGCCAATATTCATGCCAATGGCTATGCGGGTAACAATTCAGAATTGCAACAGGCTGCAGCAAAAGCAGGTTTAAACCTGGGTGCATTTAATGAAGGTGACAAAGAGTCAAAATTTAAAGCGGTGATTTTTGATGCGTCCGGCATTCAAGACTCTGAACAACTGAAAGAACTTTATAACTTCTTTAACCCAATTGCGCGTCAAATTCAGGCTTCAGGCCGTGTTGTGGTAGTAGGTATTAGCCCTGAAACTGCAAAAACAGTAAAACAGGCCATTGCACAGCGTGCGCTTGAAGGTTTTGTAAAATCCGTAGGTAAAGAATTCAAGAAAGGGATTGCAGCACAACTGGTTTATGTCGATGAAGGTGCAGAAGCAAACCTTGAATCTACATTACGTTTCGCACTTTCTCCACGTTCTGCTTATGTGTCTGGTCAAGTCATTCGTGTTTCCAAGGCAGAGGTTGTCGATGTAGACTGGGCCAAACCACTGGCGGGTAAAACTGCTGTAGTCACCGGTGCCAGCCGTGGTATTGGTGAAGCGATTGCACATGTACTGTCACGTGATGGCGCACATGTCATTTGCCTGGACGTTCCACAACAGCAGGCAGATCTGGACCGTGTTGCCGGTGAAATTGGCGGTTCTACGCTTGCGATTGATATCACTGCTGCGGATGCGGGTGAAAAAATCAAGGCGGCTGCAGCGGCGCAGGGCGGTCTGGATATTATCGTGCACAACGCCGGAATTACCCGTGACAAAACTTTGGCCAATATGAAGCCCGAGCTTTGGGATCTGGTGATCAACATTAATCTGTCTGCAATAGAACGAGTAAATGATTACTTGCTGGAAAATGATGGCTTCAATGCGAATGGCCGCATTGTGTGTGTCTCTTCAATTTCAGGTATTGCAGGCAATTTGGGACAAACCAACTATGCGGCGTCTAAAGCAGGCGTGATTGGTGTAGTGAAATTCACGGCACCGATTTTGAAAAATGGCGTGACCATTAATGCGGTTGCACCGGGCTTCATTGAAACTCAAATGACCGCAGCGATTCCATTTGCAATTCGTGAAGCAGGCCGCCGTATGAATTCAATGAGTCAAGGTGGTTTACCTGTCGATGTTGCTGAAACGATTGCATTATTTGCATCTTCAGCGTCTACAGGTTTAAATGGCAACGTGGTTCGTGTGTGTGGTCAAAGCTTGCTAGGGGCTTAACACATTAAAGTCCTCTCCCTTGGGGAGAGGATTTAGGAGAGGGAGATAAGGGGATATATTATTAACCCTCTCTCTAGCTCTCTCCCAAAGGGAGAGAGAACTCCATTAAATAAATTAGAAAAACTTCTCAAAGGTTCTGTATGAATACTCGCCATTTTAGCCAACTTCCAAAACCTTATTTAGCCTATCCTAAAGTGATTCAAGGCTTGATTTTTAAAAAGCCTAAAGGTGAAAAAGTGCTGCCGCAAGTGGAATATGTGGTGGATTCATTCAAGGTTGATCAAAAGCATCTTAAAGCTTATAACGAAGTCTGTGGCTTCAAGAATAATGGTTATATTCCTGCCATTTATCTGGCGGTGCTATCGCAAAGCCTGCAAATGCATATGATGACGACGGAAGCTTTCCCGTTTGCAATTTTAGGTCTGGTACATATTCGCAACCAGATTAAACAAAGCCGCAAAGTGGGGACCAATGAGCCATTAACCTTGTCCTGCAAGTTTGGTGAGTTGCAACCGCATGACAAGGGCGTGCAATTTGATTTCATTACCACGGCGAAAGTGGGCAATGAAGTGGTAATGGAAGGGACAACTACCTATTTGGCCCGTCAAAAAACCAGTGTCAAGGCTGCGCCTAAACTGGTCGACAATAAAACGCCAGCCTATGAATTGAATGCAGAATGGAATGTCTCTGAAAATACCGGGCGTCGTTATGCTTTAACGTCTGGTGACTTTAACCTGATTCATATCCATGCCATCACGGCAAAAGCCTTCGGTTTTAAACAGGCGATTGCCCATGGGATGTGGAGCAAGGCTAAAGCATTGGCCAGCTTAACTTTGCCAGATGCTTATACCGCTGACGTGTGGTTTAAACTGCCGATGTATCTCCCTTCAAAAGTGGAGTTCTTGACTGCTCAGGAAGGAAAGGATACCGAGTTTGTCATCCGGAACAGTAAAAATAAAAAGCCACATGTTACGGGAAGTGTGAAAGCACTTTAAGACCAAAGCCTAAGTCACTGTAGATTTAGGCTTTTTTGTTTTAAGTTCGATAGAATGTCTTACTGGTCTATGGAAAGCACAGTTGAATGAAAGAAATCAAAGCATATCTCTTCGCCAATACAGCAAATTATCAAGGTCATGTCGATGAACGATTTATGGACCTTGCTACACAATTCAGCCGGATGCAGGATGCGCGGACGAATTTAGGTGGGGCTGCTCTGGTGGTTTATTTTCAGGGACGCAAAGTTGTTGATATCTGGACCGGGAAAAAGTCTGAAACTGAAAGCTGGCAAACGGATACCTTGTCGCTATGCTATTCCACCGGTAAAGGGGTTTTATCTACCTTGGCGCATATTTTGGTCAGTGAAGGTTTTCTTGACTATGACATTCCAGTAGCACGGTACTGGCCTGAATTTGCCCAACAGGGTAAAGATAAAATTAGTTTAAGGCATATTCTGAGTCACCAAAGCGGTTTATATGATATTCGCCATCTTGTTGCTGATGCTTCGGAAATGGCGGATTGGCCGCACATGCTGGATGTCTTGGCCCAGGCCAAACCCCGTTTTGAAGTCGCGACAGATGCCGCATATCAGCCCTTAACTTTTGGCTGGCAAGTGGGCGGGGTATTGGAAAATGCTACAGGGAAGACATTAGCAGAACTGATGCAACACTATCTGATTGATTCATTGCAATTAGATGCTGCCTATTTTGGCGTGCCGAAGGAGAAACTGGCTAACGTTGCCCGGATTATGCCTCAGCAAAAATTTTCAACAGATAAACCGCAAAATGCCAAGGCTAAAGTCAAACCTCAACAGGCACGCAAAGCATCTCCCTTAGATAAACTGTTAGAACTTTCTGGTCAAAACCCTCAAGACTTTCAGGATGCGATGATTCCTAAAGGGATGAAAAATTTCAGCTTCTTTAGCGATGCAGGACTACAGGCCATTATTCCTGCGGCAACGGGTGTGTTTAGCGCCAACAGCCTGGCACGTATTTACGCAATGCTTGCCAATGCTGGGGAGTGGCAAGGGCAGCAGTTGATTCAGCCTGAAGTCTTTCAGCAATTAAGTCAAATACAATATACCCGGCGTGACCGGATCATGCCATTACCGATGCATTGGCGTTTGGGTTATCACCGGGTTTTAACCTTAGGAAAATCATCCTCAGGATTTGGTCATATGGGCTTTAATGGCTCTGGTGCGTGGTGCGATCCGGAGCGTGGTTTAAGTTTTGCCTATACCCATAATTTCCCTGTCGCCTCGATTACAGGAGATTACCGATTATGGGGCTTAACGCAGGAAGCATTGCGCTGTACAGATCGGATTTTATATGGTCGTAAAGGCTGGTTTTAATTTGCAATATGTTGCTTGAGCAAAGAGCAGAAAAATATGCTATTTTGCCTGCGATTCTAGCTGCTGTTGATATTTTATGAAAAATGTCGTGTTGATTCCTTTGCTGACAAGTGCTGCATTACTGGGATGTCAGGATGCTAACCAATCGGATACGCAAGCCAAGGCATCGATAGAATCGCAAAAGCAACAGGCAGCATGGGCAGGAAAATATGAAGGGACAACGCCATGCATGGGCTGTTTATCGCGCTGTGAAGATTGTCCGGGAATGGCGGTTGCTTTAGAGCTGCATGAAGACAAAACTTACACTTTAACCCGTGAAAGTTTGAGTGGCCATAACGAATTGGAAACCCTGACTGGTCAGCTGCGTTTCGATGCCAAAGATGAGAACAAAATTGAGCTGATCAATGTGCCTACACGTAATTTGCTTTATGTGGATTTGGATGAAAAAGTCCTCGAAATTCGTGTAGACAAGACGGCAAAACCTTATCAGATGCAAAGTGATTTTCTTTTAGGTAAGTTGGCTTAATTCGCTTATTCAGACAATTTTAAATCCTGTACTTAAGCCGGATAAATACAGGATTTTTATTGCGCAAATGCTGCCATTTATTTCACTATTTTATAAAAAAACAGTATGCTTAGACCTGTAAAAAGGAGCATACATGTATCAAGTACTTGCACGAAAATACCGTCCACGTAATTTTAAGGAATTGGTGGGGCAAAACCATGTGTCACGCGCATTAACGAGTGCCTTGGAACGTGGTCGGTTACATCATGCGTATTTGTTTACCGGGACTCGCGGAGTAGGTAAAACCACCATTGCCCGTATTTTGGCAAAATGTCTGAACTGTGAAACTGGTGTGACCTCAACACCGTGTGAAGTATGTGCCACCTGTACGGCGGTGAATGAAGGCCGTTTTATCGACCTGATCGAAATTGATGCGGCATCACGTACAAAAGTAGAAGATACACGTGAATTATTGGATAACGTTCCGTATGCACCTACTCAAGGTCGTTTCAAGGTTTACCTGGTAGATGAAGTGCATATGCTGTCTACGCATTCCTTCAATGCCTTACTGAAAACCTTGGAAGAACCACCTGAACACGTCAAATTTCTTTTTGCAACCACTGATCCGCAAAAGTTACCGATTACCGTCATTTCGCGCTGCTTGCAATTCACTTTACGTCCACTTGCAGTCGATGAAATTACTGCACATCTGAGCGATATTTTAAATAAAGAAAATATACCAGCAGAACAGGATGCGGTCTGGCAAATTGCCGAATCTGCCCAGGGTTCATTGCGTGATGCCTTGTCTTTAACCGATCAGGCGATTGCCTATGGTCAGGGCGCAATCCAGCATCAAGATGTCAAAGACATGTTGGGCTTGATTGACCGCACCATCATTTATGATTTGATTTTGGCTATTCATCAAAACCAGCAAACACGTGTCAGTCAATTGCTCATGCAATTTAGGCAGCAGGCTCTGGATGTGTCACTGGTTTTGGATCAGTTGATTTCGACCTTGCATGAACTGGCATTATTGCAATATCTGCCTGAGCTGAGCTTGAAATATAGTGCTGAAATCAATCAAAAGATTATGCAGCTTTCTCAACTCATTTCAGCACAAGATTTACAGTTGTATTATCAGGTAGCTTGTAAAGGTCGTGCCGATCTGCAACTTGCTGTAACGCAAGAGCAGGGCTTTGAAATGTGCGTATTACGATTACTGGCGTTCCGTCCATTACAGCCCAATGAAGTTCCTGTATCACACGCACAAGTCGTTACACAGCACGTTGAGCCAGTGCTTGAACAGCCGGTTGATTCAGAGATTACAGAGCAGCAATCATCGCAGAAGGTAGCTGTAGAGCCAGTCACATCTGTTGAATCAGCAGCAGTATATGATGATTTTGATGAGTCTCAGTATGATGAAGATCCATTTAATGAAGTTGCAGCTCAATCTTCTATAGATGAACCCAGTTCGGATGATTTCCTGGAACAGGATACGGTAGAAGATGAAGTTCTATCTCCGGCATCAAATACGCCATTGAATCCGGCTCAAGCACAGTCGGAAAAAATTGTCTTTGATCCCTCCAGTGACGATGCATTATTTGGCTTTGACGATGAGCCTGAAGCAATAAGCACTACAGCTGATGAAGGCAGCAGCGATGATTTCCTGTTTGATGAAATAGCACCTTTAGCAACAGGTGAAACCACACCGACCGAATCTCAAGCTGAAGTTCCGGTGCAAGCTCAGCAAGCTGTAGAGGAAACAGCCCAAGATTCATTATTTGATTTGGCACCTGAACCGGCTGTTTCGGCACATCGAGAGGTACAAGACAATCTGACAGATACCTCATCGAAACTGATGCCACAAGATATTCTGAAATTAAAGCCTCAGGTGCTTGAAGGCGAGTGGACGGTAGATAAATGGGAGTACTGGTTCCGTAACAGTCATCTGTCACCGGCAGTTCAAGAATTGGCACAACAGGGTGTAATGACGGGGCAAATCAATGGTGAAACGATTTTCCATATTCCAAAGCAATATGAAGCATTGTTGACTCAGTTGCAGCATGCCCTGGAACAGGCGTTAAAAACCGAATGGTCGAGTACGCATTTTCAGGTTCATTATGCCGAATTAACAACCACGACGCCGTATAGCATGCAAAGTGAGCGTAAAGAAAAAGCTTATGCGCGTGCGGCAGAGCTACTGCATGCAGAGCCTGCGGTCAAAGAGCTGCTACAAAACTTTGAAGGTGAAATACAGAATATCCAGCTGAAATAAGCTTATTCATTCACACTATATGGGTATAGAGCATCCCGCATTTGAATTGGAATCGGGGTGCTTTTTCGTGTCTGGCGGTCGACAAATACATGCACGAAATGGCCTTGTGCTGAGGCTACATTATGACCCTGTTTAAAAATGGCCAAATCATATTGGACAGATGAATTTCCTAGTTTCGAAATAGTCACGCCGACATCAATGATTTCAGGATAAGACAGTTCCTGGAAAAAACTACAGGCAGAATCCACCACTAATCCAATCACGGGCGAATAGCGAATGTCAAAATCTGCCTTTTCAATGAGCAGGGAATTGGCAGCAGTATCAAAATAACTGTAATAGGTGACATTATTGACGTGACCATAGATATCATTATCAGACCAGCGGGTTTGAATGGGTAAGAAGTAAGAAAAATCGGCACGATGTTTGGGAATCTGTTTCATTGCTATAGTCACTTTAATGATTTCATTTTTTTCTGGGAAGCCTAGGAAAATACAAGTTAAAAATAGCTCATCTCAATAAAACTGGATGACCTGTAATAACTGTAAAAGCAATTTAGATATTCTTAAATCTTTATTTTTATCAGCAGCATAAGTTTGATTTATGCATAAATAGCTTGATAAATTTCCCGTGCGTCATGTTGGCTGAGAGCACGCGGATTATTTTGCAACAGCCGGGTTTGTAGCATCGCATCATTGGCCAGTTGTTCCAGCATATTTTCAGGCACATTCAAATCTTTCAACCTTAAAATCAGGCCGCTTTTGTCCAGATGATTCTGCATGTGGTCAATAAATAAATCACATAGACCGTCTGTACTGCCGTTGCTTTTCGGGTCAAGCCAGCACATCAGCTCGGCATAGTACTGTTTGGCATTCGGGGCGTTGAACTTTAACACTTCGGTCAACACCAGAGCATTGCTATGCCCATGTGAAATATGAAAATGTCCGCCTAAGGGATAAGCCAGCGCATGGACTGCTGCCACTGGAGCATTGGCAAAGGCCTGTCCGGCGAGCATGGAGCCAACCAGCATATTTTGCCGTGCTTCAAAATTCTGCCCATCTGCCAGGACCAAACTTAGATTTTTATTGAGTAATCTTAACGCCTGTTTGGCTAACATGTCGGCATAGGGATTCTTTTTGATTTTTGAAGTATAGGCTTCAATCGCATGTACCATCGCATCGATGCCGGTTGCCGCTGTAATAGGCGCAGGCAGGTTCTGGGTAAAGGTTGCATCTAAAATGGCGACATCGGCAAATAAAACTGGAGCAACAATACCGGTTTTGCTGGTTTCACCTGTAGTGACAATCGAGATGGGGGTAACTTCGGAACCTGTACCTGCCGTGGTGGGAACCAGAAACAGCGGTAATCTAGGGTGTTTGGCATTATTGATGCCATATAAATCCTGCAAGCGCTGTTGTTGCTGCGGATGGGCCAGAACTGCAATTACTTTGGCAACATCCAGTGAACTGCCACCACCGAACCCCAATATGATATCCGCTTGTTCATTTTTGGCGAAGTGTACGGCATCCAATACAATCTGCTCAGGAGGATCGGCCTGAACGTTGGAATAAATCGCATAGGGCAGTCGAATGGTTTCTAAAATTTCTATAATCGGCACATGCAGTTGCTGCTGAATGATGCCGGCATCGGTGACCAGCAGCAGTTTTTTATAAGCGTGTTGTTGTAATAATGGCTTTAACTCATAGATCGAGCCCAGTCCAGAAATAATATTCGAGACGGTTTGAAATTGAAAATGGCTCATCTATTGCTTCCTTTTTGATATCAAATTCAAGATTATTGTTTTAGTGTTCTATAGGATTCATCCTCTAAATAACTTAACATAAGACACCTGAAAATAAAGCAGTAATTGAGGTTGTTATGTCATCCAAAACGCCCTATAAGGTGTTATGTGTATGTTTAGGAAATATTTGCCGCTCTCCCACGGCAGAAGTTGTTCTTAGGCATTTTTGTGATAAACAGCAACTGAATATTATGATCGACTCCGCAGGAACCAGTAATTACCATCCTGGAAAAGCACCAGATGAGCGTAGCCAGAAACATGCCTTAAAGCGCGGTTATGATTTATCATCGTTACGGGCGCGCCAGTTAAAAGCGCAAGATTTTCTTGAATTTGATCTTATTCTGGCGATGGATCATGAAAATTTATTCAATATTCAAGCGCTTCTACAACAGGCTGAAACGGCCTATGCTGCCAGTCAAATTCGGGCAAAAATTGCATTGATGAGTGAATACGATCAGAATTATCCCAAACAGGCCTTGCCGGATCCATATTATGGCGGGGCAGATGGCTTTGAGCGTGTACTCGATCAGTGTGAATCGAGCAGCTTGGCGTGGGTGGCTATTTTTGAACAGCAGTTCAAACAACAGATTGATGTGAAATAAAGGTTTAAGCACATGAATATTCAAACTCAAATTCAACTTAAGCCTTTTAATACCTTGAGTCTTGATGCAACTGCATCGCATTACTGTAAAGTGCAATCTACCGCTGAATTGGTGGATGCCTTAAATTATGCCAAGCAACAGCAGTTAAATGTTTTGATTTTGTCGGGTGGCAGCAACATGCTATTGCCTGAAAAAATCCATGCGCTTGTGATGCATATGGACATTCAGGGTATTGAAGATATTGCCGAAGATGATGACAGCAAAACCATTCGTGTGGGAGCTGGGCAAGTCTGGCATGATTTTGTGTTATGGACCACAGAAAATCATTTATATGGCCTGCAAAATCTGGCACTTATTCCAGGTCTGGTGGGTGCGTCTCCGGTACAGAATATTGGTGCTTATGGGGTGGAAGCGGGCGAGTTCATCGAGTCGGTTCAGGTCTATGACCGCCAGATGCAACAATTCAGCACCATTCTGGCTCAAGATTGTCATTTTTCCTATCGACACAGTATTTTTAAAGACGATCCAAATCGATTTGTGATTACTCATGTGACTTTTAAGTTGCTTAAGCAAGCTCATTTAATGTTGAATTATGGCGACCTCAAGCAGGCGGTAGGTGAAGAACAGACCGCTGCCAACCTGCAAAAACAAGTGATTCAGATTCGTCAAAGTAAATTGCCCGATCCAAAAGAATATCCGAATGTGGGAAGTTTCTTTAAAAATCCGATAATTTCAGAACAGCTTTTTGACCATTTAGCACAGACTTTTCCGCAATTGCCCCATTATCCTCAAGCCAATGGTGGGGTTAAAATTGCTGCAGGCTGGCTGATCGATCAATCTGGCTGGAAAGGTAAAAAACTGGGCATGGTGGGCATGTTTCATAAGCAAGCCCTGGTGCTGGTGAATTATGATCAGGCCAATCTGGCAGATGTTCAAGCCACCTACCAGGCTGTACAGCATGATGTGCAGCAAAAATTTGATATTTTGTTAGAGCCTGAACCGGTGCTGTTTGATGAAACCGGTTTAATTCGTTCACACATGGAATAAAAATGATGGCGAAATCGCATTGGATGGTACGACTGGTACAAATAGCTTCAGTGCTATTTGTACTGTTCGGCTGTTTCATGGTTTTGCTTTATTCACCCTTTTATTCTGGTTGGGTCGTGAGTGCGCTGAACAGTTTTGTGCCTGTAGAAGTGAATCAGGTGGCAGCAAAAAGCCAGCAAATGGCAGCCTTGAGTGAACATGAAAATCTGGAGCCAGGTTCCAGAGTCTGGATTGCCCGTCAAGCCTACCTGAAATTGATGGAAGAGGCGATCCAGTCGCAAAATTCACAGGATTTAATTCTGATTCAGGCGCGTTACAAGGCCTTGCAGCAAACCATTGAAGATGCCCAGATTCAGGAAGAACAACAACAGGACAAACCGCAGGTTCCGCTGCTGGCAAAGCCGGTCGAGGCTGCATCTGAAGCAGAAGATCCAGCTCAAACGGTTAAAGACTTGCTGGATTTAAACAGTACTGAAAATCAGGCCTTAATGGAAAAATATCTGGATTTTCTGCGCACGCATGAAATAGAAAAGGAAAAGGTGGCCAGCGAAGCTGTCGATGAAACCATCTATCAGGATATTGCCCTGATTCAGGAGCAAAATGAACAATCACAGCCACAAAGTTCTAAACCCTATGCGATTGTGGTTCTGGGTGGCGGGCTAACACTGGATAAAAACAGAAAGGATATAGTAGTAAACAAATATACCCGTCTGCGCCTGGAAAAAACCTTAGCCATAGAACAGCAGTATCGCTTACCGATTGTGCTGAGTGGTGTAGAAGCACCTTATATGCAGCGCTGGTTAAAGGCATATAATGTCGATGCGAAACTGCTGGAAGACCGCAGTATGAATACCTGTGAAAATTCGCGTTTTAGCTCATTATTATTGCAGAAAAAAGGTGGAGCTCCACGGGTGATTTTGATTACTGACCGTTATCATATGCCGCGTACCCGTCGTTTATTTGCCTTGAATGGTATTGAAACTGTACCCGTAGAAGCACCCATGCCGACTCAATTGACCAAGTGGCGTCCAAGTGAACAGAATTATGACCATAGTCGCCGTGCCAATTATGAAATGTTAGCCACTATTCGTGATATCTGGTTTGGTTCCAGTGATTGCCGAGAGGTACCTTAATGCCCGATATTCCATTCTTAAATCCTGCCATTTTAAAACAGCTGGATTTACCCGTTCCAAGCCGTGAAACCACACCTCAGTTACTTGAAGCATTAAATCTGAACAAGCCTTATCAGCCTTCAGTCGAAATTCAGGCTTATCGTCAGTTATATGGTTTGCATCTGCTGGATTGTGAGCATTGGCAAGGCTATGTACAAATGCCTTTGTTTAAATTGCATGTACAGGTGTTTCAACCACATCTGGAAAAAATTGCCTTGCCGAAAATACGCGGTACGGTATTTTTACTGCATGGCTATCTGGAACATAGCGGAATTTACCAGCCGATTATTCGTGAATTGCTGGAACAGGGGTTTAGTGTCATTACTTATGATTTGCCCGGTCATGGCCTCAGTGATGGTTCTCCGGCAAACATCAAGAATTTTGACCATTACCAGCAGGTATTGCATGCGGTTTATCACTACATTAAAAATGCTGAACAATTGCCGAAACCTTGGTTAGGCATCGGGCAGAGTACGGGTGGTGCCATCTGGATGCATCATTTGCTGGAATTTGCCCAACGTCGTGAAAATCCCTATGTAGACCGTGTTTTATTGCTTTCACCCCTGATTCGACCGGCCAAGACGGCGTGGTGGCATAATTCGGTCGGTCTGGGGATTATCCGGCGTATTAAGCGTCAGGTACCACGGCATTTTAGACGCAATAACCACAATCCTGAATTTCTGCGTTTTGTTCGTTTAAAAGATCCGTTACAGCCCCGTATGATGGGAATGGACTGGATTCTGGCCATGTCAAAATGGATGCAGGAAATGGAAGCGCGTCCTGCTTGCCGCATTCCTGTCTGGCTGGCACAGGGAGCGCAGGATCAGACTGTGGACTGGCGTTATAATATCGAGTTTATTCGTCGCAAGTTCCGTTTGCAGACCTTATTGATGCTGGAAGAAGGGTCACACCAGTTGATTAACGAACGTGCCGATATTCGTGCAGCCTTAACTGGTTTGATTCCAGCTTTTTTACATGCCCAAAGCTCGTCTGGTTATTATTGATATTCTCTATTGTATCCACACTTAAAAGAGGCCACATGGCCACTGCTGTCCCATAGTTTACTTTAAATAAAAAAACCTGAGTCCGAATAGTTAAAATATAAGTGCGAACAAACACTTTAACGATCAAGGACTCAGGTTTTGTCACATCAGAATACCGTATTTCATCAGCTGATTAAACCTGTCGTGCGACAGGATTTTGAACACCTTGTGAAAAAATATCATGTTGGACAGAAATTTAGATCGGCTTC